>JAJCZO010000408.1 GCA_029262355.1 Deltaproteobacteria bacterium
GTGAAGACGCCTCGCCCGGCCAGCCGATCGAAGCGACACTCGGACGCGGCCTTGTGCTGCACGAGTTCGATCACGGGTTCGAAGAAGAGCCGGTCTTCGGCTTCGCGCGGCGTCTTGGGGTCGCGGAACATCATGCCGCCCGAGAGGTTCGAGTTGTGTGGGATCGCGAGGACGTCGCAACCTTCCTTCCCCTCGATGCACTTCTCGCGAAGCTGAACCCAAAGCTGTGGGAAGTTGTACGAACCGGTTTCGTACGTGGAGATCGGAGAGTCCACGACGTCTGCGTTTCGGAAGATCACATTGCGGTGCATGTTCCTCCCGTCGGGTGCGTCGGTGTATTCGTAACCCACGAACGTGGTGAACCCACAGCTCGCCGACCGGTCGTAGGCCGCTTCGGCGGCTTCTTGGATCTGACCCCAGGTCGTGGCGGTCGCGGCGTCGCAATCCGAGAGAGTGCAGGCGAACGAGCGCGTCGTCTTCTCCGCCATCCCGCCGAGCTGCGTCCACCAGTGCGCGGCGAGCATTTGCGTGTAGAAATGCGACGAGCGCGTCATGATGCAGTGGGGCCACCAGTAGCCAAGCCTCCACGGATCCGTGGTGCACACGCTGATCTGGCCCAGGTACTCCGAGTGGTCGGTGACGGAGGCGAAGTCGAGCGGGCGCTGGATCGTCGCGACGACGGTCTGTTCGCCGTCCTCGCCTGGCAGAGTGATCGGTTCCCCGCGCGCGTAGCGGTACGCGTCGGCAGGGTCATTGCGCTGGCTCGAGATGTACGAGTCGAAGGAATAGCTCGTGTGGACGTGCAGGTCGCCGAACAGCGGACGGCGCAGCGGGTCGTACTGCTCACAGGGCTCGCGCTCTTCGGTGCGTCCGAACGCGGGCTCGGTGGTCCACGCCCCTGCGGGCGACGAGGCGATCGTCAGGGCAGTGACCAGAATCGAAACGAGCAGACGTCGACCGCGGTACGGCGCAGGTTTCATGTGGGAACCTTCCGACGAATAGAATTGCACTTCGTTCAATTCATACGTCGCGGAGCCTCACCGGGTCAACCAGAGGTGAGATTAGTGCTTCGCGCGTGTGCCGGCCTTGCGGCGTCGTGTGGCGTCGGGGCTGGGGAGCCCGTCGAGCATCCCGCGCAAGCTCCGCTCGAAGACGGCGTCGAGGTCCAGTCCGCGGATCAACGGGACCATCTGGGCCGCGCGTTCCTGCATGGCCGCGTCGAACTTCTCCGGGTCGAGTTGCTTGACGAGGAACTCGTCGGTTTCGGTCGGTACTCCGTGTTGCGCGCGGGATACCTCCATCGTGACGAACCCGACGGTGTGGTAGAACACCGCGTACACGGTCTCGATCAGCTCTTCACCCTCGAATCCGGCCTCGTGGAGCACGAGGCCCACCGTCGCTGGGAAGGCGATGAACGGGAACGGTGCGCCCTCGGCGAACCGCGGTGTCGCGACCAGTCTTGGGTGCTCGAGCAATCGGCTCCGCAGCCAGGTGCAGAGCTCCGAAACGCGCTCTTTCCATGTCCCGCCGCTCGCCTCTGGTATTTCGAGGTGGCCAAAGGCGAGCTCGACCGCACCGTGAATCACGTCGTTCTTGTCGCGCACGTAGGAGTACAGCGAGTTCGGTGCCACACCCAGCTCGGTCGCTAGCTGCCGGATGCCGACGCTCTCCATGCCGTGCTCGTCGATCCGTCGCAGGGCCGCCTCTAGGATTCGCGCACGCGTGACTCGTGGGCTTGCCGATTTCGATGGCCGGCCGGGGCCGCGCTTCGGCTCTGGTGGATCGGTTTTCGGCACCAGGCGTCCCCTTTCTAGCTCGAGCTTCACGCGGGAGCGGGCATACGACTGATAGCAAACCGAACGCTTGGTAGCCTAGTCGTCCGCCGCCCGGTCGATTTGGATGCGCCAGCGCGTCGATTTGGCCCCAGGGTGTCCGGCCGGCTTTGGATGGTGACGCGGTTCGCTTCCTCTGGCAGGACGCGCCGACTCCTTCGACCTGGGCCTGCGAATTCGCTTCAATGCTACCGATGACCAACCCAGATCGTCCGACATTGAGCATTGCCCAGGGAGAGCTCGAAGGCACACTCGAATCTGGCGGGGTCGAGGCCTTTCGTGGAATCCCGTTCGCCGCCCCGCCCGTGGGCCCCCTTCGCTGGCGGCCGCCCGTCCCGGTGGCCGGCTGGAGTGGTACCCGGGATGGGTCGTCGTTCGGGGCGTCGTGTCAGCAGATCGTTCGGGGCGAGGGCGGGTACGCAGAGAAGGTCGCTTCGGCGTTTGGCGTCGAACCCCCCGTGCGGGACTTCGAGTATTCCGAGGACTGTCTCTACTTGAACGTCTTCCGGCCAGCGGCCGGAGGCGATGGCGCGCTGCCGGTGATGGTCTGGATTCACGGCGGGGCCTTTCGGTTTGGTACCGCCTCGGCATACGATCCGCGCCGGATCGTGCGCGAAGGCGTCGTCGTCGTGACGGTGAACTACCGTCTCGACGTGTTCGGTTTCCTCACTCATCCCGAGCTCACCGCCGAGTCGCCCGAGGGCAGTTCGGGCAACTACGGCCTGCTCGATCAGATCGAAGCGTTGCGCTGGGTGCGGGAGAACGCCGCCTCCTTTGGGGGAGATCCGGCCAACGTGACGATCTTTGGCGAGTCGGCTGGAGCGCAGGCCGTCACGCACCTCATGACGTCACCGCTCGCGGCGGGGCTCTTCCACCGGGCGATCGCGCAAAGCGGATTCGGTGTTCACGCGCGCATGAGGCTCGACGAGCCGGGCGGCGGAATGCCCATCTCGGGGCACGACATGGGACGGATGTACGCGCAGCAGATTGGTGTCACGGGCATCGACGCGCTGCGGGAGATCGACGCGGCGACCCTGATCGCGAAGGGGGCTGGATCGCCCTTGGGAACGAATCCCGTCATCGATGGTTGGGTGCTGCCGCACGAGGTGGCGGAGTCGTTCGCGACCGGGGCGGCGAACGACGTGCCGTTTCTCTTCGGGAGCAACGCGGATGAGGGGACCGCACTCTATTGGGGCAGCCCCATGGTCGAGATCCTGCCGCCCGTCGATACGCTCGAGAAGTTCCAGGCGGGGATTCGCGCTTTCGGTGGCCCCCAGGCCGAGGAGCTACTGCGCCTGTATCCGGCCGCGACGGAGCAGGACTTGCTCCCGGCGAGCTACGATCTCCTCGGGGATTCGCTTTTCGTCGCGCAAGGCCACTACGTGGCCCGAATCCTCGCTTCCCGTGGCAAGGCGCCGTACCTCTACTTCTTCACGCAGAAACCGGGCGGCAGCGCAGGGCGCGCCCTTGGTGCGTTTCATGCGTCCGAGATCAGCTACGTTTTCGGCCAACCCTTCCTCAATCCAGTGGAGGACGAGAGTCTGTCGCGCGCGATGTTGAGCGCGTGGGTGCAGTTCGCGCGCGTCGGCGATCCGAATGCCGACGGGCTCGCGCGTTGGGATCCCTACTCGTCGGAATCCGATGAGCATATGGAATTCGGCGCGCGCGTCGGCATGCGCCCGGTCGCTCGCGGCGAGAAGCTCGCGGTCCTCGGCGCGCTGTACGATCGGCTACGCGCTGGCGGGTAGTCTCACCACGTCTCGCAGAATGGGCGAATCACGACGTCGAAGGACCAGGCCGAGCGGGGTTGGTGCGCGATGCGGTGGCACTCGTCCGCGATGTCGGAAGGTTTGCAGAAGAACTCATCGGGACGATCGGGGAAGAACTCTCGCGTCCATGGAACATCGATGACGGCGTCGATCGCAACGTACGCGACGTGCACGCCCTTCGGGCCGAGATGCCGTGCTGCCGATTCGAGGAGAATTCGCTGCGCGGCCTTGGTGGGTGCGAAGGCTGCGAAGTTGGCGGTCCCGCGGTAGGCTGAGGTGTTCCCGGTTGCCAGGATCACCCCGCGCCCGGCCTCGACCATATCCGGCCCGAGCGACTGGACCATGTGGAGAAGCGAGATCGTGTTGATCTGCCAGTTCAGCTCAAGCAGTTTGGGATCGACCTGGAGGATGTCGCCAAAGGCTCCTCCGACTGCATTGTGCACGAGCGTCGACGGGCTCCCCATCTCTTCGCGGATCGTGGCCAGAGTCGTCTTCAGGGCCTCGGTGTCCGTCACGTCGCACGGGTAAGCGCGAGCGTCCCGGACACCGTGGGCAAGCTCGCCCAGCCGGTCTTCGCTGCGCGCGATCATCGCGACCTGGTGCGTGTCGGCGAATCGACGAACGAGCGCACTTCCCGTGCCGGGACCGACTCCACTGATGATGCATACGTCTTTCGCCATGGTTGGACTCCTCGCTTGGCCGATGGATACACTATTTCGTCGTGAGCCAGAGCCCGCGCCTCGCAGGCGGACCGGAGCGTGATCACCGGGGTTCGTCGCCCCGCTTCGAGAACACCCGGTAGAGCGCTGGTAGGACGAACAGCGTCAGGGCCGTGCTCGTGAGGAGCCCGCCGATGACTACGGTCGCGAGCGGACGCTGAACTTCTGCCCCGGTCCCCGTCGCGGTCGCCATCGGAACGAAGCCGAGCGAGGCGACGAGCGCCGTCATGAGGACCGGGCGGAGTCGGGTGACGGCGCCGCGCACGATCGAGTCTTCCAGGGTGCTCCCTTCCTCGCGAAGCTGGTTCACGAAGGTGATCATCACGAGGCCATTCAAGACGGCCACTCCAGAGAGCGCGATGAATCCCACCGCGGCCGAGATCGAAAAGGGCATGTCGCGGAGCCAGAGGCTCACGATGCCACCGGTGAGAGCCAGCGGAACTCCGGTGAACACCATCGCGGCAGGTCGGAACGATCCGAAGGTCGAGTAGAGGAGCAGGAGGATCACGAGGAAGCACAGCGGCACGATGAACGACAAGCGTCGCGTTGCCTGGATCAGGTTCTCGAACTCACCTCCCCAGCCAATCCAGCTGCCGGCCGGGAGAATGACCTCGGCCGCAACGAGTTCCTGCGCTTGCGCGACGACGGACCCGATGTCGCGTCCGCGTACGTTGCTTTGCACCACGATGCGGCGCTTCCCGTTCTCCCGGCTGATCTGGTTGGGGCCCGTCGCGTGCTGGATCTCCGCCACGGCGGACAGCGGCAGATACCGAGTTGGTGCCCGCTGCACGTCGTCACCCCCGAGGGCGAGGGCTGCGGGTGGCTCGTCCTCGTGGGAGAGGGGGATGGGGAGGTTTTCGAGTGTTGCGAGATCCCGGCGCGCCTGGTCGGGGAGCCGCACGACGACGTCAAAGCGCTGATCACCCTGGAAGATCTGGCCGGCCGTCTTTCCGCCGATGGCAATCGCGGCGGCCTCGTGGACGTCGGCGACGCTCAAGCCGTAGGGGGCGATCGCGCGTCGGTCGACCTCGATGTTCAGCCAAGGCGAGCCTGTCACTTGCTCGACTCGAACGTCGGCGGTGCCGGGGATCGATCGAAGGATGCCTGCGATCTGGCTGGCCACCGGCAGAAGCTCGTCGAACTCGTCGCCATAGATCTTCACCGCGAGGTCTGCACGCACACCAGCGAGCAGCTCGTTGAAGCGCATCTGGATTGGCTGCGTGAACTCGTAGGCGTTTCCTGGCACGGCGTCCACGATCTCCTCGATCCGAGCCCGAACGTCCTCCTTCGTGTCACTGGGATTCGGCCATCTGTCTCTGGGCTCCAGGATGAGAAACGTGTCGGAGATGTAGATCGGCATCGGGTCGGCTCCGATGTCGCCGGTGCCGGTGCGCGAGAATACGAACGCCACCTCGGGAACCTCGCGAAGCTGGTTCTCCAGGGCTCGTTGCATGTCGGTCGCTTGATCGACGCCGGTGCTTGGGATCCGGATCGCATGCAGCAGGATGTCCAGTTCTCCCAAGGTCGGTGCGAACTCCGAGCCCAGAGAGCGAAACAGCAGGAGCGAGCCACCGAAGAGAACGACGGCGAGTACGATCACTGCGTAGCGTGCGCGAAGGGCGACCCGCAGCATGGGCTCGTAGAGTCGCTTGGCCCAGGCGATGACGGGATTCTCCGTCTCCTTGACTCGCCCGGTGACGATCAGGGCTACCATCGCGGGGACGAACGTGAGTGACAGCACGAAGGCCGCGGCGAGTGCGAAGATCACGGTCAACGCCATCGGCTGGAACATTTTCCCCTCCACCCCGGTGAGCGAGAGGATCGGCAAGTAGACCGTGATGATGATGGCTTCGCCGTATGCAGTTGCCCCGCGTACCTGTTTACTGGCGAGGAACACCGTTTCGAAGCGCTCTTCGCGCGTAAGGACCCGGCCGAGCTGAGCCTGACGTTCGCCGAGGCGGCGAAGGCAGTTTTCCACGATGATCACGGCGCCATCGACGATCAGCCCGAAGTCGATCGCACCGAGGCTCATGAGGTTGCCGCTCGTCTTCGTCTGCGCCATGCCAATCGCGGCCAGAAGCATCGACAGCGGGATTGCGAGGGCGGTGATGAGGGCGGCGCGGAGGTTCCCGAGCATGAGGAACAACACGACGATCACGAGGAGCGCGCCTTCGACGAGATTATCGCGAACGGTGCGGATCGTTGCATCGACGAGCCGGGTCCGGTCGAGAACGGTCTTGGCCTGAATGTCGGGCGGGAGTCGTTGGCGCACTTGCCGCATCTTTGCGTCGACCGCGGCGGAAACGGTGCGGCTATTCTCGCCGAGCAACATCAGGGCCGTCCCGATGACGACCTCGTTCCCGTTCTCCGAAGCGCTGCCGGAGCGCGGTGCGCCACCAATGGACACCGAGGCGACGTCGGCGACCCGCAGAGGCGTGCCCTGGCGCTCTTCGATGACTACGTCCTCGAGGTCCTCGAGTCCCGACAGCCGGCCCGATGCCCGAACGATGTAAGTCTCGCCGTTGCGCTCGATGAATCCTGCGCCGGTGCTGAGGTTGTTGCGCTCGAGGGCGCGGATGAGATCTTGGAACGTGAGCCCGTACGAGGCGAGCACCTTGGGGCTGGGCTGTACCTGGTACTCCTTGACGTAGCCGCCGATGGAGTCGATTCCTGCGACGCCCGGAACCGCGGTGAGCTGTGGCGAGATGATCCAGTCTTGAACCGTCCGGAGATGGGCGGCGAGCTGTAGCTCGTTTCGGAGGGTTTCGCCCTTCTCCGTCCGGTACGTTCCGTCACGCTGCCAGCCGGGCTCTCCATCGGAGACCTCCGCCCCGTCGCCTCGGGGGTGCGCGTACTCGACCGTCCACATGTAGATCTCGCTCAGGCCGGTGGCGATGGGGCCCATGCTCGTGCTGACGTCGCCGGGGAGGCTGTCCGATGTCTGGTTCAGCCGTTCCGCCACTTGCTGGCGCGCGAAGTAGATGTCGACATCGTCGTGGAAGACCGCCGTGACCTGCGAGAAGCCCACGCGGGAGATCGACCGCGTGTAGTCGAGGCCGGGGATCCCGGCGAGGGCGGTTTCCAACGGGAAGGTCACGAGCTTTTCGACTTCTTCGGGCGAGAGGGCAGGGGCGTGAGCGGTGACCTGGACTTGGCGGTTCGTGACGTCGGGAACCGCGTCGATCGGGAGAGAGGCCAGCGACCACGCGCCGAGTGCCGCCGCAGCGGCGACGGCGAGTACGACGAGCCCTCGCTGTTCTACGGAGAACCGAAGAATTCGTTCAAGCATCGATTCCGTCCTAGTGAGAATGCTCGGCGCTGCCCTTGCCGAGTTCAGCCTTCACGAGAAAGGAGTTCTCGGTCGCGAAGCGCTCGTTCGCGGAGAGGCCGGAAGTGATCTCGGCTCGTTTCCGGCCGACCGCGCCGATCGTGACGTGTCTTGCCACGAACTCGTTCCCCTCGACGACGAAGATCACGTTCTGATCGTCGAGCCGGTGAAGCGCCGATCGAGGCACGACGACGGCGGCCTCGGTTGGCAGTCCAACGGTCGCGAGTACGAAGAGTCCGGGTCGCCAGTCTCCGGCCGGGTTGGGCAAAACGACACGTGCGCTGGTCGTGCGCGTCGCCTGATCGACGACAGGCGCGATATACGAGATCTCCCCCTCCGCCTCGAGCGCGCCGTCGGCCGTGGAGATCAAGACCGGCTGACCGGTGTGGATCGCCGGCAGGACCTTCTGGTACGCGCTCACGTTCACCCAGACCTCCGAGAGATCTGCGATGATGTACGCGGGTTCTCCGCGCGTGACCGCTTCGCCGGGTGTGATGTGCTTGTCGATGACCGTACCGTCGAAGGCTGCCTTCAACTCGTAGGTCGCGAGGTTCTCACTCTCGATCAGGGCCAGCACTTCGCCGGCGGTCACCGAGTCACCGGTATTCTTGCGCGCTTCGCGTACGATGCCCGGGAAACGGGGTGCCACGTGTGCGAGGCGATCCGCGTTGGGTCGAACCTCGCCCGGAAGCTCGATGCCGGTATCGACGACTCCGGGGCCGGCGGTGTCGAGGACGACGCCGTACTCTTCGAGCTCGGCGACGGCAAAGCTCCTCTCAGGCTCGTCGTGGTGATCGCCTCCGGACGCGCACGCGGCAGATGCGTAGAGAAGCGCCGCCAGGACCGTGAAGATCAGGTTTGTTCCGGACGCGCTCATGGTGCTTCTCCCCCGGATGCCGGGGTCTCGAGTGGTGAGGCCGTCAGCCGCTCGAGGTCGGCGCGCGCAAGGTGGTACTCCGAGAGCGCGGATATGCGTTGCATGCGCAGTTGGAACAGCGTCCTCTGCGCGTCGAGCACGTCTAGATACCGGAACAGGCCGTTGCGGTATCCGTCGCGGGCTCCACGATACGCGGCTTCCGCGGACGGAAGGGTTTTGGTCGTGAGTGTGTCGGCCGCCGCGAACGCGGCGACCAAGCTGGCGTAGCGCTGGCGGACCGCAGTGAGAACGGCGAGCTTGGCCGAAGACTTCTCGGCCTTGGCCTGTGCAATGCCGCTGGCCGCGTCGAGCACGCTCCCCTGGTTGCGATCGAAGACCGGGATGGGCACGGACACGGCGAATACGAGGGCCGTGTCGCCATTGTCGTTGAAGTGCCGCCCGCCCACGTTGATCGTGGGATCGGGTAGGCCCCGGGCGCGCTCGAGCGAGAGGGCTGCCTCCCGCCGCTCGATCTCGGTTTCCCACCGTGCGACGTCGGGATTCTCCTCGACGCGCCGCTGCAGTTCGACGAGCGGTGGTGCCAGGGCAATGGGAGCGAGCTTCCCCCGGGCCTCGGTGAAACGCGGCGTCGCGCTCCCCCACATCGCGGCCAACTGCGCTCGGTTCACGTCGAGTTCGCGCTCGAGGGCCTGTCGTTGCAGTTGGGTGCGGGATCGCTCGACCTCGGCGCGCGTGCTCTCTACCGCCGGCGCCGCCCCTGCTCGTACCTGCGCCTGGATGGACTGGATCGATTCGGATGCGAGGCGTTCCAAGTCGTGGACGATGTCGAGTCGTGCCTGGGCCGAGAGAGTCGATACGAACGCCCGGTTCGTTCGAGTCAGTACGTCGAGTCGAGCTCGCTCGTACTGCCAGGCCGAGAGCTCACGCTCGAGGTCCGCCACTCTCTCTCGCTTCCCTCGCTTGCCCCCGATCTGGATCAGTTGCGAGAGCCACACCGTCGTTTCGGTTTGCTCGAATGCCGCGCGATCCCCGCCGCCGCCCAGGTTCTCGACTTCGACGAGGACACCGGGGTTCGGGAGAAGTCCCGATTGTATCGTACGAGCATCGCGGCGGCGCACCTCCCACGAGAACACCGCGAGTTCGGGGTTCCCGAGTAACGCGGCGGCGATCGCATCGCGCAACGTCAGCGTTCCGGAAGGGTCGGGGGGCTGAGGCGTCGCCTCTGCGTCACCAGGTTCGAGGGGAGCCTCGAAGCTCTCGAAGTGTGCGCCCAGCGGCGCTCGGGCTGGGTCTTCGGCAATCGCGATCGACGGCCAGGTGAGTGCAAGCATTGCGGCGCTTGCGAGCCAAGTGCAGAGCGAAACGGTCTTCACTGTCATCCTCGGAGATCATCGTGAATGATGGCGGTCACACGCGTCGGCGAGACGCACGGACGGCGCAAGATCCGAAAGGGCGAGATGACGAGCCGGTCAGATCAGCAGGCTGACGCTACGAAGAGCCCGGCCGATCGAAAGAGGCGGAGGGCGGTCGCACTCGAGCCACGAGATGTCGTCGGCTGACGGGGAGCCCCTCTCGGTGCGGGACAAGGCCAGGGCGGCACAGGGGGGAGGGGGAAGCGGTGACTCGGTCGTGGTCCGAGATGCGCGCATCTCGAGCAGGCTCACGTCTTCACACGGATGACGTGTGGCCTCGTCGGCGCCGAGCTCTGCCGGCCGTGGGTGGTGTCGTAGGACTTCGGTCGAGCAACTACGCGCCGCGTGCGCGGGCTCGATCGCCGTGTGGCCGTCCGCGGCGATGCAGAGATTCAGCCCGAAAGGGGCTTCGAGCCCCACGAGGAGCTGTAACACTACTGCGAACCAGCCGATGGCTGTTCGCGCAGTCCGGCGTCTACGAGTCACTCTAGCGCAAACCTATCATGGGCACCGAGTGCGAGGAAGGCGGTCTGAACCGTTGACTCGAGGTCCGCGTTCAAGCCGGGGCAGGCTTGTGCGCGCGAAAGGAGATGCCGAGCGTACCGAAGGCCGCGGCGTCGGACTCCTGCGGCGCGCCGGCGAAAACGTCACCGCGCCAGCAGATCTCGAACCCATCGAACCCACTCGTGGTCACCGCCGCTTCGAGCTCTGCTTCCAGCAGAGCGCCCGCGATTCAACCGGTCCAGAGGTCGATGTTGCCTCTGGCTCCTTCCGGGACGGGTCGCTGCACCATGATGTCACCGATGTAGAGGTGACCGCCCGGCTTGCACACGCGGAGCATCTCCGCGAGGGCCTTGGGCTTGTCGGGGCAGAGGTTGAACACGCCGTTCGAGATGAGGAAATCGAAGGAGCTATCGAGCAGCGGCAATGCTTCGACGTACCCGTGTTTGATCTCGACGTGCGAGAAGCCGCTCTGCTTCGCGCCTTCGCGTGCACGATCGAGCATCGCGTCCGTCATGTCGATTCCCACCACGAGGCCGGTGGGCCCCACCCGGCGCGCCGCGATCATCGTGTCGAAGCCCGCGCCGCACCCGAGGTCGACGACGGATGCGCCTTGGGGAATCGGCCCGAGTGCGTGTGGATTTCCGGTGCCGGCAAACGACTCGAGTGAACACGTGGGGACGCCGTCGATCTGTTCCGGCGGGTACCCGAGCTTCTCTGCGAGTGCCCGGCCGGTGTGAAAATGGAACCCCTTGTCAGGTTGGGACGCAACCTCGCGGTACTCGGTTTGAATCTCGTTGCGCAGGATCTCGAACCCGACGGTCGAGAGCGCCTTGGAGCGAAGCTGTCCGTCCCATGTCGTCAACGAGGAGAGATCGGTCGCGACCTGGCCGTCGATCGCACCGATCTCGTCGTAGGTCTCGCGGATGGGCTCGAATCCGACCTCGCGCGAGAACGCGACGGCTTCAATCGCTGGTTCGGTGAGAAGGATGTACTCGTCCGACTCGACGCCGTTTTTCAACAGTCGGTGTGCCACGATCACGTCGGTGCCCGAGAGGCGCGTAAATCGTCCGCGTTCGCTCAGGACGGCCTGGCCCGCGTGTACGATCAGCTTGAGCCGCAGATCGGCGATGTTCGCGCACGCCGGGCAGCGGCAGATCATCGTCGACCCGAGCTCGTACACGGCTGCGGTGAACGCTTGCATGAGTCGTTCGAGTGTCTGGCCGAGCTGCTCGGCGGCACCCCCACTTCGATCGAGCGCGGCGTACATGAAGACTGCGTCGCCCTCGAGTTCGAGCACCTCCAACGTTGGCTCGACCTCCGCCATGATGGCCTCGAGCAACGCGCCGATGATCGTGTCGGAGTGGGCCTGAGCCTTGCCGTGGCCGACGAGGAATCGGGTGTATCCACTGATGTCCGCGATCACGAGGACGACGTCACGACTGGCCATGGCGTCGCTAGGATACTCGGTGACCTCCGGTGAAGCGAGTCCTTGGTGCGCGGGCCCATGGCCCGCCGGTCCGGGCTGGCTGCTGCTTTAGGAAAGACTCGTTCACGGCCTGTACCCCGGAGGCGTCGTCCCGGGCCACAAACCGGAGTCTGCGGGGGGCAGGTCGAGTACCCTCGGTCTCTCGCGCCGGTGGACTGCGCGGTCGTCTGAGGGGGCCGTTGCTAGCGCGATGACCCGATGTCTCCCGGGGCCATTCGCCCGTTCGGCACGTTAGTCGAGGACGACGACCACCTCACGCCAGCAAGGCTGCGGGTGGGTAAGTACCAGTTGGGCGG
>JAJCZO010000409.1 GCA_029262355.1 Deltaproteobacteria bacterium
GCTGCCGACGACGTTGCCAACCGCGATGTCGTTCTCGCCGCGGACGGCGGCCACCACGGCGGTCACCAGCTCCGGCAGGGAGGTCCCCATGGCAACGACCGTGAGCGACACGACGAGCTCGCTCACCCCGAACGCCAATGCCATCGCCGAGGCCGCCTCCACGAACCAGTCCGCGCCAAAGATCAGAAGGGCGAGCCCCGCTACCAGAACCGCGATGCTCCGGGGCAACGACAGCTCGCCGTCGCCTTCGAACTCACGCTCATACTCGGCCTCGACGGCAGCGGTCTCGCGGCGACTGAAGACCGCGGCCATCACCAGGTAGGCGGTCAGCAGCGACAAGAGCACGACGCCGTCGCCCGCGTGGAGCCAGCCGTCATGACCAAGCAGGAGAACGAGCACGCTCGCCGCGATCATGATCGGCACGTCCCACCAAACGAGTCGCTGAGCGACGACCAGCGGAACGATCACCGCAGAGACGCCAAGGACAACCAGCGTGTTCAGCAGGTTGCTCCCCACGACGTTCCCGACCGAGACCTCGGCCTTGCCCTCCACCGCGGCCTGTAGAGACACCGCCAGCTCCGGCGCGCTGGTCCCCAGCGAGACGACGGTGACGCCGATGAGGAGTGGCGTCAGGCCGAGCCCGCGCGCCAGCTGGACGGATGCCCGCACGAGTAGCTCTCCACCCACCCCGAGAGCCGCCAGCCCGGCAAGCGCCAAGCCCAGATGCCAGGCCGTCACGACGAGGCATCCTTCTTCGTCGACTGCCCCTTGGTGCTCCGCGCCGCCACGCCGCTCTGCTGCCATGGGGCCGGCTCGTCCGCAATGGGACGCGTCCGACGGAGCACCCGACGGAGACGCCGGATCAGTCGCCGCAGAGAATTCGCTCGAGACACGAGAGCCCTCGCGGCGCGCCTTCGGCCACCTGGGGGAAGATGATCGTCGGGATGCCCACGGCAACCGCTCCGCCGTCCGTCATCGAGTTGTCACCGACCATGAGCGCTTCGCCTGGGGACACGCCGAGCTCCTCGCACGCCAACTCGAACAGAATTCCGGCCGGCTTCACCGCCCCGTGCTCGAAGGAGAGAACCCACGCGTCGATGAAGCGGTCGAGGCCTCGAACGGAGAAGACGGACCGAATGTCCCACCCGGTATCGCTCACGACCCCCATCGGCACCCCGAGGGCCCGCAACGCCTCCAGGCAAGGCACCGTGTCGGGGTACGGAACCCACAGGTTCGGATCGGTCTCGCGCTCGTACAGAGCACGGCCCATCCCCGGCAAGACGACGTCGGCCATCGAGAACAGCCGGGTCCACTCACGACGATGCGCCTCGGGGGAGAGGTCGCGCGCCAGCGCGATCTCGCCGGGGCTCTTAGCCCTCTCGTGAATTTCCGTCCAGATCGCTCTGGCCGCGTCGGGATCGACGGGGCAGTCGTGGCGTTCGGCGATCTCGACGATCCCCTGTGCCTCGCCAGCCCGGCGAAACAACGTGTCACCGAAATCGAATAGAACCGCCCGGATCATCCCCCCTCCAGCCGGGCATCATGACGGCGTCGCCGAGCCACGTCCATCGCTCAGAGGGGCCCGTTGGAGCCGATTCCTTCGATTCGACGCCACGTTGCGCCGAGGGCTGCCGGCTGGCTACCAAGTCTGGATGCGTCGTCCGGTCTGGCTCTTCAGCATGGATACCGAGCAGTTCTGCGCCCCGCCGCTCACGACGGGAGCGCTGCTGGCGTACTTTCGAGCGCACGGGACGACGCAGGCCGATACCGACGTGGAGTTGGTCCACTTCCTCGCAGTCGAAGACGTGGATACCTGGCTGGAGACGCAGTGGACCGGTCGGCTCCGGGACCAGGCACGATCCGCCGCCGCGGCCGGGGTCCAGCCGGTGCTCGGGCTCAGCTGCTACACGTGGAACGTCGCCGAGTTCATCGAGGTCGCGCGACGCGTAAAGGCAGACGTCCCGGGCGTGCTCATCGTCGCGGGCGGCCCCCACGTGCAGCGCGCCGAGGACTTCCTCGAGAACGACGGCATCGACGTCATCGCGCTCGGAGAGGCCGAAGAGACCTTCACGGGGCTCTTGGACGCGCCGGACCGCACGGCGTGGCGCGCCGTCGCCGGACTGGGCTACCTCGGCGACGACGGCGAGCTCATCCGCACGGCCCCACGCGGTCGGTCGACCGAGCTCGACGGCTTCCCGACTGCCGTCGACTTCATTGCCCTGCGCGACGAAAACGGGAAGCCGCTCTACGAACAAGTTGCCTACGAGACGACCCGCGGGTGCCCATACCGCTGCGCCTTTTGCGAGTGGGGTACCGGGGCGATCGGCACGAAGATGTACCAGTTCTCGCTCGAGCGCATCCGCTCCGACCTCGAGAAGCTCGTCGCTGGCGGCATCAAGGACGTTTGGCTCTGCGACTCGAACTTCGGCGCGCTGCGCGAAGACACGGCAAAAGCCGAGATGGTGATCGAGATGCGCGAGCGCACCGGTCTCCCTCAGACCTTCGCGACCTCGTGGTCGAAGAACCACAACAAGCGCGTACAGGGCATCGTACGCCTCCTGCACCGCAACGACCTGCTCTCGCACTACCATCTCGCGCTGCAGACACTCACCCCGAGGGCCCTCGAGCTGAGCAACCGCAAGAACATGCGCGCGAACGACTACGAGCCGGTCGTGAAGGGCCTGGCCGCCGACGGCATTCCGGTCGCCGCCGAGCTCATCTGGGGCCTTCCGGGCGACACCCTCGAGGAGTTCGAGACGAATCTCGACCACCTCCTCACCATCTTTCCCAACATCAACATCTTCGGCTACACGCTCCTGCCCGGCACCGAGTTCTACGACCGCCGCGAAGAGTACCAGCTCCAGACCCGCCCCGTAGCCGGGTACGGAAAAGCCAAGGGGGAGTATGTGGTGGGCTGCCACACGTTCTCGGTCGCCGACGGTGAGGAGGGGTACTTCCTGATCGGCGCTTACATCACCCTGGCACGCGGCCAGATCATGCCGCTCACGACGCAGCTCCTGGCGCAGAGCCGCCAAGTGCCCGTTGCACCCATGCTCCGTGCGGTGCTTCGGGCACTCATCAACGAGTTCGCGGCGGACCTCCCGGCGGACGTACGTGAGGACCATATCGCGGCGTACGAGAGCCGCTCGGACCTATTCCTGCGCTTCCTCGCCGAGCCCGACCGCACGTACTCGACGATCCGCGCCACGATAGAGGGCTGGCTCACCCAGAACGACGCTGCCGACCTCGTGCCCCACGCACTGCGAGTGCTCCAGCTCGACCGAGCACTCTGCCCCCGATTCGGCGAGGCAACCCGCGGTACCTTCGCGTTCGACTTCGCAGCCGACCAAACGCTCGAGGTGCTCTCGCGCATGGAAGCCCCGGACACCGCGCTGCTCGAGGCCTCGTGCTCGACCGAGCTCGACATCCGCCACCCCGGTGGCGTCGGCGAGATTCTGCGCGACCCGGATGGCGGTTCCTGGGTTCGCGGCCAGATCGAATCGACATCGGCCCAGGCTTCGGCGTAGGCTCGTGCCTCGCCGCCGACATGCCGTCAGCGCCTTGCCGTCGCTCCTCGCTCGTCGCGGAGTCTGGCCTCCTCGAAAGATCGCCGATACTCCGGCATCGCCGTTCGCTGCTACCAACGCCGATAGACGGCAATCCGTTAACCCTACGTCGACGGTGGTACACTAGCCCCATGCCGTTTACGCTCGACGATGTCGTCCCCTGGGGACGCTCGTTCGCGGAGTACAGCGAGATGTTCGAGCTCGGAGACACCGAGCTCCAGCGTCGCATCCTCGGCTGCGCGGATGGTCCGGCGAGCTTCAACAAGACAGTCACCGATCGCGGTGGGCACATCGTCTCGGTCGATCCGATCTACGAGTTCGGCGCCGATGAGCTTCACGATCAGATCGAGGCCACCTACGAGAAGATCATGCGGGAGGTCCACAAGAACACCGACCAGTTCCACTGGAAGGACATCAAGTCGGTCGAAGAGCTCGGCCAGGTCCGACTCGATGCGATGCACGACTTCCTCGACGATCTTCCGGTCGGCAAGAAGGCCGGGCGCTACGTCGTCGGCCGTCTACCGAGCCTGCCCTTCGAGGACGGCGAGTTCGACCTCGCTCTCTGCGCGCACTTTCTGTTTCTGTACAGCGACCGGCTCGGGCTCGACTTCCACATCGAGTCCCTGATCGAGCTCTCCCGCGTCGCATCCGAGGTACGCGTCTTCCCGCTATTGAACATGGACGGGAAACGATCGAAGCACGCCGACAAGGCCGTGCGAGCCCTCGAGCAGAAGGGCTACGACGTCGACATCCACAAGGTGAGCTACGAGTTCCGCAAGGGCGGCAACGAGTTGCTGACGCTTCGCCGTCGCGCCGAATCCTGAGAGGAGCGAGGGCCGTGCCGACCGGAATCCCCCGCGTCCTTGCGTTCCTCCACCCGCTGATCGCCCTCGCGACGATCGCGCTGATCTACCACGTGGCGACACTGGGGCTGCGCTCGCGCCAGCGGCGCGGCGAAGACGCGCGCCCCGTGCACCGGCGCCGCGCGCCGTGGGCACTCGCGATGACCTGGCTCAGTGCGGCCAGCGGCGTCGCCGCCACCTGGCTCTGGCGCCAAGATCTCGAGCTTGCCAGCGGCTGGCACTTCTGGATCGGGCTGGGCGTCGTCGCTCTGCTCTCGACCGGCGCCGCGCTCTCACGCCAGGTACCCGAAAACCAGACGGCGAGGAGGATCCATCCCGCGCTGGGCCTGCTGGCTCTGCTCCTTGCGGCCCTGCAAGTCTTCTTCGGAATGCCGCTGTTGCCGTTCTAGTCACCGCCCCCCCGAGGAGCACCGTGGCTGAAGACTTCCGCGACCCCGAAGCCGCGGAAGTTCGTAACTTTCGAGTCGACCCGAACGCTTTACGGGAGATCGGCGATCGCCTCGTTCGCGAGCTCGTCGCAGCGCTCGTTCTGGGGATGGCCCGCATGACCCTTCACCCAATTCCACGTGACCGTGTGACGCCGCGCCTCCTCGTCGAGCGCGCGCCAGATCTCCTCGTTCTTCACCGGCTGCTTGGCGGCGGTCTTCCATCCGCGCTTCTTCCACGCCGCGAGCCACGATCTCATCCCGTCGACCACGTACCGCGAGTCCGTCCACACGTCGACGTCGCACGGCTCCTTCAGCGCCCGGAGCCCCTCCACCACCGCCATCATCTCCATCCGGTTGTTCGTCGTGTCGGGAGCGTTGCCGGACAACTCGCGACTCTGGCCGCCGCACTCGAGGATCGCCGCCCACCCACCGGGACCGGGATTCCCGTGGCACGAACCGTCCGTGTAAAGACGCACGTGTTTCCGTGCGCCCGATGACTCACCCATCCGAGATCGGCTCAGAGTCGGAGCGTTTGGCCAAGGTCGCCCGGAGCGATCCGGACCCCGACGTAGAACGGGCCGAAGAGGCCGTAGAGCGCACTGCCCTCATCGTACCTCATCTCGTAAACGATGTCGCGGATGGCCTTCAGGTCACGCGTGAACAGAGTGACTCCCCACTCCCAATCATCGAGCCCGGTCGAGCTCGTGATGAGCTGCGTGACCCGACCCGCGTATCGGCGCCCGGCGGTGGCGTGCGAACCCATCAGACGCTTGCGCTCGTCGAACGACAACGCATACCAGTTGTTGCCCTCCTCCCGCTTCTTGCTCATCGGATAGAAGCACACGACGGGATACTCGGTGCTCGCCGGAAGCTGCGGGTGCATACGCATGTCGGCATAGTGCGACATCCGGCCGGCCATCGCGGCGACCTTCTCCTGAAACTCGGGCGACGCGGGGTCTAGCCCTTCGTCGTCGATGAGTTTTCGCGCGTGGTCGCCCGTGCTCGAGATGTATTCACTCTTCTCGGAAATCGAGAGGAAGGAATACGTCGTCTCGAGACACGCGCCGAGGCCGGTCGCCGCGAACTCCTGGGTCAGGCGCTGAATCCGACCCAGGTTGGGATGGATCGCCACGAGGCCCAGATCCGCCTTGCCGATCACTCCGATGGCGATGAGCTGTAGGCCCTCCTCCCCATCGGAGCGCGTGAGCAACTCCTCGAACTCCGAGATCGCCGCCTCCCGTTCGGCAGCCGAGTACCGCCGCCAAGCCGCCCGATCGAGTCGCTGGAACAGATGCAGGACTGGCCAGCCGGCCTCGCCCGCCCCTGAAGTGCCGTTTGAATCCGTCATTCCCTTCTCATCCGCCATGAATCGTCTCCTCATGCGATCTAAGCCGCCGCCCGGATGTCACGCAAGGCGGTGCGAAGGGATTTCCCCTAGGCAGATCCGGAAGTCCACGCCGCGGACTCTCCACCAACCGACGATACGAGGGCTTTCATGTCTTGCGCCCGAGGGGAGCGGCCTATATCTGTGGCGGGTCTTCAGAATAAACCATGATTGACGCCGGGAGGGGTACCCGGCCACAGAACAAGGACGGAGACCGACGGATGGCCACCAAGAAAAGCACGACCAAGAAAACGACAGCGAAGAAGAGCAGCGCGAAAAAGAGCGCTGCGAAGAAGAAGGCACCAGCCCCACGCGGTGCCCCCACGCTCGCCGACCTGCGGCGAATCGCCCGGTCGATCGTGACCTCGACGTCGGTCATGGACGAGAAGCGCATGATGGCGCTCTACTCCGACGCCATCGAGTCCGAGGAGGTCGGGGGTGGCAGCCGCGCGGCCCAAGGCCTCGCCGCGCTGAAGAAAAAGGGAGAGGACTGGGACAAACGCGTCTCGGACTCGCGCTGGCACGCACGCAATCTCTGGTGCGATGGACAGACGATCATCATCGAGTGGGAAGCTCAGCTCGCCATGAAGCCGGGCGGTCGCAAGGTGCTGCACCGCGAGGTTGCGATCCACGAGATTCGCAACGGCAAGATCGTGCGCGAGCGCTACTACTACGACCCGACGCCACTGGGCTGAGCATGCTCGGGTGACGAAGTCGCGGGCCCTGCACGTCAGCCACGCCACGAATGTCTCCCCGCGGACACAGCGGGCCCGCGAGCGTGGACTCCTCGCCGCGGCCAACCTCGGAGAGACGCACCTCCACGTGAGCGCGTTGGCACCCGGGGAGGTCCTGGCGCTCGGCGCGTTCCATCGGCGACCGGCCGCCCGGGGCGATGTGGTGATCTGGCCGCGACATACCGGTGGCCGCGCGCTGCCGAGCGGCAACGGCTTCGTGCTGACGACGCTCGCCCTACCCCACCGATCCGCCCTGGTCGGCGAAGACCGGTGCGCCCTGGCCCCCGATCAGGTCATGAATCGGTGCGTTCGCGGCGTACTGCAGGCGCTCCGCACGCTCGGGGTGGACGTGGTCTATCCGGGACTCGACCTGCTGACGGTCGAGCGTCGGGCGATCGGCGCTCTCTCGTTCATCGAGATCGGGAATGCGGCCCTCTTCCAGGCGATTCTCGCGGTAGGCGGAACGCTCGCCGACGGCCCGATGCTTCTCGACCGGGCGGATCCCGACGGCGTCGTGCCGGTGACCTTCATCGCGCCGGCAGAGGCGGCGACGCTCGCCGCCATCCTCGGGGCCGATAGGTCGTCCTGGCTGCGACCCTCCGCATTCGCCGAGCGCGTCGCGTCTGGCTATGCCGAAGCCTTCGGCATCGAGATCCGCTCGGTCGACGACAAAGTGACCGAAGTCCTTGCCGACACGTACGCGGACCAGGAGGAACTGCTCGAACCACCGGCGCCCACCGGATCTTCGGTACGCGCAAACGGCTTGCTCGGCCCCGTCGAGGCGTGGGCCGAGGTTCACGGCGGCGAGATCGCGGGGCTCTCACTCGCGGGCGACTTCATCTCTCCGGCCGATGCGCCGAACCGCCTCTTGGGCGCTCTGCGAGGATGCCCGGTCGACGCCGCTGCGATCGGCGCGCGCGTGACGGCCTTCCTCGATCGTGACCGAGGCTATTTCCTCGGCCTGCGCCCCGCGGACCTCATCGACCTGGTGCACCGATCCGCTACGGTTCACTCGTGAGCGAGCACACGGACTGGCGCGCATCGATTCTGGCCGCGTTACGCGACGAGGACCGCTGGCAAGACACGCTCGAGACCCTGCTCACCATCCCGCCAGACCAGCGGGCAGAGCGCATCGACTCCACGTTGTCCGGAGCTCTGGTTCTGCTCCTCGGCGATCCGAGCCGCACCCGACAGCGTCGGGCCGCCGACGCGCTGCGGGGGCTCGTCGACGGCGCCCCCGAGTTGGCTCGAGCGCTCGGGGCGGCGCTCGGCGCGCTCGAGCCTCGCCTCCGATGGGGCGCCGCGTACACGATGGGACACGCGATTCGCCCACCTGCAGCCAACCTCTGGCCGGCCGTCCGCGAGACTCTCGCCCTCGAGGATGGAGACCAGCGCTGGGCCGCGGCCGAACTCACGTGCGAGCTCGCGCGCCACCACCCCAGCGTGCGCGACGACGTGATCGCCACCGTTTCGAGCAGCGCACCCACCATGCGCCGGATGCTCCTGTATTGCTTGCGGGATTTGGCCGATCCCGCCCTTCTGGCGATCGCGACCGGAAGACTCGCCGACGACGATGCCGGGGTCCGCCTCGCCGCTCTCGCCGCCAGCGCCCGAGCAGAACGAACCGACGCCGACACGACGGCGCTGGCCGATCGCGTCGCCCACCTGGTCGACGGAGATCCGGACGCGGGAGTCCGGCGCGCGGCCGCGGCAACGCTGGGAAAACTCGGAGCCGCGACCGCAATCGTCCAGGAAACCCTGCGCCACGCCGTGGCGAGTCGAGACCCAAGTCTCGCGCGGGCCGCCGCCGCGGCCCTCGCACGACTCGGCGCGGAATCCCAGCGAAATTGAACCTCTAACGAGGTCTGGTAGAGCCAACCCATGAGCATCGAGGTACCGAGCGGTCCGCCCACGCACCCCACCTTTGGCCCCCTTGCCGAGAGGGTCCTGTCCGGTGGCGTACCGACCCGTGACGAGGCGCGCGCGATCCTCGAAGCGCCGCCAGAGGATCTGCCCGGCCTCCTGCAGGCCGCGTACGCCGTTCGGAGTCGGCGGTGGGGCAGCGCGGTGAAGATCTGCGTACTGCAAAACGCGCGCTCGGGGCTTTGCCCGGAGGACTGCAACTACTGCTCACAGTCGAGCGTCTCTACCGCCGACATCGACACCTATCAGATGATGCCCCGAGACCAGTTGATCGCGGGAGCGAAGCGCGCCGCCGCCGAGGGCGCCCGCCGCTACTGCATGGTGACGAGCGGGCGCGGGCCCGCCGATCGCGACATCGACCACCTCTGCGACACGACGCGCGAGATCAAGAGCGAGTTTCCCGACATGGAGATCTGCGTATCGCTCGGAATCATGGACGAGCCCAAGGCGCAGCGACTCGCCGATGCGGGTGTCGGTTGGGTCAACCACAACCTCAACACCTCCGAGCGATTCCACTCGAAGATCTGCACGACCCACACCTATGCCGATCGCGTTGCGACCATTCTCGCCGCCAAGAAGGCAGGGCTGAACACCTGCTGCGGCGGGATTATCGGCATGGGAGAAGAGAACCACGACATCATCGAGCTGGGCTACGCGTTGCGCGAACTCGAAGTCGACTCACTCCCTCTGAACTTCCTCCACCCGATCGATGGCACTCCACTGGGCGACCGTGCGACAACGGGCCGCGGCCGGGCACTGCGTGCGCTCTGCCTCATGCGTTTTCTGAACCCCGACGCCGACATCCGTGCCGCCGGCGGGCGCGAGCGCACGCTAGGCGAAGAACAGACGCTCGCGCTCTATCCCGCGAATTCCATCTTCGTGAACGGCTACCTGACCACCCCGGGTCAGGCGAACGCGGAAGCCCGGAGCATGGTCGAGAGTCTCGGCTTCACCCTCGAGGACCCGATCGCCGTCTCGGCCTAGTCAGTGCGCCTCCGTCGAGATGCCGTGAACGCCGCGCCGCCCCTCGACCTCAACTCGTCAACGCTGTGTCGACGGCGGTGCTAGTGCACCGCCGTGGGCAAATCGTTTAAGCCATTGCGCCCCGCGACGGCCGGCGCCGCGGCGCCGAGCCACGGGAGATTTGCGATATTGCT
>JAJCZO010000410.1 GCA_029262355.1 Deltaproteobacteria bacterium
GACGCCGCGCGCTGCGAGTCTCTCGAGCTGCGGGGTCGTCGGCTCTGCGTATCCGTACACCGAAGTGTGATCCGGCCGTAGCGTGTCGAGGCCGATCAGTACGAGGTTCTTCGGGGGACGCGGCCAGAACCACCAGGCAGCCGCGACGCAGGTGACCGCGAGCAGGGTGAGGGGAAGGCGTCGATTCATGGTGGCAGGCCGGGGTTCGGAAGCGGTATCAGCTCAGCCCAAAGGTGTCGCACGCGCCTACGTCTCCGGTCTCGAGTCCGGTCCGAAACCACTTCGCCCGTTGCTCCGAGCTGCCGTGCGTGAAGGAGTCGGGCGTGACGGTCCCGCCCGACTGCTTTTGTAGGCGGTCGTCGCCAATCGCGGCCGCGGCGCGCAGCCCCTCTTCGACGTCGCCGTTCTCGAGTAGACGACGCACGTTGTCGGCCTTGTACGCCCACACTCCGGCCAGGCAGTCGGCATGTAGCTCGAGCATCACGGAGAGTCGGTTCGAGTCGGTCTCGGTGGACTGTCGCCGCATCTTCTGGATCTGGCCACTGATGCCCATGACGTTCTGTACGTGGTGGCCGACTTCGTGGGCGATGACGTACGCTTGCGCGAAGTCGCCCGGCGCTCCGAACCGGGTTCGCAGATCGTCATAGAACGACAGGTCGATGTAGAGCTTCTGGTCGCCGGGGCAGTAGAAGGGACCCATTGCCGCCTGGGCCATGCCGCAAGCGGAGCTCACGGTGCCGGAGAAGAGCACCAGGGTTGGTTCGGGATAGTCTTGGCCGGCCTGCTGGAAGGCGGCCCGCCACGTGACCTCCGTGTCGGCGAGGACGACCGAGACGAAGTGCGTCATCTCGTCGTCTGGCTGGGGCGCCCCCGCACCGGACTGCGCCGGAGCGCCGGTCCCGGCTCGAGGCCCCGCCGGCGGGCCGGTGTCCGGGAGGCCCAGACGCCCCCCGGGAACGGGTGAGAGGCCCGCCTGCTCGGCTCCCTGCAGGAGCATCAGCGGGTCGATGCCGAAGAGCCAAGAGACGGCGAGGAGGGCTACCAGCCCTCCGAGGCCGATCCCGCTTCCGCGACGGACGCGGCTCCGTGGCGCCCTCCGGCGATCTTCGATGTTCGTACTCTGCTCTCTTCCGCGCCACCGCATGGTTCCCGAGACCCTACAACATGGCTCGTCTCAGGGCGATTTTCTCTCTTGGGTTCGGGTTGGGTTTGGTGACATGGTCGGTCGGATGTTCGTTCTGGACCCTCATCGTGCTGTCGTCGTCATGGGGCTCCTGGGCGTCCTGCTGGCGGTGGTGGCCGGGGCGCACCCGGGCATCCACGAGCAGGAGCGGGAGGCCGACGCCGCTCTCGCGGAGAACCCGGAGAATCCGGATACGCACCTCTCGCGGGGACGGATTCACACCGAGAAGCGAGAGTGGGATGCTGCCCTGGCGTCGTATTCTCGGGCGCGTCGGCTCGGTGCGGCGCAGTATCGTGTCGCGCTCCTCGAAGGCACGGCCTATCTCGACGCCGGATGGCCCCAGATGGCCAAAGAGTGCTTCGCGGGCATTCTCGAGACCGCACCCAATGACCCCGCGGCCCATCTCGGTCGGGCGCGAGCATGGATGAAGCTCGATCACGCGCACGAGGCGGCAAAGGACTACGCGGTCGCCGTGGCCACTCTCCCCTCGCTGCAACCCGGTTACGTCCTAGAGTATCGCGACGCGCTGATTGCCGCGGATCGCCCGGGCGACGCGATCGTCGCCCTGGACGCGGGCATCGCGCGGCTCGGTCAGGTGCCCGCACTCCAGCTCGCTGCAGTCGACGCTCAGGTCGATGCGAAGCAGTACGACGATGCTCTCCGGCGCCTCGAGCTTCTCCTCGTCACGAGTCCCGGCCATCCGGCCTGGAGCGCGCGGCGGGGCGAGGTTCTGGAGCGCGCCGGCCGGACGGAAGAGGCACGTCTCGCGTACGCCGATGCTCTCGCTCACATTCAGGTTCGAACCTCGGGACGCCGTGCACGCCGCCTCGACGAGCTCGAGGGGCGGGTGCGTGCCGCACTCGCACGCAACATTGCCAAGCAGGAGGAAACCCCATGAAGCCGATCCTCAATCCCCATCTTGCTCTTCTGAGCTCGGCTCTTGCGAGCCTGGCTGTCCTTGCCTCCGCGACGGTGACGCCGGCGGCGCTGATTCGCGGCCCGTACCTGCAGCAGGCATCGTCGTCGCGGGTTCTGGTGCGTTGGCGCACGGACGTTGCCGAAAATAGTCGTGTCGAGTGGGGTACGACAGTCGGCGTGCCGGACTTCATGGTCGACGACGCGACCGTCGCGACCGAACACGAGGTTGCGGTGACCGGTCTCGATGCCTCGACCATCTACTATTATCGTGTCGGATCGACGGCGAGCGCTCTCGCGGGTGGCGACGCTGCGCATTTCTTCAAGACGTCGCCACCGATCGGTACGGCAGTGCCCACCCGGATTTGGGCGATCGGTGATTCGGGCTATCCGGACCCGGCCATCATCTCGCCGGGCTGGGAGCGCAACGGGGATGCCGTTCGCGACGCCTACACGGCGTTCAACGGTGGCGCGGCCACGGCGGACATCTGGCTTCTCCTGGGCGACAATGCCTACACCACCGCTACGGACGCCCAGTATCAGACCGCACTATTCGAGCAGTACCCCGACTTCATTCGGACCGTCGCGCCGTGGGCGTGTCTCGGAAACCATGAGGGTTTCTCTGCCAATGGTCTCACGCAGAGCGGCCCCTACTACGACGTCTTCAGTCTCCCGACCGGCGGCGAGGCAGGCGGAGTGGCGTCGGGCACGGAGTCGTACTATTCGTTCGACTACGGAAACATCCACCTCGTCGTGCTGGATGCCGAGGATACCGTCCTGAATGCGTCGGCGCGCAAGGCGATGCTGTCCTGGCTCGAGGCCGACCTCGCGGCGACGAGGGCGGACTGGCTCATCGCTTTCTGGCACCACCCGCCGTACACCAAGGCGTTCTTGCACGACTCCGACTCGGAGGCGACTGAGGTCGCGATCCGCGAGTACGCCGTGCCGATTCTCGAAGACTACGGCGTCGACCTCGTCCTGGGTGGGCATAGCCACAACTACGAGCGCAGCGTCTTGCTCGATGGCCACTATGGGTTGTCGACGACGTTCGGCCCCGAGCACGTGGTGGACGGTGGCACGGGCGACCCGCTCATCGACAACGCGTACGAGAAGGTGAATCGGGGGCAAGTGCCTCACGACGGCGCCGTGTACGTCGTCGCGGGTAGCGCCAGCGAGAAGCGACCCAACACGAGCGTGCCCGACTACCCGCATCCGGTCATGGCGGTGGCGATGTCCGAGCTTGGTTCGTTGATCGTCGACATCGACGGCCAGACCGCGGTCGCGACGTTCCTCGACGAGACCGGCACGACGCTCGACACCTTCACCGTCGAGAAGGGCACCTCATGTCCCGAGACCCCCACCGTCGGGTGCACGAACGTGTTGGACGCCAAGCTTCTCCTGCGGCACGGCAAGTTCGACTCCAAGGACAAGCTCGTGTGGCGCGCGCGGGACGCGATCATCGATCCGGGTGATTTCGGAGCGCCGACGGGTCCGACGAACGACCAGATCGACGTTTGCATGTACGATGCGAACGGCTACCTCCTCGGGGGTGGCCTCACGCCGGGCGATGCGAAATGGAAGGCCCAAGGCCCCGGGAGATTCAGGTACAAGGCCTCCGATCTGCTGCCCTTCGGGGTGAAGCAGGCGAAGTTCCGGGCGACGGGAATTGCGACCGGCCTGATTCTGGCCAAGGGCAAGGGGACCCAACTGCGGTTGCCTGAGCTACCGCTGGCGGCCCCGGTCGTCGCTCAAGCGAAGAACGACGCCACAGGTGGCTGTTGGGAGACCACGTTCACTGCGGCCGACATCGTCAAGAACGAGGCCGAGCGCTTCCTCGCGCAGAAATAGAACGACCGAGTCGCGGCGCTGTTCGGGTTGCGGGCGCCTAGTGCACCGCCGTCGACATAGCGTTAACGCCTTGCCGCCCCTCGACGTCCGTCGCCGCGTCTCGTCTCCTCGGAAGATTGCCTATATTCCTGCGTC
>JAJCZO010000411.1 GCA_029262355.1 Deltaproteobacteria bacterium
TCCGGCAGCCAGGCCGGCGTGCGCATCGTCGACCGCACCGGTGTCCGCAACGTCCAGTTCCGGTTTCCCGACACGGACGCACGTTGCAGCGCTGGCGCAGACGACGGTCTCCCCTGCGTGGTCGACGGTGACTGCGATGGCGGTACCTGTGCCGCGGACGACGACGATCGCACGCTGTCCGGCGCGACTCGTCTCATCGTCACGCCGAGCGGTGTGCCACTTCCTTGTGGCGTCACCAGCTGCGACGCCGCGCCGGGCACCCTTGCCTGCATCGATGATCTGTTCGCCGACGTCGGCGATTGCGAGCCGAAGATTCCGAGTCGGACCTTTCCGGGCTTTACCGCACTGCCGCCTCCGAATACGTACGCCAACGAGTGCATCGATGACGCACCGCCATGTGACCCGCTTCTTGGGGCCGAGGAGTTGCATGCGGCGATCGACGGTGGTGGCAACATCCTCGTTCCCTTCGTGTGGGACGGCATCCGTGAGGAGCTCGATGGTGTGCCGGCCGCGCGGCTGGTCGACGCAAGCTTCGCGCTGCCGATCGCCATCCCGCCGAGCTTCGTGAGCTCGTTCTCGCCCGAAGGCCGGAAGCTGCCTCCGATCTTCGAGCCCAGGCAGGTCGGCGTCGGCTTGACGCTCTTCGGCTCGGCCGACGCTCCCTACACGATCTTGCGGATGGCCCGACGGAGCGACGCGCCGGGTGCGTGCGCGGGCGGGCCGAACGGCGGCTTGCCTTGCAACGACGACGCCGATTGCCCCGACGCGACCTGTGGGCAGGCCTTGTGCGCCGGCGGCCCCGAGGCCGGCAATCCCTGCCTCGGCGACGTTCAGTGCCCGGGGGGGGGATGCGGGGCGTCGCTCTTCGATCTGAGCGGCCTCGTGCCCGCGCCCAAGACCGGCCCGGCCGTCCTCGGACGAACCGCCCTCGTCGCCGGTATCTGCCAGGACGATCCGAGCGAGACCTGCACGCCTGGCTCGTGTCTCTCGGGGGCCCCCTGCGTCCACTACCGACTCTCGGCCGGACCACCGGTTCCCCTCGAGGGTCTCGTGCCGCGTGACGAGCTCGGCGAGCTGACCCTCTCCGAGCGCATCGATCAGGTCGATCGCAATGGCGACGGGGATCAGAACGACCTCATCCTCACTTTGCGCGAGCCCGATACCGGAGTGATCCAGCCGCTCGGGCCGACGGTCGCCTGCGGACTCGACGCCGAAGCGATCGGCCGTGCCGTGATCCGGGTGGCCGATCCGCCGCTCATCCTCCCGGCTGCCGCGAAGGAGGACGGAATCCTGGCCTTCGTCGAGTCGGAGTCCGGCCAGGGAAGCTGCGACCTGAACGGCGACGGCGACCGCGAGGACGGAATCCTTCGGGTATTCGAGCTCGGCCCGACCGAGCTCACCGCTGGCCTGGCGGTCATGACCGTCGACTCGGAGCCGGTGATCAACCATCGCTCGATCGTCGTGTCGAATGGCCTCGTGGTCTTCCGTGCGTCGGAAGTCGAGCGCGCCGCCAAGATCACTGAGCGCGTGAGCACGACCAGCGCGAGCGCCGAGGCCGTCGGCGGAGAGAGCACCAATCCGAGCATGATCGACGACCCCTCCGGGCAGGTCGCTTTCCAGAGCAGTGCCACGAACCTGATTGGCGTCGGCAACGACACGAACGGCGCCACCGACATTTTCCTGAAGTCCATGGAGGACGGCAGCATCGCGCGGGTCAGCGAAGGCCCGGGTGGACTCGAGGCCGACGGTTCCTCTCGGCAGCCGTCGCTCAATCACTTCGACGTCGTCCACTTCGACAGCGACGCCACGAACCTCCTGGGCGTCGGGGTCGACCTGAACGCGGCGAGCGACGTCTTCGAGGCGCGCAATGGCACGGTGACTCGCGCCAGCAGCCCGTCGACCGATGGAATCACCGACGCTACCGGCGGCAGCTCGACGGGTGGACTCGCCGCGCTCGGCCTCGTCGGCAGTACCGTCTTTGAAAGCAGTGCCACGGACCTGGTCCCCGGCGACGGCAACGGTGTGACAGACATCTTCTTTCGACGTCTCTCGACACCGGGGCAGCTGCCCGTGCGACTCAGCGAGTCCCTGGGCGGCGGTGATGCGAACGGAGCGTCGCGCCGGCCGGACTTCGAGTTCCGGTCCGAGGTGACCGCACTCGGCGGACCGTTCTACGTGGCCTTCGATAGCGAAGCGTCCAACCTGGTCGCCGGCGACACCAACACCTGTCCGGGCTTTGCCGCGCCAGGAAGCTGCCCAGACATCTTCGTCCACTCGCCCAATTCGGGTCAGACGACGCGGGTGAGCGTCGGCCCCGGCGACATGCAAGCCAACGGCGAATCGAGACGCCCTTTTCTCTCGAGTGCTCCTGACTTCGTCGTCGCCTTCGAGAGCCTGGCGACCGATCTGGTCGCCGGCGACACCAACGGAGCAACGGATGTCTTCGTCCGCGACCTTCTGCTCGGGATCACCGAGCGGGTCAGCGTGGCGAGCGGCGGTGGCCAGGCCAATGGCTCGTCGACCGTCCGGGGAGTCTCCTACGACGGCCGCCACGTGGTGTTCGTTTCGACCGCGACGAACCTCGTGGCCGACGACACCAATGGCGCGGCCGACGTCTTCATTCACGACCGCGTCACCCGTACGACCACTCGCGTGAGCGTCGACTCGGCGGGGAGCCAGAGCGCCGGTCACACCGGCAGCACGGGCAACATCGGATTCGCCGCCGCGGAGTTCGGGGTCGCATTCCACAGCAACGCCAACGACCTAGTCGCCGGCGACACCAACGGGGAGACAGACGTCTTCCTGCGGCGCCCCGATCCCGCTGACCCGCTGAGCGCGGATTCACTCTTCGCCGACGGGGTCGTCCAGGACAGCGTCCTGCAGATCTTCGACACGGCCAACCCGGGGCCACCGATCACGCTCTGCCCGACCAGCGTCGCCAAGGTCGCGGACGGGCGCGTCCTCTACACGCTCGACGAGCGGTCCGACGTCGAGTTCGGCACGCCCGCTTGTCCCGCCGGTGACCTGAACGGGATCGGCGGCGAGAACGCGGGCGGCGACATCGTCCAGATCTGGGACGGTGGTCCGCTCCCGGTGAACCTGGGCGTGCGGGTGGAGGGCATCGCGCTTTCCGACAGCTGGATCGCCGTGGGCGAGGAGCTCTTTGGCACCCGCTTGTGGGTGCACGAGATCTGCGATCCCATCCTCTCCTGCGATTGGGTCGTCCCCTTGGGCGGCAACGGCTTCGCGTTCTCCATCCTGGGCGCCCCCGAGGTTGCCGGACCGTTCGTCGCCGTCCTGGTGCGTGAGGACGACCAACTGAATGGCGATGCAGACTTCGTCGATGCCGTCCTCCACGTCTACGACGCGGAGAACGAGGCCATGACGAATACCGGCTACGCCGCCGTCGACTTCGTCATGGGTGAGCCGGCCAACGCCGACTGTGGCGCGGTGCAGCTGACCGCCTTCCGGGTTCCCGAGGCCGATCAAGGCAACACCGACCTCAACGGAGACGCCGACATGCTCGACTCCGTGATCCACGTCCACGACGCGGTCTCCGGGGTCACTCAGAGCTTGGGGCAGGCGGCTTCGCCCTGCACCTTCGCTGCTTGTGACCCGCGCACCCCGTATCGGGTGCAAGGCTCGAAGGTCACCTTCCTCACGGCCGAAGCCGAACAGGGGGGCACCGACATCAGCGGTGAGGGCGAGACCGACGACATCGTCCTGCAGATTTTTGATTTCTGCGCCGACGTCGTGACACCGATAGGCCCGGTCAGCGAGAGCGCTCCGCTCGATTCGACCGAGGAGGTCGAGGAGAGCCACGTCGTCCTCGTCGAGGCCGGCCGTTGCGACCTGGGGATCACGTGTACCGCTGGGGGTGGAGAGTGCGCCGAGGGGAGCTTCTGTGAGCTCGATCGCTGCGAGGTTGGGCTCGGGTACTGCGCGCGCCACATCTCGGTCGGCTGCTCTTCGGATGCCGATTGCAATCGCTGCATCTTGCGCGTGCCGGCGAGCTGTCAGGCCGACGCTGATTGCCCGTTGCCGGCCTCCTGCGAGACCCAGCTCGTCACCGCCGTCGGCTCCGCTTCGGATGGGGACGGTGACGGCGTCCCCGACGACCAGGACAACTGCGCCGAGACGCCCAACTCCGACCAGAACGACGAGGACGTCGACGGCATCGGCGATGCCTGCGACGCAGCACCGCTCGACTGCGCACCGGCACCGCTGTTGGGTTGTCGTACGCCGAGCATTCCGGGCAAGTCCCTCCTTCTGATGAAGAACGATGCTCTCGACAAGAAGGACAAGCTCGTCTGGAAGTGGAACAAGGGCCAGGCCACCACGGTGGCCGCGTTCGGCGACCCCCGCCTCGACACAGGTTACGCCCTCTGTCTCTACGAGTCCGGCGCTACACTCGCGTACACGGCCAGCGCGCCGGCGGCCGGTCTCTGCAAGAACGGAAAGCCGTGTTGGAAGGCGGCCGGGACGAAGGGCTTCAACTACACCGACGCAGATCTGACGCCCAACGGCATCCACAAGGTCGTCATGCGGGGCGGCGAGGAGGGCAAGGCCAAGATCGTCGTCGTCGGCAAGAAGGAGCTGGTGGACCCGCCGGCGCTCGATGCTTTGGTGTTCCCCGTGGAGGTGCAGTTGCAGGGCACCCATGGCGAGTGCTGGTCGACCACCTTCGCGGCTCCGACCCGCCAGGAGCCGGAGCGGTTGAAGGCAAAGGACTAGCGAGAGGATCTCGCTGCTCCCTTCCCGTGCCTGGCGGATCTATTTCGATGCGGCAGCCTGCGCTGCGAAGTGCCTCATCACGTCATTGTCGTCGATGATCTTCTTCTGCATCGTTCCCCCATCGATGGGCAGGACGAGGCCCGTCAGGTAGGTGGATCGATCGCTGGCCAGGAAGAGCGCCGCTTCAGAGACATCCGAGCACTCGCCGAGGCGGCCGAGGGGAGCCTGTTCGATGAGGGCGTTCTTCACGGGTTCCATCGCGAGGATTCCGGCCGTCATCGGTGTCTCCACGACGCTCGGAGCAAGAGCGTGTACCCGAATGCCCTCGGGCGCGTATTCGGCGGCCGCGATCCGGGTGACGTGGTTCAGGCCGGCTTTCGCCCCAGCATAGGCAGCGTACCCCTCTGCCGCCATCAAACTGGTGAGGGAGGACATGCTGATGATGACCCCGCCCGCCTGCATCCGCTGGGCCATGTGCTTGATGAAGTAAACGGCTCCCGTGAACTGCACGGCGACCATCGCTTCGAAGTCTTCGCTCTCGATGTCGCGAATGGAGACACGCTGCTCGAAGCCCGCGGAGTTGATCGCGACGTCGATCCGGCCAAAGCGCTCCTTGACCGTTTCTGCAAGTCGGTCCAGCGCAGCGAACGAAGTCGCGTCGCTCTCGATCGCCACTGCATCGATCTCGCGAGCAGCTGCTTCCAAGCGGTCCGCGTTGCGCGCCGAGATCACCACCTGGGCGCCCTCCTCGCGAAACCGTCCCGCCAGGTGGAGGCCCAAGCCGCTGGAGCCTCCGGCTACCACGACGACCTTCTGCTCGAACTCACCGTTCCAGCGCCGAGTTTCCGCTGCCTCCGTCATCGTTCTCACCTATCGATTCTGGGTCCAGGTCACCGTCAACTGGAGCCTGCGCATACGCCAACCCTGATCCGTTCGTCGGAAGTCGTTGGTGTAGTACCCGCCGACGACGTACGCGGAATCCGGATTCCAGTGCTGTGCCTGGAGATTGGCCACGCCCGTCGCGCGATCGCCGGCGATCTGGATCTCGTGGTTCGTGATGATGTGTTGGGTCGTCTCGAACCCGCCGACCGCGGACATGGCGAGATCGACCCATTGCGAGGCTCCGCCCGTGAGCGCCTCGACCCCGGCGACGTCGACCTCGAGGTCATCGACGAAGCAGGCGCGGTAGACATCCCTGTCGCGACGGTCGATGCCCGTCGCGTAGCGATTGAAGACATCGATGATCTCGTTGCGATCGATCAGCGCTCGTAGTGTGTCATCTCTCACGACTCGTCCTTCCGGGCGTTCACCCCTCCGGGCTCTGATATCATGCTCCGACCGCGTATCCAGACTGACATCCCCGGTCCTGGAATTTCCTCCGAGTCCGCCGTAGTGTAGAGGCAGTTCGTCTCCGAACGCGAACGAAGCCTTGATCTCCAGAGGACCCAGCGCCATGGCCAATCTCGAAGAAGTTTCCGGCTACCCGCTCGACGCGGATCAGCAGGAGCAATTGTTTGCGCTGCAGAGAATGTGCGCCGTCTGCTGGACGACGTCCGAGGGCTGGCCGGTCGGCGTGAGTCACCGGTACATCTGGGACAAGGGCAAGATCTGGGCAACGACCACCAGCCAGCGCCCCCGCGTCCCAGCGCTCCGGAAGCGTCCGCAGAGCTGCGTGATCATTACCGGCGATGGCACCGAGCTGGGGCCCGACCGTACCCTGACGCTGAAGACGACGTGCGTCATTCACGACGATCGCGAGACGCTCGATTGGTTCTTCGCCGAGTTCTCCAAGCAGATCCTCCCGGACTCTCCGGAAGCCCAGGAGGTGATGGTGGCAATGCTCGATACGAAGCGCCGGGTCGTACTCGAACTGACTCCGGTGAAGGCGATCAGCTACGACGGCGCCAAGCACGCGGAGGCGATTGGCCGCGAGGGTGTCACGGAGTGACGGCGAGACGATGAGGCGCGGCGGGCGAGGGGGCGGGCATCAAGGTGGCGCCGACTCCCCTCAGCGCGCCGAACGAGTACGGCGTGTGCGAGCACGTCACAGAGCTCGCAGTAGGACCAGCCGGGCGCCCTCTCGAACGTCCAACGGGGGAGCGGCCTCATCGAGGAGGTCCGGAAGGTCGGCGGGAACTGCGGTGCCGGTCCACGTCGAGACCTCGGCCAGGAGCTCGGCGGCGCTCCCGAAGCGGTGAACGGCGTCGCAGACGAGCTGACGCTCGCGTGCGAAGAGGCCGCGGTGGACGGTCTCGTCGCGCGCCTCGGCGACTGCCTCGGCGTACGCCCGGAACTCGGATTCGTCGAGCCGCCCGATGAGACGGCCCCTACTTACGACGGCGGCGTCGGAGAGCAGAGGCTGGAGATCGAGCAGGAGGCCCCCCGGGGCCAGGCTCGCGTGGATCTTCTGGAGGGCGTTCACGACGCCCTTGATGGGGAGTCATCACAAGGAGTGGGAGAAGAACGCGATATCGAAGTGGGGGTCCGGGGGCGGCTCGAAGTCGAGGGCGCTGCCGACCTCGAACCGAACGATCTCGGCGAGATTCGCCGGGATGTCCTCGCGGGCTCGCGCGATACAATCTTCGTTTGGGTCAATCGCGAGGACGGAGCGCGCGTTGCGCCCGTAGGCGAAGGTCAGCCGGCCATCGCCGCATCCGAACTCGAGAACCCGTGCATCCTGGAACTCGCCGAGGCCTCGAATGACTGCGGTCTCACCACCTTCGGCGTCGCGCAAGTGATGTTGAAACCTCATGGTTTTGTACACCTAGGCCGATGTGCCATTCCCGTCAAGTAGGAGGGGAGGGCAACGAGATCACGCTCTTGCCCGAACAGGACGGGGTCCTGCCGGCGCGGCCGGGGAAGCACCCGGCGGCCCAATCTGCTGTCGCCGTCGCCGACGTGAGGGACACGCCGGGGCCGCGCTACGACTTGTGCGCGATCGCCTGAATCACCGCGATCCGCCCGGCGGCGATATTGGCCACCATGTTGCGGGCCATCGTGGGCCAATCCGGGCCTAGGAGAAGATGCAAGCCCAGCGGCTCCGGGCCGAGGTCCTTCGCCGCCGCTGCATTCTTTCGAAACCAGGCGACGGATGCATCGCTCACGTCGCGCCACGTTCCGATCCGAAAACCAACGCGCTCGAGCCGATCCCGAGTGGCTCGCGAATCGATCAGAAAGCTCATCGACTTCTCGCGTGCCCACGGCACCGGCAGATCGAGCGGGTCGCCGGATCCCCCAATGGGATCGTAGATCGCTGCGCGCCCTCCCGGTTTCAGCACGCGATACATCTCCGAGAACATTCGATCCTTGTCCTCGATGTTCATCGAGATGTGCTGGGTCCAGACGAGATCGAACGATGCATCGTCGAATGGAAGCGTCAATGCGTTCGCCTGACGATAGGTGGTCTTGTCGGCCAGGCCGATGCGCTCCGCGAGGGCGGTGGCGACATCGCAATACTCCGTCGTCAGGTCGATGCCGTCGACGTGACAGCCCCGCGTCGCGGCCAGGAATCGCGAGGGCCCGCCGACACCACTGCCCACATCGAGAACCCGGTCGGCGGCACAGACGGCGGCCAACTCCGCGAGCTCTGCCGTGGCCTCGCGGCCCCGAATATGGAACTCGTCGACCGCGACGATGTCGTCGTACGTCAGCGCATCCAGATTCTTCCCGAGCTCGACCAGGCCCTCGTCGATTCTGCGCAGGATCTCGCCGGATGCATCCGGTGCCCAGTGCTGCTCGACCGTCTTCTCAAAACTCACTTGAATCCACTCCCGCCCGCAACCGACCCGACTCGATCTGTGCAAGCCGTATGTCCCTGCGCCGTCGCGACAATAGAAGTGTCGGTAGGACGTGGCAAGTCGCGCGCCTCGGGCTTGCCCGGAGGCAGGCTGCTTCGAGGCCGAGAAAGCCTCCACGCCATTGGAGTGCGCGGTTCATGCGAACCCTCGTCCCGTGATGTGGGGGACGGGGGCACGTTCTGCGTTTCGTGGCGCTCCGAGAGCGGGCCCGGAGAGTTCTATTTCACGGTGCCGCCATGCTAGCGACAGGAGGCACTCGAGATGGAGTTGGGGGAGAGATGTTCGGGACTTTTTCATTCACACATCGCACTGCACGGCTCATCGTAGCAGGTCTACTCGTGCTCACCCTGAGTTCGCCGGGGATGGCGGAGCACGACGTCGCGGAGACACGTGTCACGATGAACCAGCTCTTTCAGAACCTGAGGATCGTACTGCCTCTCTCGGCCGACCCGAAGCGGTTCTCCGCTCCGGCGGAGCGAGCCAAGATCGAGGGTGCACTCCGGGGCATGGCTGCCGCCGCGGCCTCCCTCGATTCGCATACCAAAGGCTTCGATCCGGGCCGCCGCTTCGTAGGGCGCTCGCTCGCTCGCGATCTCCACGGGGCTCTGAGTTCGTTTCAGTCCGGAGATTACGGCCGCGCCGAGTTCTTCGTCCACCAGACCGTGAATGCATGCGTGAGCTGCCACTCTCGCATCGAGAGCGCCGGGGACTCGCCCGTGGCGGCGGACTTTCTGGACGGTTCGGCGATGGCGACGCTCGAACCGCAGGAGCGCGCCAAGTTGCAGATCGCCACACGCAGGTTCGATGACGGCCTCGCGACGCTGGAGGAGACGTTCGCTTCCCCGTCGATGCAGCCGGCCGGGCTCGTAAACGCCCTTACGCAATACCTGACCGTGAGCATCCGGGTGAAGCACGACCTGAAGCGGCCCGTGCCGGTTCTGACGCGTCTGTCGGAGAGGCCCGATCTTTGGATCCGGCTTCGGCAGAACGTCGAGGCCTGGGCGGGCGCCCTGCGGGAGTTCACAGACCGCCCGCGGCCTGAGAGGAGCGTCGCCTCCGCGCGGTCCATCCTGGAGGAGGGAAACGCCCTTGCCGAGTACCCGGCCTCGCGGCGCCCGCTCGTCCACTATCTCATCGCTTCGCAGATGCTGAGTGAGTTCGTTGCGGCAGAGGAGACGCCGGGTCCCGAGCAAGCCGAGGCGTACTACCTTCTCGGGACGACCGAGACGCGGATCGATCCCGACTTCTGGAACTCGCCCGCCGACTTCTATCTCGAGCAAGCCATCCGCATCGCCCCGCACAGCCCGGTCGCTCGACGGGCCTTCGTCTTGTTGGAGGAAGCGACGGTCCGTGGGTTTACGGGTTCCAGCGGCACGCATCTGCCGTCCGACGTGCGAGCGCATCTGGAGGAGCTGCGGAGCCTGTCCTCCTCAAGCTGAAGCGCCACGAGCGCTCCGCTGCTCTTCTCGAGAGGCGATTTTGCTCGCGGGGTGGTTGGTGCGCCGACCACCTCGCCGTTGCAGCTCTTGAAGCGGGGTCGGTCTGCCCGTATCCGCATCTGGTACCCCGCTTTTGCGAGCATCGACGAATTCCACGCTCGTTCTCACGATGGCTCACATGCTCTGTGGCGATGGTTTCGTCACTCCCGGGGGCACTCCCCACAGCGAGACAAGGAGCGGCTGAGATGAGACCGACCATGAGATTCGACAGCATACTCGATACGATCGGACGAACGCCGGTCGTGCGGATCGGGAAACTCGCGCCGGCCGGGATCAACCTGTTCGTCAAGGTGGAGTCCTTCAACCCGATGGGATCGGTCAAGGACCGGATGGCTCGCGCGGTCATCGAGGATGCCGAGCGAAGCGGCGCATTGGCGCCCGGGCAAACGGTCGTCGAAGCCACGAGCGGAAATACGGGCATCTCGCTGGCGATGGTCTGTGCGCAGAAGGGGTACCCTCTCGTCATTACCATGGCGGAGAACTTCAGCGTGGAGCGCCGGCGGCTCATGCGCTTTCTGGGGGCCCGCGTGGTGCTCACCCCCGCCTCCGAAAAGGGGACGGGTATGCTGGCCAAGGCCGTCGAGCTCGCCCGCGAACACGGTTGGTTCCTCACGCGACAGTTCGACAACGAGGCCAACGCCAATGTGCACACCGCTACGACCGCGCGCGAGATTCTCGCCGACTTTGCCGAGGACGGGCTCGACTATTGGGTAAGCGGTTTCGGTACCGGTGGGACGCTCAAGGGCGTCGCGCGGGGGCTGAAGGCGGAGAGCCCGGGCACTCGCATCGTCGCCTGCGAGCCCGACAATGCCCCTGTTCTGCGCAGCGGCATCTCGCAAGAGCGCAGTGTGGATGGCTCCCCTTCGGTGAGCCACCCCTCGTTTCGTCCTCACCTGATGCAGGGCTGGAGCCCGGACTTCGTCGCCAAGCTGACGGAGGACGCGCAGCGCGAGGGCTTGGTCGACGAGATCGTGCCGGTTGGCGGCGCCGAGGCGCTGCGCCTATCGCGCGCCCTGGCACGTGAAGAGGGGATCTTCTGCGGCATCTCCAGCGGCGCCACTCTGGCCGCCGCCCTCGATGTCGGCAGGCGCGCCCCGAAGGGGGCAAACATCCTCTGCATGTTGCCCGATACCGGCGAGCGTTATCTCAGCACTCCGCTGTTCGAAGACATCGAAGCCGAAATGGACGGGGAAGAAATGGAGATCTCCCGTTCGACCTCGGGCTACCGGTTCGATTCCCCCGCTGCGCCGCCGCAGAAGCCCGGGGGGCCGGTACTGCCGACCGAGATCGATCCCGAGGCGGCGTCCATGGTTTCGAGGCTCTTGGAGGATCGCCAACAGGCAGTCGTGATGTTCGCCTTGGAATGGTGCGAGTTCTGTTGGTCGGTGCGCAGATTGTTCGCGCGCCTCGGTATCTCGTATCGCTCGGTCGATCTGGATTCGGCCCAGTATCAGGAGGGCGATGTCGGCGGAAAGATCCGGCGGGTGCTCGCGGCGAAGGCCGGGGCGCCGACGATTCCACAGATTTTCGTTGCGGGTCGACACGTTGGGGGATGCACCGAAGTGTTCGACGCCTACAAGGCGGGACAGCTCCAAGAGTGGCTCGACGGAGCCGACGTCGGGTTCGACGCGGACGCCAACATCGATCCGTATGAGTTTTTGCCCGGCTGGGTACATGCCCGATAGGCGGAGGCAGGCTCAGGGCTCGAGGATGGAAGCCGTCCAGACCGTGTCGAAGGGCACTCTGGTCTTCTGATTTGCCAGCCGTACCGCTTCTGCGTCGGGCGCTTCGTAGATGCAAATCATGCGCTGCCGATCGGAGGAGAAGAGCGTGTGCACGAACCTCACCCCGTGCAGGTCGAGGCACCACGCCCCTCGTTCTTCCTGGCTCTGGACGTCCGCGAAGTGCACTGGCTCACCGAATGTTCGCTCGACGAGGACCAAGGATGCGTCACGTCCAATCTCCGAAATACCGAGAGCCTCGTGGAAAGACGCAGGATACGCCGCATCGAACGGCATTCCGAGCTGACGATTGGCCGTGCGAACTGCTTCCGCGTCCGGCGCTCGGAATAGGCAGATGAGGCGTAGTCCGTCCGGGCGTATGTAGGCTCGTAGATACTGTACTCCGTGCAGGTCGAGACAACCCGTCCCACTCTCCGCGGTCCGGCGGAGCCCGTCCGCATCTATGGGTGCCGGCATGGTCCTCTCGACGACGACGTACTGCACGACGTTCCCCTCCCTAGCCTTCGCTCTTCGTGGCAGCCTCGCCGCCGAAGAGTCGTGTCACCGCTCGGTGCGCTTCGGCCGAAACATCTTCCAGGGCGTCGGGTCCCAGCTCGGCCGCGTGCTCTTGGGCGACTAAGGGCGTTCCCCGTGCGGCAGCGGCACGCGCCAAGACGACGCGCGCGAGCACCGTCTCACTCGGTCGACCGAGAATCTTGGCCGCTTCGAACGCTTCTTCTGCACGGCTCTGCGCACGCGCCGCGTCGCCGCGTCGCAGGTCCACCTCTGCGGCACGCCGAAGCGTGCACGCAAGTCGGTGCTTGGCGTCGACGCGCCGAAGGTCGTCGAGGGCATCGTCTATCGCCACACTGGCGGTGTCGTCTCCGGCGGCGTAGTCACAGACCGCCCGTAGCGCGCACGCAAACGGTGCCTCGGATCCTTCCCGCAGCTTCTCGGCGATGCGCGACAGCTCCGCGACGAGGATGACGGCCTCCGGATAACGTTCGCGCTGAAGCTCCAAGAGGACCAGCTGCTCGAGGGTCTGGAATTCGCCGAGGTGATCCTGTTCCTTCAACGAGGCACGGCGGGCTTCACCGAAAAGCTGAGCGGCTTCGTCCAGGCGCCCTTGGTGCATTCGGAGCATGCCGAAGCTCACGGGGATCGCCAGGGGCCGGATCCCGCAACTACGAGAGAGAGCTTGCGCCTCGAGAAGCAACGCCTCGGCGTGACTCAGGTCACGCTCGAGCATCGCTAGACAACGAGCCGCCTCTGCCAGCGCGACGGCCCTCTCGGCCGGATCGGTGGTGCGGCTCACCTGCTCGGCGCGGAGCATCTGACGCTGAGCCTCCGACCATTCGCCTACGTCCCACCGCAGGTGGGCAAGAAGATGGAACCCGAGTCGTGCGTGCTCCAAACATCCGTGCTCGAGTGCGGTCTCGGCGAGCGCCTCGAGCGACCGAGCGGCCTCTTCGACCCCGGAAGGTCGATTCGCAGCGAGACTCACCTCGGTCAGATCGAGCGCGAACTTGACTCGGTCTGGTTCGCCGAGCACCTCCGCATACCGTAGGCCGCGTCGCGCGAACGCCTCGGCCTCGCGATTGGCAAACATTCGCAGGCAGTGCCGGGCGGCATTGACGCACGCTTGCGCAGCGCTCGCCGAGTCGTGTGCGAGGCCCGCGTGGTGCGCAATTTGGCCCGCGACACTCGGGTCTCTCTCGGCAAGCTCGTGGAAGGCCTCCACCACTCGGCGATGCATGAGGCGTCGCCGGGGTTCGGAGAGCTCTCCGTATACGATGCTGCGGACGATGTCGTGAGCGAAGAAGTACGAGCCGGCCGAGGGGGTGTTCGCATCGGCCGGACAGATGAGCGTGTGACGCTCGAGGACCTCGAGTGCCGCAGCGAGTCCATCGCCGTCCATTGCCGATAGCTGCTGAAGTTCCTCGACGCCGAACCGCCCTCCGAGCACCGCTCCCCAGCGCAGTAGATCGCTGGCTTCGAGCGGTAGTCGTTCGAGCCGATCGCGCACCATCTCGGCGAGGGTGGTGAGCCCCTCGGCGGCGTCGCTAGTTTCGGCGCGGGCGACCTCGAGCGCGAAGAGTGGATTGCCGCCACTCTTGGCGAACACTCGAGCCGGGTCGGCTCCGGGGCGGGCTTCGCGTACGAGTTCTTGGGTATCCGACTCGCCCAACCGCTCTAGGCGCATCTCCTCCAGAACGCCATCCCGTCGAAAAGCCTGGAGCGTACGAGACATCGGAACATTGTCCGAAAGCTCGCCGCTGCGGGCAGAAAGCGCCACGAGCAGCGGGTGCTCGCGGCTCATGCGCCCGACGTAATGGAGAAGCGCCGTCGAGGCCTCATCACACCAGTGCACATCGTCGAGGCACAGCAACACGAGGGGCGCGCTCGCTCCACCCGCCTGGAGAAGATTCACGACGGCACCGAAGAGTCGTTCGCGCGTAGACGGGTCGTTGCCGTCATGCGCTCGCTCCGGGAGGAGAGGTGCGAGTGCGCCGACGCTGTCTTCTGGCAGCCACGACGGAGGCACGCGGCGCAGTGAATCTATCCAGGGACCGTATGGCCTTCCGGTCTCAACTTCGTACGCGGCGCCGTGGAGGGGAATGCCATTGGACTCGTGTACGATGGTGCGCAGCACCGTGAGGATCGTGGTCTTGCCGATGCCGGGCTCTCCGGTGACCAATAGAATCCGGGCGCTCCGGGTTTGTTCGACCTCGACGACGAGATCACGGAGCCGTGCGCCTTCGATGGCTCTGCCGACGATCGCAGTCGCGGAGAGAACCGGGGCCGCCGGTGGGCTTGCGGCAGCCTCACGGAACGGGACCGGTTCCTGGCCTGACGATTTGGGCCTTTTGCGGATCGCCTGCCACGCGGCCGCCAGCTCACCGGAACGGTGCGCACCGAGTTCCTCCAACAGCCTCGTTGCGGCGACGAACTCCTGCTCGGCCTCCCGCATTCGGCCGGCTGCCGCCAGGAACTTCAGAAGTTGCGTTCGAGCGGACTCGCTGAGCGGATCTGCCTGGGCGAGGCGGCGAGCGTGCGGAAGCGCTTCTTCGGGCTGGTTGGCCAGGCGGTCGATGAGTTCACTCAGAACCTCGACGTGCACCCTGCGCAGATCCTCTCGCTCTGCCCCGCACCACGCCTGAAAATCATGGAACTCCGAAAGCTCGAGCCCTTCCACGAGCTCACCGCGAAACTCGGCGGCTACCTCGACCAACTCGTCAACGGTGAGGCGGGAGACTCCGGAGGCCAATCGCTCGCGCACAGCGAATACATCGACCCAGGCGCCAGCGGCCGCGAACTCGACGCTCTCGCGGTTGGCGGAGATGCGAGATGTGTCTTCGTCGTCGAGGACCTTCCTCAATCGGCTGAGGCTCCAGCGGAGTGCTCCTCGCGGGTCGTCCGCGACGTCCCACAAGAGTTCGCACAGACGCTCACGTCGGCGGGGGCGTTCCGCGAGCATGAGGTAGACGAGAAGAGCGCGGGTCTTCTTTGACTGCGGGAGCGCCAACCTCTCCCCCCCGCGGCTGATCTCGAGCTCGCCAAGGAGCCGGACACGAAGGGGCTCGACGGGACTCGCTGGCCTCCGCCCGGGACCTGGGCTGGTCTTCGGACGTTTGGTGGACGTGGCTTTGGGCCGAGTGGGCTTCTTTGAACGGGTCGGAATCGAGCGCTCCTGCCTCACCGATCCGCAAGGAACGGTGAGGCTACGGCCACAATACACCTCCAGCCCCCACTGGGGCGAGGAGTGGAAATAGCGCATTGCGTCATCTCGTTGAGCCCGCCGGATTCTGGGTTCGGACTCGGGCGCCCCGCTTCCGCACCACTTTTCCACGCTTACTCTCACGGTCGCTCACACGGTCGCGAACGAAAGTCTCTTCAACCCAGGGGGAAACCCCACAAGCCAAAGGAGAAGAGCAATGGACTCGATGGTCAACCACGAACGCGAGGAGCACCAGGTCAGCAAGCCCGAGAAGAGGACGCCGCCGGCGCCGCGCAACGGCATCGATACGCCGGCGCTGTTCGCGACCATCGGAGCGGTCAAGGACAAGCCCGAACTCGGCAGGTTCCAGTTCCGCGCGACCAACCAGTGGATCAGGGGGACGCGGAGCCGTACGCGCATCGAGGCGTTCCACGGCGCGGGCGGCGAGCACGTGCACGCGAAGGACTTCGCGTACGAGGGCGATCACCCGACCGTTCTGTGCGGCGGCGACGAGGCGGCGACTCCGGTCGAGTTCCTGCTTCACGCACTGGCGACCTGCCTCACCGCCGGCATCGGCAATATCGCTGCCGCCCGGGGGGTCACGCTCGAGAAGGTGCAGTCGACCATTCGCGGCGACATGGACGTACGCGGAATCCTCGGGCTCTCCGATGACGTCCGCAACGGCTACGAGCGGATCCGCATCGACTTCGAGATCAGCGGCGACGCGCCACCGGAGAAGCTCCGAGCAATCGTAGAACAATCGAAAGCGCGCTCGGCGGTCTTCGACGTCATCACCGGACAGGTGCCGGTCGAGGTGAATGCGAGTGCCGCCTGATGCCTGACGGTCGCTTGCCGGTCGGCCCACTCCATGGGTCGGCCGGCTGAGAACCGGTCGGCGAGGACAAGACGATGAGACGGACCGAAACCATCATCATTGGCGGCGGCCAAGCAGGCATCGCCATGAGTCGATGCCTGGCGGATCGCAGCATCGACCACGTGGTGCTCGAACGCGGTCGCGTCGCGCAGCGCTGGCGGACGGAGCGCTGGGACTCCCTGCGCCTTCTCACGCCAAATTGGCAGAGCCGGCTTCCGGGCTGGCGATACCAGGGGCCCGACCCCGACGGGTACATGGCGATGCCGGAGATCATCTCGTACCTCGACGGCTACGCTCGATCTTTCGGGGCTCCCGTTCAGCCGAACACGACGGTACGGATGGTGCAGCGCACCGGGGACGGATTTCGAGTTACGACCGACCGCGGCAGATGGACCGCGCCCAGTGTCGTCGTCGCCACGGGCGCCTGTCACCGGCCCTACGTTCCCGCCATGGCGGCCAGACTCGGTCCCGACCTTCTTCAGTTGGTTCCCTCGCAGTACCGAAATCCAGAGCAGCTCCCCACGGGTGGCGTCCTCGTGGTGGGAGCATCGGCCTCGGGCGTACAGATCGCCGACGAACTGCACTCGTCCGGACGTCCCGTGACACTCGCGGTTGGACGGCACACTCGTATGCCTCGACGATACCGGGGCCGCGACATCCTCTGGCACCTGGACCAGATGGGCCTTCTCGATGAGAGCTCCGAGGACGTCTTCGACCTCGCCGCGTCGCGCCGCCAGCCTTCTTTGCAGCTGGTAGGCCGGTCCGATTTCCGAAGCCTCGACCTCGCCGCCCTGCAGGCGTCCGGCGTCCGTCTCGTCGGGCGAGCCACCGAGGCGCACGACGCCCGGATCTTCCTGGCCGACGACCTCCGTTCCTCGCTCGCGGCAGCCGACGCACGGCTCGGAAAACTCCTGCGGCGGATCGACGGGTTTCTCGCCACGCGGGAGTGCCGGTCGCGCGGAGCTCCGGCGACGCCCGAGGCCGTCTCGGCCGAGAACGCTCCCACCGAACTGGACCTGCGCCGGGCGGGCATCCGGACGATCGTCTGGGCGACCGGGTATCAATGCTCATACCCGTGGCTCAGGGTTCCAGTGCTCGACCCGAGCGGAGGCCTGATCCACGACCGCGGCATTACGCCTGAGCCTGGCCTCTACGCTGTCGGGCTCCCGTTCCTCCGCCGGCGCAAATCGACCTACATCGACGGCGTCGGCGACGACGCACGTGAGCTCTCTGCTGAGCTTGCGTCGTTCTTGCACGGTGTCGTCCGCGCCGCGGCCTGACCCGAAAGGAGCTAGATCATGGATCCTCGAAGATTCGACGTAGTCATCGTCGGTGCACGCTGTGCGGGCGCGGCGACGGGTATGCTGCTCGCGCGAGCCGGGCTGCGGGTCCTCGTCGTGGACCGCTCGCGCTACGGGACCGATGCGCTCTCGACACACGCACTGATGCGAACCGCCGTGCTCCAGCTTCATCGCTGGGGCTTGCTCGAAGGGCTACGGGCCGCCGGCACCCCGCCCGTCCGCAAGACGACGTTCCACTACGGCGACGAGGTGCTTTCGATTCCCATCAAGCCGCGTGATGGCGTCGATGCGCTCTATGCGCCTCGCCGGACCCTCCTCGACACGATTCTCGTGGACGCTGCACGAGATGCAGGCGCCGAGGTCCGCCACGGTGTTCGGGTCGAAGGTCTACTTCGTCTGCCCGCCGGTCGGGTCTGCGGTGTGCTCATCCGCGATCGAAGTGGAGGATGCCGTGAAGTTCGCGCCGATCTCGTGATCGGTGCGGACGGGTGCGAGTCGGGAGTCTCACGCATGGTGGGCGCGCAAACGACCCTCGAGGCCCGTCACACGAGTGCGCTGGTGTATGGGTACTGGGAAGGACTTCCGGCCGAGGGCTATCACTGGCACTACCGCTACGGCGTTAGCTCCGGGATGATCCCGACGAACGACGGCTTGACCTGTGCCTTCACCGCGGTGCGGCCGCACCGCTTCGCCCAGGAAGTTCAGGACGACATGCGAGCGGCCCATCGACGCTTGCTCCTCGAGGCAGCTCCCGAATTTTCATCGGCAATCTCCACGGCTCGATTGATCGGCGGGTGTCGATCCTTTGCGGGACGACTCGGGTTCCTCCGTCGCGCCCAAGGCCCGGGCTGGGCCCTGGTCGGAGACGCCGGCTACTTCAAGGACCCGCTGACCGCGCACGGGATCAGCGACGCACTACGGGATGCCGAGCTCCTGGCACGCGCCACCCTGGGTGGCTCCGACCGCGCGATGGCTCGGTACGAAGACGCCCGAGACGCGCTCTCCCGTCCGCTGTTCGAAGTGACGGACGCGATCGCCTCGTTCGACTGGGACCTCGCGTCGATCCGTACACGGCACCGGGAGTTGAGTCGCGCCATGACCCATGAGGCGCAAGCCCTGCTTGCACTCGGACCCGGGCTTTCACCTCCGGACATCGTTAGTGAGCATCCGGCGAGCGCAGCCTGACGAGGAGACGAAAGTGATGACGAAGACATGGGCGCGCGAAGTACCGCGTTTGGGCCAGACCGCAATGCGATCTCGACGGGTCGAGCAGGCAGACATCGAGCTGTTCACCAAGATTAGTGGCGACCGGAACCCGCTGCATTACGATCCGGAGGCGGCACGCCGGAGTCGCTTCGGAGAGATCGTCGTTCAGGGCGGCATCACGAGCGCGATCTTGAACGCCGTCGTGGCGGAGAATCTGCCGGGACCCGGTACCGTGTTCCTCCACACCGACTGGAGTTTCAAGGCACCGGTGCGTCCCGGCGACACGATCACCGGACGAGTCGAAGTGCTGGAAGTTCGAGAAGACAAGCCGATCACCCGGCTCGCAACGCGTGTTCTCCGCCACGACGATGTGGTCGTTCTCGACGGTAGTGCGCTCTGCTATACGATGCCGCTCGACGACTCTGCGGACGAGGGCTGAGCGATGTCGATCCCGGTATGGGTTCTCCTGGGGTTCGCTGCCTGGACGATCGCGACGCTATTGGGCAGCGTCGGTGTGTATCGTTGGAGTCGGATTCTCACCGGGCGGGCCGGGCTGAGCGACTTTCCGGCCGACGCGCCGCATGGAGAGCAGTGGTATCGCCGCGCCATGCGCGCGCACGCGAACTGCGTAGAGAACCTGCCCGTGTATGGGGCCATCGTGGTTGCGCTCGTAGCGACCGGGCTGAGAAGCGAGTTTCTCGATGGGCTCGCGATCCTTCTGTTGACCGCGCGAGTCCTGCAAACGCTCGTTCACATCGCGCTTCCAGAGTCGGACTCGTCGGTGGGCATCCGGTTCAGGTTCTTTCTGACGCAGCTCGTCTGCATGGCGACGATGGCCGCCGTCGTCGTGCGCTCTGTATGACGGATCTCCGACGCTCGTGGCCTGCCGCGAGTCTCGCCGTCGTCGCTTTCGCGTCGAACTCGCTTCTCTGCCGTGCCAGCCTCGGCGAGGGAGCGATCGACCCGGCGAGCTTCACGGCGATACGGCTGGTGTCGGGAGCGGTGGTGCTGGTTCTTCTGTGCGCACGCCGTGGTGGCTTCCGGTCGATGTGCCAGACGGGGTCGTGCACCGGCGGACTTCTGTTGTTTCTCTATGCTGGTTCGTTCTCCTACGGCTACCTCACCCTCGAGACGGGCACCGGAGCGCTGCTGCTCTTCTCTAGCGTTCAGATGACCATGTTCGCGGGTGCGCTCGCGAGAGCGGAGGTCGTGCTGGCGCGGCAATGGGGGGGACTGACGGTCGCGGGGCTCGGGCTCATCGTCCTGCTTCGGCCCGGACTCGTCGCCCCCGATCCCACTGGTACGGCTTTGATGATGCTCGCGGGTGCGGCTTGGGGGCTGTACTCGCTTCGAGGCCGTCGAGCGGTTGCCCCTCTGGAGACGACCGCTGGCAACTTCGTTGCGGCAATCCCGTTCGTTCTGGTGCTCCTCTCGAGTCGATCGGAACGCCTGTTTCATTCTCCTTCCGGCGTGTTCTTCGCCGTCACATCCGGCGTACTCGCGTCTGGGTTGGGCTACGTCATCTGGTACGCCGCCGTCGCGCGGATGCGAACGGTCGACACGGCCGTTCTTCAGCTCACGGTACCCGTGCTGGCCGCTTTCGGTGGAATCGCATTTCTCGGAGAGTCGCTGACGCCCCGGCTGGTCATCTCGGCCGGTCTGGTCCTCGTCGGGGTAGCCGTGAGCCTGGATCTTCAGCGGGAGTCCAGAGGGCTGCGAGGCCGACCGGGGTCGTCGCCGGGAGGATCGAGAGCGTGATCGAAGAACGCCAAGAGTTCCTGGAGGGACTCGAAGATCCCGACGGCTCCGGAAGCCACGTGCTCGACCCGACCCCGAAACGGGCCTTCGCCCGGGACGACGTCGGCGCGCAGCTGTAGGACGAAGGCGCGATCCGGCGGCAGAGCCGACCGCGGGGTGCCTGCATGATCTACCTGATTCATGCTCTGGAAGGCGTAAGACTCCCTGGAACACCTGCGTTCCTCTCCGGGGAACGGGCGGTGGTTGTCCGCTGACCGTCGAGGCCATAGGAAGCAGGAAGAGTGACCACGGGATGATGTCACACAACAGCGGCCCGACGCTCATCGGCCGGGAGACCGAACGAGACCTTCTGCGCCGTGCGCTCGACGGTTCTCGAACCGGGGAGCGGCGCATCGTCTTCGTGAGTGGAGAGCCGGGCATCGGCAAGACGACGCTCGTCGATGCCCTGGCCGCCGAAGCCGCGGCCCAAGGAGTTCCGATGGCCCGGGGCCAATGCTTCGAGCACTTCGGGCCCGGAGAGCCCTACCTCCCGATGCTCGATGCGTTGGAGGACCTTGGCCGCGGCGACGGCCGCTCGAACGTCATCGACGTTCTGCTGCGCCTCGCTCCGAGCTGGCTCACGCAACTTCCCGGTCTTCTCGACGAGAGCCAGCACGCGAAGCTCGCGCTGTCGCTGGCGGGAACGACACCTGTACGGATGCTCCGAGAGATCGCCGCGGCTCTCGATCGGCTGTCCGAGCCGGATGGGCTCCTTCTGATCCTGGAAGATCTCCATTGGGCAGATCTCTCGACGGTCGAGTTGCTGTCCTATTTCGCAAGTGCCCGGCGGGGGTCTCGTGTGCTCGTCGTCGGCACCTTCCGACCGACGGAGCTCGTGCTTCACGATCACGCGCTCAAGCGGATCAAGCAGGAGCTTCTTGCAAGAAGGTGCGCGGAGGAGATCGCTCTCGAGTTCTTCGGTCCGTCGGATGTCGGCGCTTTCATGGAGCAGGCCTTGCCGGGCCTCGGAGAGAGGTTGGATCTCGTGGACGTGGTTCACCGCCGAACGGAGGGAAACCCCCTGTTCGTCGGTGAGGTCCTCTCCGACCTCGTCGCCCAGAACTTGGTCTCTGGGCGCAATGGGCGCTGGCGGTTCGACGGTCCGATCGAGGCCGTCGGGACCGTGATCCCACTCGGCTTGCGAGAGCTGATCGACAAGCACGTCTCGGCTCTGCCCGCAGAGGAGCGACGCGTCCTCGAAGCGGCAAGTGTGGTCGGCGCGGAGGTCACCGGGGTGGCGGTCGCGGCCGCGGCGGACGAGATGCCGGCGAAGGTGGAAGACGTCCTCGAGCGGCTCGCTCGCGAGGGGCGATTCGTCGCCTCGAGCGGTCTGCACACCTGGCCCGACGCGTCGGTCTCTGGAAGCTATCGATTCAGACACGCGCTCTACCAGGCGTCCCTGTATTCGAGTATCGCGCCCGCGCGAAGGGCCGAGTGCCATCGGCGCATCGGCGAACGGGAGGCGGCCGCATGGGGCGAGCGCGCACGCGAACACGCCGCCGAGCTCGCGGTTCACTTCGAGCGCGGGCAGGACCTGGAGCGAGCCGCAGCCTTTCTGGAGACGGCGGGCGAGACGGCCCTCGGACGACATGCGTATGTCGAGGCGCGGGATCACTTCGAGCGCGGTCTCGGGTTCCTCGAGACCGTTGCCGCGTCGCCGACCCGAGACTCGATCGAGCTTGGATTGCTCATGGGGCTCGCGGTCTCCCTGCGCGTACTCGACGGATACGCAGTCGAGCGCGTGCTCGCGGCGCACGATCGAGCCGCTTCTCTGGCCGACCGGGTCGGAGACGTCGAGCGCGGGTTTCACGCCCGCTACGGACGCTGCGAGGGAATTACGATCGCCGGACGACTCGATGAGGCCCGCCCGCTGGCCGAAGAGCTACTCGCCGAAGCCGAGCGGCTCGCCCGCCCGTCGCTCGAGATGCAGGCCCGCTACACGCTCGGTGAGATCTGCGTCTTCGCCGGAAGCCTGGCAGAAGGACGGCGTCATCTCGAACGCAGCGCCGACCTCTACGACCCAGAGGCACACGTCGGGCGTTGGCGACCGGACAAGACCCGGGCCTGGCGAGCCGGGCGGACCTCGGTCCGGCCCTCTGGCTCCTCGGCCTGCCCGACGCCGCCGTCGAGCGCTGCGCGGAGGCCGTCACGATTGCTCGGACGCGTTCGCGCCCGTTCGACCTCGGCTATGCGCTCACCTTCTCGGCCATCGTTCACCACATGCGTCGCGAGCAGCCAAAGGTTCGCGCGTGTGTCCGGGAGGTGATCGAGATCTCGACCGCCGAGGGGATTCCCCATTGGCTCGCGCTGGCTCGGATGTTCGAGAGCTGGCTGGTGACCGAAGAGGGAGATCCCGTCGCGGGAGCTCGCCAGGCAATGGAAACCATCGTTGCTCTATCCGAGGCGGGCAATCAGGCGGGGGGCACGTACTTCGTGGGCATTCTGGCCCAAGCGCTCCGGTCGTCGGGCGAGCTCGATCAGACGGTCGCCGTCCTGGACGAGGCCCTCGAGGTCGTCGAGCGCACGTCGGAACGAAACTACGAGGCCGAGATTCATCGGCTGCGAGGTGAGGCTCGTCTCGCCCGGGGTGGATCCTCGAACGAGACGCTGGCCGAGACCGACTTCGAACGCGCGCTGGAGGTGGCTGGCGCTCAGGAGGCTCTCTCTTGGGAGCTTCGCGCCGCCGTATCGCTTGGGAAGCTGCGTGTTGCGCGTGGAGAGGGAGAGGATGCGCTGGCCTTGGTTCGAGGCGTGCACGTGCGGTTCACCGAAGGCTTCGAGACGGCCGATCTCGTGGACGCCGAAGGCCTCATCCAGGCCCTTGGCGGCGAGATCGTTCGCTCGATCGCTCCGAGCGAGCCCGCTTCTGCGAGTCCCACAGCCGCGCCGCGCGTCGGGCCGACGCCGGTGAGCGACGCGTCTCGGCGCCTCTTTCGGCGCGAGGGAGAGTACTGGACGATCTCGTTCGACGGCACGACGTGCCGGTTGCGCGACATTCGCGGACTTCAGTTTTTGGCGCTCCTTCTGGCCCGCCCGGGCGAGGAGGTCCATTCGTTGGAGATCGCGCGTGCAGGCGCGGAAGAACCCCGAGCCGTCGGCTCTAAAGTCGCTGCGGATGCGGTTCGCGCCGGGGCGAAGGAGGGATTGTCGGACGCGGGCGAGGTCCTCGATGCCGAAGCGCGGGAGGCGTACCGCACCAGGCTGAACGATCTTCACTCGGAGCTCGAGGAGGCTCGGGAGTTCAACGACACCGGCCGCACTGAACGGGCGGAGGCGGAGGTCGAGTTCCTGACCCGCGAGCTTTCCCAGGCCGTCGGCCTCGGTGGGCGCAGTCGGCGGGCAGCCTCTGCCGCCGAGCGCGCCCGCGTGAACGTGACCCGCGGCATCAAGGCCGCCATCGCCCGCGTCCACGAGAACCATCCTTCTCTCGGGGAGCACCTGACGGAAGCGGTGCGAACCGGGAACTTCTGCTGTTACGAGCCGGCGGGGCCGGACCTGCCCTGGGAGCTCTGACCAGGCGCCTCTCCGCCGGATCGGGGCGCCGGCTCCGGCCAGCGCCGCGATCGTCAGCCGCACCCTCGATCTGCACGTTCCAAGGGCCGGAACGCAAGTGTTCCTGGGGCAGTCACGCCTTCTGAGTGTCCACGAACCCGCGAGCCCTCGCGGCCCAACTCAGGAGAAATGACGATGACACGAATCGGAAAGACGCTCTTGGCCACCCTGGCCCTCACCCTCGGCCCGGCCGCCGCGCACGCGCAGGTCAGCTGCGGTGACGTGATCGGCCCGAATGAGACGGTAGTGCTCAGTGGCGATCTACTGGACTGTGCCGGCCCCGAGCCGGCCCTAACCATCGTCGGACCGGCGACGCTCGACTTGAATGCGTTCCGGATCGACTGCGATCTTGGAGCCGAGACGGTCGGCCTCCTCATCGTCGGCGAACGAGCCGTCGTTCGAGGTAACGTTCGAGGCACCAGCGACAATCTCAACAGGTGCGACAGGGCCGTCGTCGTGGCCGGGGAGGGGCGACACCGGCTGACGGAGATCAATCCCCACGAGTCGGTCATCGGCATCGACATCCAGAGCGACCGCAACGTGGTCGAGGACTCCGTTGTCGAGAGTGCGAGTGCGTACGGGGTCCTCGTGGGAGGGGACGGAAACCGCCTCAGGAACGTCGAGAGCAACGGCGCCGCGGCCGCCGCTCTCCAGGTGAGTGGCTCTCGCAATCGCGTCACGAACTCGGCGCTCAACGCGAGTGACGTGGGTGCCCGCATTACGGGAGATCGAAACGTCGTGCGCGACAGCGCGGCCAATCTGAACGCACGGCACGGATTCGTGATCATGGGTGAGCGAAACTTGGTCGTGAAGAACCGGGCTGGGAACAACACGGAGCACGGCTTCTGGGTCTCGTTCTCCTCGCCGGGGAGAAATCGACTCTCTCGCAATGACGCGTACGCAAATGGTGCCGCCGGCATGATCGTCTGGACGGAAGGGAACCGGCTCAGCCGAAACAGCTCTCTGGTGAACGACAAGTCTGAAGCTGGCCATGCGGACCTCGAGGACCGCACCGAGGACTGCACGACGAACCGCTGGCGGAACAACGTCTACATGACGAGCAACTCCTTGAGCGGCTGTATTCAGTGAGCCCCGGCCACTCGAGCGAAGCGGCTCTCGAATCGCCTTCCCGCGCCCTGGACGGATGACCGTCCGGGGCGTCGTCCGTTCTGCGACCACGAGGCTCACCCTCCGTTCCCGCGCCCGGAACGCGGCCGTTCCCGACGGGGTTACGCCTCTTGCGTTGACGGCCACACAACGACGGGGCACTCGCCCCGCAAGACACTCGAGGAGAGAACCATGAACAAGTCCATCGCCATCACAACTCTGATGATCGCCGCACTGACGGCAGGCCCCACGGCAGCCCCGGCGAGGCCTCGGGCCGTTGTTCCCGTGCGCGCAGCGCAGGCCGAGATCCTGCGCTTCGACGTCGCGGAGAACGCGTCCCGGTATGCCTTCGACGCCGACCCGCTCGATGCAAACGGGATGCCCGCGTACGGCAACGAGTTCATCACCGAGGGCTACATCTATCCGCACGGCTTTCTCGATGGCCGCGAAGGGGTCAAGGAGGACGGCTCCCCGGCATTCCCAGACGAGATCCTCGGCCGTTGGTCGTGCCGCGGTTGGCACGTGGGGGAGGGAGCCACCACCAAGACGGGCCCCTGGGTTCTCACGAACCAGATCTACGACCTGGGCAAGACCCCGGGGGCGAAGACGCTGCTCACCGAGGGCTACGAGATCGTCGACCTCGGCGTTGCGGCTAAACGCGCCGTCACGGGAGGAACCGGCCGATACAGCACCGCCCGAGGCGACGCGAGCCAGGTCATGCTCGGCTTCAACCAGGCCGGCGGTGTGAACCTGCGTTTCGAGGTCCGGGTCGCCCGATAAACGGTACGTGCGAGAACCGCTGAGCCGCCGGGCGGGCGAGATGCAGGTCGTCCCCGTTTCGTCCGGCGGCTCTCACAGTAGCACTCAGGACGGCGCTTCTGGCAGACGCTTTCGTTACTTCCAGGCCTGAACCTCGGGAAGAACCTCCTTCGCGAACAGGCGCGTGCACTTCTCGGCATTCTCCCCCGTCATGCCGCCGTAGCTGACCTGCACGGTCAGGTCGAAATCGCCCAGGTCGCGCTTGCGCTGTTCCAGCTTCTCGAGAATCTGGGTTGGCGTGCCGAAGGTATTCACGTCGACGAAGCTGTTGGCCGCAGTCTCCATACCGGCCTCCGCCAACGCGATCGCATTGGTCGCGTAGTCGCCGTAGCCCTTCATCTGAGAGAAGTGGGTACTGGCCATCTCGTAGTGCTCCATCACGGTGACGTAGTAGTTGGCCATGTGCTCGCGAGCCAACTCCTCGGCCCGGTCGGCGCTCTCATCGCAGCACAGGAAATCCACGCAGACGGGCGCGGGAATGGCCCTATCCGGATGGTGCTTGGAGAATAGGTCCCGGTAGCTCTGGAAGTGGCCCTGCATCTCCGCCCAGGGCTTCTGCGCAAAACTCATCATCTTGGCGCCGAGCTTGGCGACGATCGGAACCGAGTCGGACGACATGCCCACCGCGTAGAAACGATCACGCCAGTTGGTTCCGGCCAGACCGCGGGGTCTGACTTCGACCCTCTTTTGCTTGTAGAATTGTCCATCCCCTTCGACGAAACCGGTCTCCAGGCCGCGGATGACCATCTCGGCCGCTTCGTTGAAGCGGTCACGAGCCTCATTCATGTCGATGCCGAAAGCTTCGTATTCACGTCGAGCCAGCCCACGCCCGACGCCGAGTAGGGCCCGGCCGCCACTGAGCTGATCGAGCAAGATCGTCCGCTCGACCGCACGTACGGGGTTGGTGTGCCAGGGCAGGATGATGGCGCCGGTGAGCAGCTTGATGCGTTCCGTCTTGGCCGCCATGTAGCTCAGGAACTGCGTGTTGTCCGGCGACATCGCGTAGTTCCAAAAGTGGTGTTCCACCGCGCTGAGGGTGTCGAAGCCCAAGGGCTCTGCGAGCCCCGCGAGGTGAATGTCACGTTGGTAGGACTCCGTATCGGTGATTCGATCCTGGAAGTTCTGGAAAACCATCAACAAGCCGACTCGCATTACATTGCTCCTCTCGTGTCCGGGCCCATCACTCGAGCAGGTGCCCGTACTTTGCCATGGCCGCCGTGCGCCGGGTTGGCGTGTGGTAGCTCGGGAACAGACCTGGCGCCGCGTCGTAGTCCCGTAGGACGGTACGTGCGACGGTGACCTTGTGGACCTCCGATGGACCGTCCACCACCCCGAGCTCGGGGATGTTCGCCCACATGGTCATCAGGGGCGTCTCGTCCGACATCCCTAGACTGCCGTGCAGGTGCATCGCACGATAGACGACCTCTTGCAGGACTTTGGGAGTCGCAGCCTTGATCGCAGCGATCTCCTTACGCACTTCGCGGTTGTATTCTTTGTGTTTGTCGATCAACCAGGCGGTATACAGAACGTGCAGGCGGTATTGCAGGATCTGGGTGTAGGTGTCCGCGATCTTCTCCTGCGTGAGCTGCTTGTTGGCCAGCAGCTCGCCTTTGGTGGTGCGGCTCAATGCCCGTTCGCACATCATGTCCATGGCCTTCTTCAGCACCCCGACGCTGCGCATGGCGTGGTGCACACGACCACCGCCGAGCCGGGTCTGTGCGACCAGGAAGCCCCGCCCCTCTTCTCCGAGCAGGTTCTCGGCCGGCACCCGGCAGTCGGTGAAGCGGATGTAGGCATGGACACCGTCGCCGCTCTCGACGTAGGGACCGACGGCGGCGTTGCGCAGGATCTTCATCCCCGGCGTACCCTGTTCCACCAAGAGGATCGAAGCGCCCTGGTGGATTGGCACGTCGGTGTTCGTCACCACCATGACGAGGAGAAACTCGGCGAAACGAGCGTGGGAGGCGAACCATTTCTCGCCATTGATGACCCACTCGTCGCCGGACCGGGTCGCGACGCATCGGAACTCCGCGGGGTCGGAGCCCGCTTGTGGCTCTGTCATCGAGTAGCAGGAGGCGATTTGTCCATCCACGAGCGGTTGGAGGTACTTCGCCTTCTGGTGGGGTGTACCGAAATGCGCGAGGATCTCGGCGTTGCCCGAGTCCGGGGCCTGGCAGCCGAACACGCTGGGCCCAAACCGACTCCTTCCCAGAATCTCGTTCATCAATCCGAGCTTGACCTGACCGAAGCCCTCACCACCCAACTCGGGCCCCAAGTGACAGGCCCACAGGCGTCGCTCTTTGACGATCGCCCGCAGGGGAGCCATGGCTTTCGCGGCGGGGGAAGCAGGGTCCCAGGGATCGCCTGGTTCACGGAACACGAGATCGAGCGGCTCGATTTCCTGGGCCGTGAAGGCCTCGATCCAGTTCAATTGCTCCTGAAACTCGCCGTCGGTCTCAAAACTCCAACTCATCGGTACTCTTTCTCCGACAGCGCGCCGTTGCGCGGGTCGTATCGGGGCGAACGCGTACGCACCATTCTTCGAGGAACGAGAAGGCCCACGGTTGCGACGTCATCGAGGGAATCGCGGACGGTCTGACGACTGCGCAGGGCTGTTGGTCCCATCATCTGACGTTTACGAATCGAGGGTGCGGACGGGAAACGCCGGGTGGGTCATGGAGCTCGATTGGATCAGAGGGAGGAGACGGAGTCTCGGGACGGCCTCGGCATGCCGAGCATGCGTTCGGTCATGGGGAGCAGCACGCGCGGCCGTCCGGGACTCCGTGGTCTGGCATTTTGGGTCGGCGCTCAGGCCTCCGCCTTGAACCAGTTCACGTGGAAGCCGAAGGGGACCTTGCGCGGCATGTGAACGCGGGCGATCGGACCGGCCTCGAGGTTCTGCGCATCGACGACGCAGACGTCCGTGGTGTTCTCGACATGGTCGTGGTCCGTGAAGACGAGCCAGCCGTCGTCTTCTGCCGCGCCGCCCGGGTTCGGTGCGAAGACCGCTTCGCCCAGGTGGTGGTTCTTGCCCGAGTACCAGGTCTCACGCCCGTTCGTCTGATCGTCGTACTTTACGAGCGTGTCGAACTGCCCGATGATGCCGCGCTCATCTTGGAATCCACCCATGTAATGATGGCGCGTACGGACTCCGTTCATCTCGTCGTTGAAGCGGCAGAAGTCGCCCTCCATGTCGTCGAATTTCTCGACCGTGGCTTTGCCCTTCGCCAGGTCGATCTTGAAGCGAGTGGCGACGCCCGCCTGCGCGGAAGCGCTCGAATCATCCATGTCGCCGTCCGTGTCCATGCCGAACTGGGGGTTCGAGTTGAACGTCCCGGAAACTTCGACGATGCCGTTCTCGTGCCAGCCGTTCCAGAAGTGCTGGACGTGGCCGTTCTCGATATCGTGCCAGATGATGTCGTCGGCCTGCCCGAAGCGCGGCATGACGCCCAGGCGCGTGCCGTTCTCGGGCTTGAAGCTGACCATCGGCCCGCCCTCGTTGATCGCGTTCATGTTGAGAACGAGGGGCGAGTCGAGGAAGACCGCGTGCTCGTCGGTGATCAGGAAGTCGTGAATCATCGTCGGCGCCGGCGTTGCGAGATCGACACTATGGACGAGCCTTCCTTGCGCGTCCGCGACGAAGTAGCGGAGGTACGGAGGGAAGGGCGAATAGGCGAAGAAGAACATCTCCTGCGTGACGGGGTCGATCCGCGGATGCGCGGTGATTCCGCTTGGAAGCTTGCCGTCGAAGTCGCGCACGCCCAGGGTCTCGAGGTCGGCCGTGACCTCGACCGGCAGGCCCGTCTCGTAGAGTGCGAGGAACTTGCCCGCATGCTTGACGATGTGGGTGTTCGCGGGGTTCTTGATCGGCCCGGCGTCGCCGACGAGCGCCGGATCGGGAAAGTTCATCAAGTCGGCCAGCCCCGGATAGAGAGCGCGACCGGCCCTAATCTCGGCCTCGAGCATCGGGGTTCGGATCCAGCGGTTCTTGTAGGAGACGGAGCCGTCCTTGAAGTCGACCGCGTGCAACATCCCGTCGCCGTCGAACATGTGATAGCGCCCCTGGGGCTCGAACCGAGGGTTGGGGCCGTTCTGTACGAACTTCCCACGAAGGCTCGCGGGAATCTCGCCCGTGACTTTGCACGACGGCACGTCGAGCTCGTCGGAGACGGGGGTCATCTGCCCGGAGAGGAACGGTTGTTGGTGCGTATTCGTGACGACGTCGGGTGTAGCACTCATCTGCGTGGCCTCCTGCCCCGGACGAACGGACGCTCGGGGTTTGACATGATTAATATACCGCAGGTAGATTAAGTCATGCCGCGTCGGAGATGTCAACGATGGTCGTAGCCGCTCGGCGCCGGCCCGGGCGCCCGCGTGCCGGCGAGGTGTCGGTCGACCGACTCGAATTGCTCGCCAGCGCGGAGCGCCTCATTCGGCGAGAGGGCCCCAGGGTTTCGCTCGAGGCGATTGCGGCAGAGGCCGGTGTCACGAAGCCCATCGTGTACCACCACATCGGCGGGAAGGATGCGGTCGTGCAGGGCCTCGCCCGGAGACTCAACGACCGACAGGGCGAGGTCTCACGCAGGGCGGTCGCCGGCGTGGAGGATCCCGCCGAAGCGATTCGAGCCTTCGTCGATGGCTACCTCGAGCAGCTCGAGACGGACCGCAACCTGTATCTGTACGTCACCGGGGCGAGCCCAGGATCGGGTGACGTTCTCGCCCTTGCCGACCGGTCGGCCACGGGGCTGGCGAGACTGCTGGTCGAGATTCGGGGGCACGATGGGAATGCCCCCGCGTCCGCCATTGCGTGGGCCTACGGGATCATCGGTATGCTGCACTTCGTCTCCCTTTGGTGGCTACGCGACGCGGACCGGACCCATGCCGAATTGGCGGAGCAGCTGACCGAGCTTCTTTGGACGGGTCTGCGGGGGGAGGGAGGGGACAGGACATGAGGCGCATGGGGGCGGCGACCTCGCACCAAGTCGGGCAGGTGCTTCGCCTCGTTGGCAGCCAGGCGCCAACCGGCTGAGGCGGCTGAGTTCAGCGAGACCGAAAACGTCGAATTCTCTTGTCTTTTCAGCCCCGCCCGCCTCTTCCGCGTCTGGCACGAGGCTTGGAATGATCCTCTCCCAGCGGCGTCAATCAAGATCGTCGCGAGGAGGAGAGACCATGAACACGAACCGCATCCTTGAGGCCCGCCGTACCGTCCACGTTCTGGCGACCTCGTTGGCGACGATCCTCGCCCTTCTCGCAGCCCCGGCCCTCGCCGAGGAAGTCTGCTTCGGAGGCGGTCCACTGAGCCCCTGTTTCGAGGACCGCGCTGCAGCGGAGGAGTTCGGCCGCATGTCCCTGTTGTGGCAGCGGTCTGGTTCGACCGGCTTGGTCGACGAAGGGAGCCTCAGCCGCTTCGCGATGAAAGGCCGTGATGCGTACGTTCGCTCCAATCGGACGGGTACCGTGTTGCTCCGCTACCCGGTCGACTGTCGTACAGACGCCCAAGAGCCGTTGCTCCGCGTCGCGTATACCGACAATGGCCAAGCGGCCCGAGTGCAGATCAGGCTCGTCGAGGACTCCTTCGACCAATTCGAACCTCGAACCCTAGTGGAGTTCGACAGTGATCTCCGCCCGAGCTCCAGTCGCACGCAGGTCTACGTCATGAACGTGTTCCCTCAGACGCCCGAGGGAATCGATACGATCGACGCGGCGAACCGCCTCGTGTGCTCCTATGCGAGCTACCACATCGAGGTTCGTCTGAGTCGCGCCGCTGGAGGTGACCCGCGCCTTTCGATGCTGAGCCTGAGCGGTACGCCGTTGGTGGAGTCCTCGTATTTCGACTGAGTTTCCGTGCGCGGGGGGGGCATGAGTCGGCCGGGCCGACTACAGGCGCTGCTCGTTCCACGCGGTGCCGCGAACGGACTGTCCATCGAAGGTCCCGACCGCCTCGGCGACGCCTTCATAGACCGGCGAGGTCGGAACCGGGAACTCCTGGGCGTCCACCAGGCTCGTCACGAACACCGAGGCGTCGAAGGACGGGATTCGGACGTGGAGCTCCAGAAAGTAGGTGCGGCCCGAGCTCGGGCTGCGCCAGGTGCGGCCGGTCGGAGTGACCGACGATGGGACGAAGTACATCGCGCCGTCGGGGCCCTGGACGGTGGCGTCACTCTCGAAGGCCTGTCCGAGCCTCGGAACACGACCCGCGACGAGCGAGCCACTGTTCGAGACGCAGAACCCGTTGTCGAGCTGCATGTCCTGCAGAATCCATTTCACCGGGTTCGACGGAGTGCCGAACGCACCGTACTCGTGGTCCATCCAGGTGACGCCCGTCACCCCGAAGGTCTCCCCGGCAACTTCGATCGACCCCGAGGCGTGTAGGCGGGTGAGCGAGAAGTAGTAGTTGTTCGAGTCAAGGCCTCCCGCGCCGCCCCCGGGGTTGATCCCCGTTCCCCAAACGAAGAACGGGCGGCCCTGCTGCGAGAGCGTGAGGTCGAACGAGATCTCGGTGCCCGTGGCCTGATCGTTCAGGAGGGCCCGCACGGACATGTTCCGCGTTGGAGCGCCTGCGGGGGATTCCATCACGATGTCTGCGAGGCGCGCGTACCAGTTCTTACTGTCGTCGCTTTCGGCCCACGTGTCGGGGTCGTACGTGGGGGGCAGGACGGGCGATGTCCGCTGGTAGTGCCGATTCTCCTCGACGTCGGTCAGCATGACCTGTGTGAAGCCGAACCCGTCCTGCGTGAAGGATGCCGCGTTGATCTCGAAGCCGAAGGTGCGACTTCCCGAGGTCAGGGTGCCGGTGTGCCACCACCACTCGGTCGGGGCGCCTGGATGGAGGTACATGTCCCTCGGTAGATGAAGGACGACGTCCGACGGCGGGACGGGCTGCGGGCTGGAGCGAGTCGACCCATCACCACACCCTGCAAGGTTGGCGAGCGGTGCCGCCATGGCGGCGGTGGCGGCGGTCATCAGAAAACGACGGCGATGCAAGGCGCGACTCCCTTCGAGGCTCCGGGTCTTCAGGGGTCATCGGCACGGACGGAGGGGACGTAAAGCGGAGGTGGGAATCGCCCCGCCGGTTCTCAACTTCCCTGCGGAGCCGCATCGAGCTTGCACCCGCCGCGAGTCGGGCGACCCGCACGCTCCGCCCCGGAGTCTCTGCCGGCGCGTCGTCCGGCGACGCAGCGATCATTTCCCCCGCGAAGGAGCAGTAGGGACCGCTGCGGGGTCATGGACGCCAAGGATGGCGGGAGCCGTGTGTGCATTCTCGGCTCTCTCCTCGGTCGGGCTCGAGGGTTTGAACGGGTAGGGCTCACGCTCGATTCGCTCGAAGGTGATGTTGCGCGCCGGCGCGGATTCCTCGAACTCGGAAATGGCTTCGAGAACATCGTGATCCACGTCGAACGATCGTGAGCTGTCGATGCGTGCGTGAACCCCGTCGGGCAGGGTTGCGAGCGCCCGAATGATGGCGCCTTTGTTCAGGAAGGTGACTTCTTCGGCCAGATGCATCGACACGATGCGGCTGCCCGTCGCCGACTGGGTTTCTGACATGTGCAGGAAGTGCGAGTTCCTGTAGTTGCGCGATAGAATGACGAACATCGCGACGGCCATTCCGAGTCCGATTCCGGTCAAGAGATCGGTGAGGACGATGCCGAGGATCGTCACGAGGAACGGAGCGAATTGATCGATCCCGCGGTCGTACATCTCCTTGAAGAGGGCCGGCTTCGCGAGCTTGTAGCCGACGACGAACAGGATGCTCGCGAGTACCGCGAGCGGCACGAGGTTGAGGACTGTGGGGAGGACCACCACCGCCACCAGAAGGAGCACGCCGTGAAGGATTGCCGAAAGCTGCGTGCGGCCGCCCGACTGGATGTTCGCGGAGCTGCGCACGATCACCTGGGTGATGGGAAGACCGCCGATCAATCCGGACACGATGTTGCCGCATCCCTGCGCAACGAGTTCGCGGTTGGCGGGAGTCGCTCTTCGTTGCGGGTCGAGTTTGTCCGTCGCGTCGACGCAAAGCAGGGTCTCGAGGCTCGCAACGGCGGCTAGCGTTGCTGCAGTGAAGTATACGGTCGGATTGGCGATCTGGGTCCAGTCGGGAAAGACGAGCAGGTTTCCAAGGTCGGACCATCCGGTCGCGACGGGAACGTTGACGAGATGGCTCGTGCCCAGGGCAATGCTCGGCGCGACGAGAGACGAGAGAGCTTGGAAACAGATGCCGAAGGCCACGGCGACGAGAGGCCCCGTAGAATCGAATGCCGCCGCGTGAAGCCGCTCTCCCAAAGAAGCAGGATGAGGAGCGCTCCGGCGGAGACGAAGAGGGCACTCGGCTCGATGTCAGCTCCGATCGCTCGGAACGCGGAGATCGTCGTTTCGCCGTCTGGTTGAGTGAAAGCCAGATCTCCCTCGGCATCGCTATCGTGCAGCAATCTGCTGGTCGAGCTTGGCGAAGTCGACGGCAGAGATGTCGTCCTTGACCGTGTGATAGCAGCCCGAATTGGCGTCGGTGAGGAACACCGAGGGCACGCCGGCGCGAACCAGGTTGGCGTGATCGCTCCGCCCTTGTCCGAAGAGCAGGCTGAGCCTCACGGTGTCGAGGGTCGACGCCTGAGTGGCTTGTCTCGCGGATTCGACGAGGTTCGAGCCGCCGGTTTCGGAGCCGATCAGAATCGTGGCGTTCGCCAGCGACGGGAGGAGGTTCGAGCCCTGGATGTCGAAGTTGATGTAGGCGACCGTCTGCGCCAGTGGTACGAGCGGGTCGGCCGTGTACCGGCCCGATCCGACGAGACCGTCCTCCTCTCCGTCCCACAGCGCGACGATGATCGACCGGCGGGGTGTTCCCGTCGCGGCAATGGAGCGGGCCACCTCGATGGCCGCCGCGACGCCAGCCGCGTTGTCGGTGGCACCGTTGTAGATGCTGTCCCCTTCGGTCGCGTCGTCGCAGTTCGCCTTGTCGCAGACGTTGCCATTGCCGTCGTAGTGCGCGCCGATCATGACGAACTCTTCGACCAACTCGCCCCCGGGGATCACTGCCAGGATGTTCGTCCCCAGATCGTACGGTTGGAGGAAGCCCTCGTCGCCCGCCTCATTGGGAAGAATCGGCTCTGTGAACCGCGCGAGTTGACCGACGAGTAGCGCACGTGCCGCAGCCGAGCCCGGCGTCTGGTTGTCGCGTCCGTTCATTTCATCCGAGGCCAGCGTCTCGACCAGTGCTCGGACGCTGAGGGCGCCCTCGTCTGTGGTGGGTCCGCTCCCGTCAGAGCCGCACGCCCCAACAGACATCGTAAGCGCGACGCACAGCGCAGCGATCCACTCGGACGACTTCCTCATTCTGGCTCCTCCAGTATCCGCTCGACCGACGGGCTGCGATTGACTCTAATCTCTCAGCGGGGAAGTGCGCTACCTGGATTGATCTCGAGGCGCCAGGTCGATGTACTGCCGACTCGGGCAAACGGCTTCCCTGCATGGGCGGGGGGCTGATACGAACGGAGCAGCACGATGGCTCGCCGAGAGATTCGCTTCGGCTCGTTCCGTCTCGATCCGACGGATGAGCGGCTCTGGAAGGACGGCGTTCCGATCGAGATGCCGCCGAGGGCCTTCGGACTTCTCCTCCATCTCGCGCTGCGCCCGGGGCAGCTGGCGACGAAGGAAGATCTGCTCGACACGCTGTGGCCGGACGCGCACGTCTCCGATGCCGTCTTGAAGGCGGCGGTTTCCGACGTCCGACGCGCGCTGGGGGAGCGCGTACGCGACCCTCAGATCGTTCAGACCGTGCATCGGCGCGGCTACCGGTTCATTGCCCGCATTGAGGAGGAAGAGTCGGTTGCGGGGCCGCCGTCAGACTCGCCGGAGGGCGCGAGCGAGCTCGTGGGCCGTTCGGAGGAGTTGGCGCTCCTCGGGTCCGAATGGAGTCGGGCACGCCGCGCGAAGCGCCGAACGATTTGGGTGACGGGCGAGGCTGGTATCGGCAAGACTGCGGTGGTCGATGCGTTCGCCCGTCGCGCCGCCCGCGAAGGCGCGCGTGTCCTCCACGGGTTTGCCAGGGAGAGCTACGGCGAGGGGGAGGCGTATCTCCCGATCCTGGAGGCGCTCGGCTCCTTGTGTCGAAGCGACGACGGAGAGGACGCGCGGGCCATCCTCGAAAGCCACGCTCCCTCTTGGCTCGTGCAGATGCCCTGGCTCGTTCGACCCGAAGACCGGGATCGACTGGAGTCCGCCGTTCGCGGCGCCCGCCGCGAGCGGATGCTGCGCGAAGTCGCCGAGGCGATCGATGCGATTGCCACCGATCGTCCGCTGCTCGTGCTCCTCGAGGATCTACACTGGAGTGATCCCTCCACTCTCGACGTGTTCGCGATGTTGGCGCAGAGACAGTCGCCGGCAAAGCTTCTCCTCTTGGGAACGTATCGTCCGATCGATGCGGCGCTCGTCGAGCATCCGGTGATTGCTTTGAAGCGAGGCCTGGCGGCGCGACAATCCTGCTCCGAGATCCAGCTGGCTCGCTTGCCGCTCGAAGCCGTGGCGACGTGCGTGCACCGACGTCTCGATGGAGATCTCCCGCCGGAGCTCGTGGATCTGATCTTCGAACGAACCGAAGGCCACCCGCTCTTCTTGGTGAGCTTTCTGGCCTCCCTCGAGACCGAAGGCCATCTGCGTCGGACCGAGACGGGGTGGACGTTCGCCGAGGGGCGGGACGAGAGGGCAGCAAAGCTGCCGGATGTGTTGCGCGAGCTACTCGATCGTCAGGTCGGACGGCTCGAAGGAACGCCGCTCCTGCTGTTGGAGGCGGCCAGCCTGGTCGGCCGGGAGTTTGATTCGAGCACACTGGCTAGCGTCTTGAAACGGGAACCACGCGAGGTCGAGGGGGCCCTGGAGGGGCTCGGACGGACTGGCCAGTTCGTGCGGTCTCTTGGAGCCGAGCGCTCGGACGACGGCGTCGTGCATGACCGGTACGAGTTCGCTCACGTCCTGTTCCAACACGCGCTATCCGATCGAATCGGCGCGGCTCGAAAAGTCGATCTTCACGCGAAGGTTGCGCGCTGCTTGGCGGATGGCGGACATCCCGCATCGCGGCTCGCGTACCACTACGGCGAGGCCGGACTTCGAGAGGAAGCGCTCGCCGCTTGGGAGCGTGCTGCGCATCAGGCTCTTTCGCGTTGGGCGAACGTGGAGGCCGTCGGGCACTTCGAACGCGCGCTGCGCGTGGTGGCCGGTCGCGCCTCCACTCCTGAGCGAGATGCGCGAGAGCTCGGTCTCCTCGTCGCGATGGGGCCGGCGTTAGGCGCGGTCGTCGGCCAGGGATCGCCGCGGGTGGCGGAGACGTACCGCAAGGCACGCGTCCTGTGCGCCCGGATGCCGGAAGGGGACCAGCTCAACCCGGTTCTGGCAGGGCTCTTCACCTTCTACGTCGCACGTGCTCGATTCGTCGACGCTACGGAGGTCGCCGAGCGTATGTGCGAGGTCGCTGCGCGAAGTGGTGAGACACTCGTTCGCCAGAGTGCACACATGATGGTCGGTACGGCACACCTCTACCGTGGGCGGTTGCGCGTCGCATTGGAGGAGCTTGATCACTCGATCGCGCTCAACGACACGGATGCCGTCTACTCGTACGGCTACGCGGTGGAGAGCCTGTCGTATGCGTTCTCGTCCCTGGCAAGCCATCTGCTCGGTTTCGATGGGGAGACAGTCGAGCGCACCCGCCGCTCGATCGAGCGAGCCCGGCGGGTGGGAGATCCATACACCCTCGCCACAGCGCTCCAGTTCGCGGCCGTCGTGCATCGATGGAGGGACGAAACGGACGACGTGCGTGCGTGCACCGATGAGTTGGTCCAGATCTCCGAAGAACAGGCGCTCGAGATATGGGTTCCGGTCGCGAACTGGATCGGTGGATGGCTCGACGTGGAGACGGGCGACGTGGACCGCGGCATCGATCGCATGTGCGACGGGTTGGCGCACTACGGCGAGACCGGGACCGAGGCCGCTCGAACGGAGTATCTCGCGGCAACCGCGGCGACTTGCCTGCGCGCAGGCTTCTACGAGAAAGGCCTGGAGTTGGTCTCGGAAGGGCTCTTGCTCGTGGACGGTTCGGAGGAGCGCTTCGCGGAACCTGAGCTGCATCGTCTCCACGCCGCCCTTCTCGAGCAACACGGGCGGCTGGAGGCGGCGGAGGATGCGCGCACCCGCGGTATCTCGCTCGCGCGTCGGCAGGGCGCGCAGTTTTGGCTCTCTCGGTTCGACGGCGTTCGAGAGTTCTGAGTCTACCGATTCCTCGCAAGCGATCCGTCGTCCGAGGGGAAGTGGTGGTCAAGGAAGCCGACGAGGAGCTTGCCCACGATTTCGGGTTGATCGCGTGCCACCAGGTGGCCTGCTCGCGGTACCTCAGCGACGTCGCCGAGGCGGAAATCGCGACGAAAGTCGATCACTTCCTGCGTCGTGATGACATGGCTGTGGTCGCCATGGAGCAGAAGCGTTGGAGTCTCGATGCTTCGCCCGGCCGTGAGCAAGCGCTCTCGTTGGTCAATGACGTCGCGCGCCAGTGATCCGCTTCTGACTCGAGGATCTAGGGAGTCCATCGCCGGGTCGGCGCGTTCGATTGCTGCGGCGATCTTCCGGCGCTCTCGCTGCCCTGCTTCTGAGCGCGGTGCTGGGACGATGTCGAGGAGAACGACCCCGGCCGCTTCGATTCTCATTTCTCCGACCAAGAGCATCGCAATGACTCCACCGATCGATCCGCCGACGAAAACCCTCGGTGTTCCGGTGTGTTCCGCGACGATGCCGAGGGTGTCTTGGCAGAGGTCCGCGAGGCTGTACGTGGCAGCACGCCCGCTATCGCCGTGGCCCCGGTAGTCGGGCGCGACCGTCCGCCATCCGGCCGCGCTTACGCGCGGCGTGATCAGATCCCAAACGGAACGACTCTCCCCCGCGGTCGGCAAAAACACGACGGTTCGTTCGATCGAAGCCTCTCGAACGTCGACGACGAGCTCGACGCCATCGCGGCGGAAGGTGACCGTCTCATGCATGTGCTGAGGCTATCGCGCCGCCGCCGAAATCGACAACCGGCCTCTCGGGCCAATCTCGCCGGCAGGATCGGGTTCCGCTAGACCGCACGGACCAAGGAATTTGATGTGAGCTATGGTAGCGCGTCGATAGGAGATCGTTGGCCGCCGGGAGGAGCCCTACCTACCATGAGGTTCCGGGCGAGCCGCATCGCAAACGGATCGGAGTACCGTATGGAAACTCGAGGACGCTCGGTCGAGCGCGTACACAACCCGGGAACGAGAGGGGCCATGCTCGCAGATGTCAATCTGATCGAGTGGCAGGCACTGGGCGAGGGCGTCAAGTTCAAGCTATTGCGCTATTGCGAAGTGACTGGTGACTGGGTGCTCTACGTGCAGCTCCAGCCGAACGTCAAGTTCGGTCGCCACCAGCACATCACCCCGGCCGAGTTCTTCATCATCAAGGGTGAGCTCGTGTTCGAGGGGGGCTCGGCTCGAGCAGGTGTGTATGGCTACGAAGAGATCGGCGAGATCCACGAAGAGGCCTCGGGCGTCACGGAAACCGAGTTTCTCTACTTCGGGCACGGCCCGGTCTCGTTCATCGATGCCGATGATCGACTGCTCTTCCTGGCCGATTTGAAGTTTTACAAGGATGCCTGGAACGGCGAACTCACCGAGAACATCATCGAAGGCGGTGACTCGAAGTAAAGCCGTGCTGTGCGCCGTTGCGAAGACGTCTCAGTCGCAGACGAGCTTCTTGCCGCTCTCGTTCCATTGGCAGTCCGAGACGCCGAATTCGTGGACCCCACAGGCTCCGCTCTGACCAGCCGCTGGATCCGCATCGAGTACGATGGTGACTCGGAATGGGCCGATGGGCGCGTCGATCGTGGCGTCTCGCGTCGCCACCACCACGTGTACGTACCCCTTGCTGGTTCGCCGGTCCTTGAGTGCGAGGCGGTGGAGTCCCTGGGCTGATCCGGGCGCGCACGCGGCCGACGGGAGTGCGCCCGTTCGGTTGCGGTAGACATAGGCTGTTTCGTTCTGATTGGTTTTCCATCCATCCTTCGTTTGCGCGGCAGGGTCGCACGGTGACGCGCCGAGGCCTCCTGCGGGGATCGGGTGACTCTCCGCGGTTCGGTCGAATATCGAAGTGCCGGCACCGAGGTCCTCGATGCGGATCTGGGCGCCGCGGTTCGTGGCGTCGAGCACTGCGAATCCGGCCGGTGAGCCTACGGAGAACTCGAGATTTCCCTTGAGTGAGATTCGCTCGTTGCCCGGATCTCCGCCGATCCCCGCGATCACGATCCTGGGTTTGGTGATGGTCGTGCCCGCGACGCACAGCGGTGTCGGCGGAACGGCCGCATCATCGTTCAGCACGACGCCCTCCCCGAGTCCGTCGGTAACGGTCGCATTCTCGAGCGTCGTGATGTCGAGGAAGAAGATCTCGTCACTCTCTTCGTTGGCGTCGCCGAAGACGGGTACCAGGACCGTCTTCTCCGTTTCGCCGGCCGCGAAGATCAGCGAGCCGCTCAGGGCTTCGTAGTCGGAGCCGGCGACGGCCGTGCCGTCGAGGGTCGCGTAGCCCACTGTGACGGAGACGTCGTTCGGAGACACCGTCACCGTGAAGGCCATGTCGGTCGTGCCGGCGTTCCCCTCAACGAGTTGCGCGTCCGAGAAGAAGACCGTTGGGAGGCTGGGGTTTGCGTCTCCGATCCAGAGCGCGGACACCGAGCCCGCGCCGAGGAGTGCCCCTCCGGTAGGAGCCTCGATCGTAAGCGCCAGGATTTCCCCTCCTTCGGCGAGGGCGTCGACGAAGACCGGAACCTCGAATGTCTTGAGGACCTCTCCGTCCTCGAAGGTGAGCGTGCCGGCAACCGCGGCGTAGTCGGCGGGTGCAGTGGCGGAATTGTCAGAGGAGAAGTAGTCGACGCTGATGCTGCCGCTCGATCCGTGAGACCGCGTCACGGTGACAGTGGCCGTTCCATCGTACTCATAGCTGATGAACATGTCGGTCGAGAATTGGAGCACGCCGGGATTCGGCCCGCCGACCAGTGCACAGGGAGAGAACTCCGAAGTGTTGCCGTCCTCATTCGTCGCGGTCGCGGAGACGAAGGCATCGGAGACCTCGAGGGGTAGCGTCGCGGCGATGGTTGCGATGCCGGCGGCGTTGGTCACGACGTCGACCGCGCCGATGAAGGTCTGCCCCTCGCCGAAACCGGAGAGATCGCACGAAGGCCCCGAGAAGAACTCGACGCGGGCCGACGTATCGGGGCTGCTTGCGAGCTGGCCCTCGATGGAGGTCTCTCCCGCCGCGACGAGCACGGATTCGACGACAGGGTGGTTCTGGCCCAGATTCGGGCCGAAGTCTGCGTCGAGCGAGTCGTTGCCGGTCGGGCCATAGAGGTGGTGATCGATGCCTAGAGTGCCGTTCTGGAAGATCGAGTTCCCGAGAATCCGGTTGCCCGTACCACTTTCGATGAAGACGCCCCAAGTGCCGTTGCCGGCGATGATGTTTCCGGCGCCCGGAGCCGTACCGCCGATCGTATTGTCGAATGCACCGAAGAGTCGGATTCCGACGATGTCGTTTCGCAGCGGACTCTCCCCTTCGACGAGCGTGCCGATCTCGTTCCCCTCGATGACGTTCTCGGTTGCGTTGGGCGTCGTGAGAAAGATGCCGTGGTACCCGTTGCC
>JAJCZO010000412.1 GCA_029262355.1 Deltaproteobacteria bacterium
CCACCAGCACCTCGAGGCGTCCCGGGCTACGCCCGAGGACGTCGATCACGTCGAACCGACTCATCTCGACCTCGCCCGTGCCCTCGTAGGCCACCACGTACTCGCCCGCCGGATACCGCCCGTCGATCTCGCGCAACATGAGCGTCTCGACCGATTGGCCCTGCGACAGTCGCGGGTAGCCGGTCCGATCGTACGAGATGTTCTCCCCCTTCTCGATCCACCGCCGTGACGACTTGAAGACGTCGGCGAACGGGAGATTCGTGCCGTAATCTTCGACCGGCGCCAGGTTCATCCCGACGAGCACCGACCGACCCGCGACCCGACGTACCGGCTTCTCTGCCGTTACGGCCACCGACACGACGGTCCACGTGGCCGCGATGAAGAGCGCCGAGAGGACACCCATCCCCCGAGCGCGACGCGACCAGGAACAGAACCGGAAGAGATCGAAACGATGCATGGCAGTCAAGAAGAGTCAGGCCGTGCGCCAGCGACGTGGCAGGAGACTCTGAACCGAATGAATCGTCTGCCGGCGCAAGAATTCGCGCTCTCCCCAGTCACACATGAGACGGTAGATCACGACCGGTGCAGTCACCGCGTACAGGGCGCCGTTGAGCGCGAGTGTGTAGAACGCATCGAGGCGGCCTGTCGGATGCATCTCCACCCAGCCGCTCGTCACGGACGCCAAAGCAAAACCGATCACGTACGGTGCCAATCCCGGAGTGAGGACGCGCAGGAAGAATGCCGCCTGTGAGACCCCGAGCTCGCGATTCGCATACGCGCAGAAGAGCAATGCGCTGATGATCATCGAACACGACACGGTCACGATGATCATCATCATCGTCTTGCCCACCAGGAGGAGTCCCATACCGACCGTGATCGCAACGAGGATCAGTTGCGAGACGGGATAGACGAGTTCCTTCTCCGGTGTACCCATGCCCTTGAATAGAGACGTTCCCGGGCCGGTCAAGACATGCAGCTGGAACGGCAGGCAGAACCACGCCATGATGATGGCCGCTTCGTGGAACTCCGGCTTGGGACCGAGCCAGAGGATGAGGATCGGCGCGGAGAAAGCGGCCATCGCACCCATCATCAGTCCGCAGAGAATGCTGTTGTAGCGACAGCCCTTCAGATAGAGCTTCCGGATCTCGCCACTCTTTTCCTTCGCGTGAAGGTCTGAGCTCGCCGGCATCAGAGCCGACGCAAAGCTGGTCGGCATCCAGGCACCCATCATCGGAAGCTTCTCGCCCACATCGAACAAGCCCGTCGCCCGCACGCCGATGAACGCGCCAGCGAGAACCTTCTCGATGGAGCGCATGAAGATGCTGAGCAGCCCCGAAACCTGGACGATGCCGCCGTAACGATAGAAAAGCTTCAACATCGACCTGTCGAAATTCCGCGGATGTATCGACAACCCAGGCAACGCCCGACGACAGATCACGAGGCTTGCGGCGACGCCCACGGCGTAGCGAATCACGAAGGCCCACAGCAGAGCCCAGATTCCCAGGCCCCCAAGAAGCAGCACGACGATGAGGACGGCCTCGAGAAGGAAGGTCGACACCCAGATCGCGTTCGTTTTCGTGATGTGCTGGAGCCCGTTCAGAACGTCTTCGAAGACGCCGAAAGAGAGGTCGAGCAAGAACACGGTGGTCGTGATGAAGAGCAGCGTCTTTGCGGTGTCCTTGAACGCGGGCTCGACGTGGAACGTATCGACCACCATCGGCAGGAGAAACCAGACGCCGACGATGAGAAGCAGGTTGACCGACGTCACGACGACGACCCCGGTCGAAACCAGCCGGCTGATCTTGTCGTACGCACCCTCCGCGGCAAAGGCGGCCGTGTAGCGGACGTAGACGCTCGAAACACCGAACGCGCCCATCCCGAGGTAGCCGATCAGAATGAAACAGGTCGCCCAGACGCCATATTCCTCGAGGCTCAGCTGGGACAAGATGAGGGGCGGCAGGAAGACGCGGCTGACGAGGTACAGGCCCTTGGATCCCAGGGAGGACACGATGTTCCTCGATACGGTGTCCTTGGCGTTGAACTGCGCGTCGGTCTCCGCTTCGGTCGCCATGGCTCGCGTCTCGCACGCCGCACCGACGCCGGCCCATGCCAGGTCTACGGCCCACTCTCTACGATCTATCGGCGATCGCTCGGGGGCACGTTAGGAAGTCCGCCCAGGCCAGCCCCGCGGAGAGAGCCGTCGAGTCCGCCCTAGGCGCCCATAAAGCCTTGGCAATTCGGTGCCGTTAACCCCTCGCGGGCGGCTCGCTCGCCCCGGGCACAACAAATGCACCTCGTCGCAGCGATCCCGGCCCTGGTGGCCTTCTACATCGGAGTCAAGAAGGGCTTCGTCCGGGCCTATCTGGACGTCTACCTCGTCGCGATCATCCTGCTGCCGGACTACTTCACGACCAAGATCCTTCTGGGCCTGCCGCCGATCAGCTTCAACCAAGCAGCGATCCTGCCGGTCGCGCTGCTGTTCTTCCTGTTCAACGACCGAAAGTGGAAGTTTTCCTTCGTCGACGTCCTGGTCGTCGGGTACGTGTGCGCGATCACATACTCGGAGTACCTGAACATCAACTACAAAGAGGCTCAGAATCTGGGCTTCATCATGCTCACCACGGTCTTCTTCCCGTACATGCTCACGAAGGGGATCGTGGAACCCTACGGAGTTCGCGAGAAGTTCGCCAAGAGGCTGGCGCTGCTCTTCACCCTATGCGCGGCCACCCTCGTCTACGAGACCCGGATGGGGAGACCCTTCCTCCGAATCTTCCTGGACAAGTTCTTCCCGGGCCAAGGAGACTGGGTCACCACGTTCCGGTGGGGCCTCGCCCGCGCCGCCGGCCCCTACGGACACTCGATCGTGTCCGGGATGATGTTCCTCGTGGGCTACCGGGTGGCTCGCTGGGTGCAGTGGGCCGGGTACGGTAAAGAGCCGGTACCGTGGCTCTCTCGCAGCGTGCCCTTCCATCTCGACAAGGCCAAGTTCTTCAGCCTCGCGACGATGGGGGGACTGATTCTGACCCTGGTGCGTGGCCCATGGATCGGAGCGCTTGCCGCGGCCGCGATCATCTTCGTCTGCCGCTCCAAGAACCGCGGAGCGTACCTCACGATCATGCTCGCCCTACTGATCGTGGTCGGCATCCCGGGTGCGATCTCATTCTACAACTACGTGTCGGTGGGTCGCGAGGCGGCTCTCACGGTCGCTCAGGAATCCGCCGCTTATCGATACGAGCTCGTCACCAGGTACGGCTCGATCGCCAGCGAGAGACTCCTCTGGGGCTGGGGGCGCGGCCTGTGGCCCCAAGTGCCGGGCATGCCCTCCATCGACAACAACTTTCTCCTACTGGCTCTGAATCACGGCACCATCGCCGTCATCTTCTTCAACCTGGCACAGCTCTGGTTGCTCTTTCACCTGATTCGATTGGGAGTGCGGCGACGCCTGGGAGATCAGACGGCTCTGCTTGCGTTCTCCTTGGCCGGGATCATCGTCGCGATGATCGTCTCGCTCGCGACGGTCGGGCTCTTGTCGAACATCACCCAGCTGTTCTTCATGATCCTGGGTTGGTGCGATGGCGTGGTGAAGACCAAGGGGGTTCCAGTACCCAAGCCAGTCGTGGTCTTCCGTTACCAGCGTGTGATGACGTAGGGCCTCACGCGGCGCTAGGTCGAGACCGCTCCATACCAGGTCGCGAGACGGATTCGGTCGAGCTCTGGTTGGATCTCCGGATCGAACTCGGCGTTGCGCTCCTCGATCAGGTGCATCCAAGGGAGATCGGCCGCCTGCTTCTTCAGCCGCTCGACGTGTTCATCGAGGCTGCAGATGCGCTTCGCCGGGATCCCGCCGTACACGACGTTCTCCGGCACGTCCTTGGAGACGACGGCGCCGGACGCCACGATGGCGTTGGGACCAACCGTGACGCCCGGCAGGATGATCGCCTGGTGGCCGACGTACACATTGTCGAGTAGCTCGATCTTGCCGACACGATCCAGCTTCAATCCGTAGGCTCGATTGATCATGTTGATCGAACCGTCGTGGCCGAACAACGTGCATCCGGACAGACGAACGTTGTTGCCCATGCGAACGTAGCTCGGGTCGGCGATGTGAACGTTCGTCTGGATCGAGCAATTCTCCCCCATCGAAAAGAAAGCACAGCGCGCCTTCAAGAACTCGGCCCACTCGCGGCCGTCAGGACGACAGTATCGCTTGTACGACCCGATCAATCGGCCCTGTTCGAAAGCTGCCTTGCGCAACATTGCGAGTGCCCAGGCGTTCATACTCCACTCCTCAGTGGTCGCGCCGCTCCCGGCCCGGCCGTCGTGATCGATGTCGAGAAGTCGCTGGCCCTCAGGCGACCGTACAATGCAAGGGCGTCGTCCATCTTGGATTCCCAAGAATAGCGAGCGGCGGCAACGCGCCGACCCTCCTCACCTTTCGCGCGCCAGACGTCCGAGTTCCAGGATGCATCCAGCAGCGAGTCGACGAGCTCGTCGGTGACGTACGCCGCTCCCTCGGGCGCGATACCGCGGCCAACGGAGTCGTCGACGATCTCGCCGGGGCCGCCGTACGCCACCGTGAGAATCGGGCGTGCACTGGCCATCGCCTCGAGCAAGACGGCCCCACCGGACTCTCGTACCGAAGCTAGGCAGAAAACGTGGGCCCAGCGCATCTTCGCCGCCACCTCGTCCAACGTTCGAGCGCCCGCGAACGTGACGATGTCGTCGAGGCCTCGTTTCTTCGCGAGCCCCTGCCAAGGCTCCCGCATCGGCCCGTCGCCAACGATCGAAAGCTCGACCGGGCGTTCCTTGCGCACGCGAACGAGCGCATCGAGGAGCATTGGGATGCCCTTTACCGCAATCAGCCGGCCGACGAAGAGGATCCGCAGCGGTTCTGTCTCGGACGGAGGTGCCGGCCACGGGGCAGCCGGGAACCGGTCGAGGTCGACCGCGTTCTCGAGCAGCGGCACGCACACGTGCCGATAGGCGTCGGGGACCGACTCGAGGGTCGCCTGCGTCGCCGTGAGGATCGCCGCAGCGTTCCGGCTGGAGCCGCACGCCGCGTCGATCCACCGAGCGAGATGGCGCACCGGGTAGACCCACCGACCTTCTTGTTTCATCACGTCGGGGAAGTGCTTTGGATTCTCCAGCCCGCCGTTGATCGGCCCGATGACGACGGGCACGCCAAGGGCGTGCAATCGAGTTGGGGCGACCGGAGAGACGGGCGTTACCTGATGAGCGACATCCCAGCTCTGCCCCGCCTTCATTCGCTGCCGTGCTGCACGCACGACCATCGCGTCATAAAGAAAGAAGTCGAGCGACGACACCAGGAACACTGGGTGCTCACTGCTCGGGAACATCCGCTTCGCCAGCCGATACAGCGGCCCGGCAAACCACTCGGTATCGATGTAAACGACCTCGGAGCAGGGTAGCGGCCCTCCGGCTCCTTCGATCGCTTCGCGATTGCGGGAATGGGTGAACAAAGTTGTCGGGATCCGCTTCGCCATGCGGCTGTACCACTCCCAACCAATCTGAGAGACGGACCCCATGGCCGGCCCGCACTGATACGCGGAGAGGAGGACGCGGGGCTCCCCGGCACAACTCATGCGGCATTCCTCCGCTCGATCGGTCGGGCCGGCACACCGGCCACCAGCGCCCCCTCCGCAACGTCGTGCGAAACGACAGCGTTCGCTCCGACCACGGCGCCGTCACCGATCGTCACACCAGGCAGGACGATCACGGCTCGGCCGATCCACGCGTTCCGACCGATCTTGATCGGCGCGGAGTCATGGCCAGAATGCCGAATGGCCTGCCCCGGCACGCGACGATGGCTCGCGTCCCGGATGCTCGCGTACTCACCGATCATCGCTCCGGCGCCGATCGTGACACCGGCGAAGGATGCGACGTGAACTCCACGCGACAGGACGACATCGGCGCCGATCTCGATGCTGCCTTCATCCCTCGTTTCGAGATAGAGTTCCCGGTAGAGGTACAGGTCCTCTCCCAGAGTGATCTTTCCCGTACCGTGGATCTCTGGCACCCCGAGGATGACCACGGAATCCGGAACCTCGCCATGAATCCGCGACGCAAGGCGCGCATGTGCCCACACCCTGCGTAGTGGATCCGAGATCCGGCCCACGAGCCCCGCGGCCGGGCGCAGCACTCGCGCGGCCAGGTGCTTCAACGGGCTGCTCATGACGAGGGTCCTCCTAGGTCTCTCTAAGAGAGATCAACTCCACAGCAGGCGCGCGATCAGAGGATCAGGAGGGAGTTCTCCGGTCTCGTGGGTCTGGAGCATGTCGGTCAAGTAGCCGCCGTTGTCGTAGACCTTGACGCGGTTCACGATGGTGCCGACGACTGGCGGAGCAAGCCGTTCGATCAATCGCGCCGCTCGCGTGATTTGCCCTGGCCACACACCTTCGGCGGCGACCACGAGCATCGTTCCATCGGTCGACTGGCAGAGGATCTCGGCGTCCGCCGACAGCTGCACCGGAGGCGCATCGATCACCACGAAGTCGTACTCGTCCGAAAGCGTCTCCAAGAGGCTCGGCAGACGCTCGAGTGACCGCAGGTGGTGGATGTCCTCGTTCACGTTGCCGACCGGTAGGCGGTCTGGCAGACCAGCTTCGCGCCGGATGATGAGTTCTTTGATCGGATCGCCCTCGAGCGCGGCGATGAGCCCGCGAGAGCGCTTCGAGCCCTGAAAACGTGGGTCGGGCTTGAAGGCGTTGCCCTCGACCGCCAGCGTGCGCACGCCCAAAGAGCCCAGTTCGACTGCGATGTCGAGGGCGAGAGTCGTCGTTCCGTCGCCCGGAGCCACCGAGGTGAACACCAGCTGCTTCACCTTGTGCCGTCGCCGGTCACGGTCGATCGCGATCGCGAGTCGACGCGACAGATCCCTGGCGAACGATTCGACCCGTCCGTCCGATCGATCGAGTTGCCAGCCAATCGGAGAGAAGCCCAGCAGCCGCTCGAGGTCATTCGGCGCGTGGATTCGATGGTCGATGAGGTCGATCGCGACCGGTATCGCGATGGCGAACGCGAACGCGGCCGCGACGAAGACCATGAAGACCTTCTTGCGACCGCCACTGACCGGGAGGTCCGAGTTTCGCGCTGGGGTGACCAGCCGAACCAGACCGGGCGCCTTGTCCTCGAGCCGCAGGTACTCGATCCGGTTGTCGACCTCCGCGATCTTGGCGTGATCCTCGGTGATCTTCTCTCGCAGCGCCCGACCACGGTAATACCGACGAGAGAACCAAGAGGCTGTCTCGCGGTGCTTCGACACGAGATCCTGAAACCCCTTCTCCTCGAACTTGGCCCTATCCACGGCGGCGACCAAGGCGGTGAGCGTCTTCTCCGCGGCGACCTGTCGATCCTCCAGCACCATCCGCCGCGCCCGATCCAGATTCAACGCGGTGACATCGGCGACCTCGGCGTCGATGTCTTCGATCTGTTGCTCGAGCCCGCGTCGCGCCGGGTGACTGGGGCCAAGAATGTTCAACTCGAGAAGCAGCTCGTTTCGCCGTCCCAGGAACTGCGACTTGGTACCCCCCAGAACGTGGTCGTTGGAGAGGAGGCTCTCGGCCTGCGCCGTGAGCGGAAGAGCCTCGATTCGCTTCGCGCTCTGGGTCTCCGCAGCCAACGCCGCTTCGGCCGCGATTCGCTCTCGTGTGGCCGCTGCGAGCGCCGCCGTGGCCTCGCCGAGTGCCTCGTCGTACGGCGTCGGGTTCTCGCTCTCGAACGTCGTCATCCCGAGCTCATGACTGAGCTCGTTCTCTTGTTCGATGCGCTTGGCCATCGCGTCCGCGAGTTCTTTGCGGCGCTCCTGCAGGGTCTCGATCCGCTCGTCGGAGCCATAGAGCTTCTCGTGGCTGTACGTCTCGATGTAGGTCTCCACGACCGTATTCACCGTCTCGGCGAGGCCCCACGCCTGCGGGCCCTCGATCCCGATGCTGACCAGGTAGGTGTCCTCGATCTCGTGCACCACTAAGCTCTGCTGCAAGAACTCGGCGCCTTCGATGTCGGTCTTCCCCTCGCGCTGCCAAAGCGCACGAATGTTGGGCGGCAGCTTCTCGAGCGCCTTCTCGACGATGTCGAATCGGCTGATCGTCCGGACCTGCTGCTGAACGAACTGGCGGTACTGCGTGGTCGACGGCATTGCGACTTCCTGCGGCTCTCGCAGGTTGGCGACGTAGGTCGGGAAGATCTGAATGCCCGCAACGGACCAGTACGAGGCGCTGCCCTGCACCCACGCGATCGGCAGGCCCAGCAGCAGGAACGTGAGCGCAATCCCCACCGCCAGCTTGGGGTGGCTGCGCATGCTCATCAGGGGCTTCACGCCCCGACGCCTTGGCACCTCGTCGGTTGGGACTGTCGGAGGTCCCCCGTTCATGCCCTGGTTTTGATTCACGCCGGTTGCCGATTCCTCTCGTGCGCGGCGCACAAGCCCGCCGATTCCTGAATCCGGTACGTCGGACCCAGGTCGGTGAGGTTATCGTCGCGCAGACGGCATGGCTTTACCCCGGTGCGCCGAATCCAGCCCCTGAGAGGATCCGAGGCCCTCCCGCCCGGCTCAACCGCCGCCGACCCGCCTCGAGACGCCCTTCACCCGCTCCCCCACGCTTTGCCTGAGCTTTTCGAACGGCATCCAGAGCATCCCCTTCATCTTCTCGTCCGGGCGAGCGCGGAAGACCGTGGAATGATGCTTCCCGGACCAGTTCGCCGGCGGATCCTCGGTGTAATAGTAGCCGGCGAACGATTTGCGCAGCACGCCTTCCGGACACTCCAGCGCCGTCACCCCATGGAAGCTGAGCTCGCTCGTCTCGAAGACGACACAGCGGTTGAACACCGGCGTGTACGCGTGATGGCAGACCTGCACCTGGCGGTCCCACAGCTCGATCTTGCCACCCCATTCCTCCTGCCACCCCGTATTGAAGTAGATCAGGATGTTGAGACGGCGAAAAAGCTTCCTGTTCTTGATGAAATTGAAATCCACGTGAACATCGAGGTGGCCGTTCGTGCGCGTCTCGTGAATGCCGCCTCCAACCAGGCCGGGGTCCGCCATGAGCGCCGGGATCCCCATCACGTCGGAGAGGAGATCCAGCCACTGGGGTGACGAGAGCTCCTCGTGCAGCTTGGCTATGGCCGGCGGGAAGAGCCGCGAATCGGGAATCTGGATCTTCCCCTTCTCGTTCACGGCGTCGAACTCCTTCCCGAGCCCCAAAGCTTGCTCGAAGCTGGGAAACGCTGCCTCGACTTCCATTGCGAAATCGCGATCGAGGAAGTTGTCGAGACAGAAGAAAGGGAAGGGCTCCGCGACTCGTACCGCCGAGCGGAAGGCCTCGCGATCGATCGGGTTGATCATACTCGATGTAGAGATCGTCCCGGAGCGCAGCCGACTTGAACCCATCCTTGGGGCAAAGCCGCGACGGTCGGCCTCAAGAAAGCCGGCGTACCGCCGATATCTCAAACGCTAGGGAGCGTGCACCGCACCGCCCATGGAACAGGCAAGCGCAGTAGAGAGTGGGAGGACCCGGCCGACGCCGGCTCCGGACGAGTGCGTCGAGCGGATTCTCATCGCAGACGACAATCCGGCCAATCTTCTGCTCTTGCGTCGGATTCTTGCCAAAGAGCCCTGTTCCCTCCTCGAAGCCGAGGACGGGGAATCTGCCCTCAAGATGGCCCTCGAGCACACGCCCGATCTCGTGCTTCTCGACGTCATGATGCCCGGGCTCGACGGTTACGAGGTCTCGCTCGCGCTCAAGCAGGATCCGGACTTGTCAGAGGTCCCCGTCATCTTCCTCTCCGCGCTCTCGGACGCCTCATCGAAGATCAAAGGCCTCGAAGCCGGCGCCGTGGACTACATCACCAAGCCGTTCAACAAGGACGAGGTCCTCGCGCGGGTTCGCAATCAGCTGAAGCTACGCGGTCTGACGCGAGAGCTACGCAAGGCCAATCGCGACCTGAACGAGAAGCAGCGCCGAATCGACGAGGATCTCAGAGCGGCGGCGGCGATCCAACGCAGTCTCTTGCCGTCACACGGACCGGCGACCGACAAGGTCATCGCGGCATGGCGCTTCCTCCCCTGCGATCAGAACGCAGGCGACCTCTTCGCTTTCAATCAGCTCACGCAGAACGACTTCGCGTTCCACGTGATCGATGTGAGCGGGCACGGCGTTCCGGCCGCGATGATGACGGTTGCCCTGTCGCAGAGCCTCGCGACCGACAACGGACACACGATGCAGCCGGCCGACGACGGCGGCCCTCCCAGGGTCGTCTCGCCCGCCGAGGTCTTGAATCACCTCGACGTCGAGTACCCGATCGACCGGTTCGAACGGCACTTCACGATCGCGTACATGCTCCTCGAACTCGACTCCGGCGTGCTCAGATACAGCCGCGCCGGCCACCCCATGCCGTTCATTGTGCGGCGTAACGGCCGTCTCGAAGAGCTCTCGGCGGGCGGAACCATCATCGGGCTCGGCGGGGTCGTCCCGTTCGACGAGGGCGAGTGCCGCCTCGAGTCCGGCGACCGGCTCTTCGTCTACACAGATGGAATCCCCGAAGCGGCGAACGCCACGGGGGCGTTCTTCGGGGAAGACGCAATGTACCGCGTTCTCCAAGAAGCACGCGATCTACCGCTCGACGACGCCTGCGGGGCCCTGATCGACGCAGTGGAGAAGTTCGCAGGCACGCACGATTTCGACGACGACGTGACCCTGTTCGCAATCGAATACGATGGGACCGCTGGGGCAGATGAGCCTCGGGCAGAAAAGGTGAAAGCATGAACTTGGAGCAAACCAAGGAAGGTAAAGTGCTCGTGGTTCGAGTCTGTGAGAACCGGATCGACGCGCACTTGGCGCCTGACCTGAAGCAACAGCTCGGAAATCTGATCGACAGCGGGGACAACTACCTCGTTCTCGATCTGTCCGCGGTGGAGTTCGTGGACTCGAGTGGGCTCTCGGCCATCGTGTCCGCGATGAAGCTGCTCGATGGACGCGGCGACATCGTCCTTTGCCAGCCACAGCCGGCCGTAACGAGTCTCTTCAAGCTCACGCGACTCGACAAGATCTTTCGCATCTACCCGGACTCGGCTGGCGCCATCGCGGCGGTGGCCAACTAGTCCGGCGCACGAGCGAATAGGAATCGGACGATGCGCGCGGGAACGATACGGCTAACCATCGACTCGCGAATCGATCAAGTCCACATGATCGGTTTGTCGATAAAGGGCATCTGCGCCTCGATTCCAATGACGGAGGAAGACGCGTACCAAGTCGAGCTCTGTCTCGTGGAAGCCGTGAACAATGCGGTCGAACACGCCTACGAGAACGAAGCCGGCCACGAAGTCTCCGTCACCGCTTCGGTGGACGGCGGCTGCCTTACACTCCAGGTTCTGGACCGCGGCACTCCCATGGATTGGGACTCGGTCCAGAAGAAGCGAGCGAACGCTTCCCTCCTCGACGAAGGTGGGCGTGGCTTCATGATCATGGAATCCTACATGGACCAGGTTTCGTACCGCCAGGTTGGCAATGAGAACGTACTCACGCTGGTGAAGGGGACCCGTGCCGACGCCCACGTATAGTCGAGCGGCGGCGGCCCGGGCCGTCCGCGATGATCAGACCTTGGCGAGTTCAGCGACCGCCGTGTCGAGATCGTCGAACATCGAGAACGCACTCTGCAGCCGCGTGAGTTCGATCAACGAGCGCACCGAGTCCGTGAGCCCCACCAGCGCGACGTCACCGCCTGCGCTCCGGGTCTTCTTGAGCGCAGTCACCAGAACGGAGAGTCCGCTGGAATCCACGAATCCGACCCCCGAAAGATCGAACGCGAGCCGCAGGCGGCCCTCGTCGATGAGCCCCTGGAGTTCGGTGCGCGCTTCCGTGGCGATCGAGGCGTCTGCCCGTGTAGGGAAAGTGAGGATCTCTACGGAGCCGACTGCGCGTCGTTTCAGCAACATGGTCAAAATTCGCCTACTCGCGCGCTCTCGGCGAGTCAAGGCGACTGCGCTCGTCACCGCCGCCTTGTCGCTCGCGGGCTGCGTCGGAACCGGCAAGCTTTATCCCGTAGGTGACCCGACTGGGCCCCAAGGCTTCCGAACCGCAGACCGCCGAAGCGAGGCCTTCGCGACGCCAGAGGAACTTCGGGCGACCGAACCGATTCGAGCCGACATCTACACGATCGGACGCGGCGATCGGATCACCGTGAACATCTTCGGACACCCAGACCTGTCTGGCGAGCATGTCGTCGGCCCAGATGGGCGCGTAACGATCAACGTCGCCGGGCCATTGCGAATCGCCGGCCTCTCTTCCGAAGAGGCCGCAGGCAAGATCAGCCAATCCCTGGGGCGGTATTACCGCGACGCCGTCGCCACCGTTCGCATCGATGAATACATCTCGAACGAGATCCTGGTTCTGGGCCGCGTCGCGGCGCCGGGGCCGGTCGTGTTTCGGAAGCAGCCGAACCTTCTCGACGCACTGGCGCGCGTGGGCGCGCTGCCCACCAACGGTGCAGGGTCGACGAACGCGACCCTCACTCGCTGCGCGGTCTTCCGCGGGCGGGATCAGATGTTCTGGGTCGACCTCAGCAAGCTGCTCTCGGGCATGAACACAGCCTA
>JAJCZO010000413.1 GCA_029262355.1 Deltaproteobacteria bacterium
TCGGGCTCGGCGACCTCGACGCGGAAGAGGAAGTCCGGCGAGACGAGCAGGCTGGTCAGGGCCAGCTCTAGGCCCGCGTAGAAGTCGTTCATCGATTCGGCCGTGGCTCCTGCCATGTCGACGCGGAGCTGAATCTCGTCGTCGGAGACCGGGCGGCGCAGCAAGGGGGCGGCGTACGCTCGAACGAAGGCTTCGGTGCACGCGGGATCTGGTGCGGTCTCCGAACTCGGGGAGCACGGGACGAGTTCGCCGCGCTTTTCTGGAGAGACGACCTGCGCGGCGACGTGTCGCGCGATCGCTTCGTACTGCTCAAAGCCCACCGGAGAAACCGTCACTACCGACGTCCCGACGGCGACGAGCCCGTCTTCGCGGATGTCGGGTTCGAAGCGGCCAGCAACTTCGATCTCCGGCCCAAAGGTGTCGGCGACCGCGCGGTGGTACTGCGGCGGGGTGAGCCTGCGCATTGCGATCGGCCCGCCGAATGTCTGAGGCGTGTCGCCGCCCGAGCAGCTGTAGGCGAGCAGGAGGACGATGGGCGCGGCCGCGAGGGTTCGGAGGCTCATGACGCAGGTCCTCGGGCGCGCGGTGATTCATCATGTGTCGGGGGGTACGTGAGGCGGAACTCGGGGTGTTTGATTTTGCCGCCTGCGTCGGCGATCGCGAAGACCGCCGCGAGGCTCGCCATCGTAGTGGCGGTGACGCCGACCGCGGAGGGGAGGAGCAGCGCCTCTCTCCATACGCCCACTCCGATCGCGGCAAGCGCGAGGACCGCGTTCACGTACAAGGTAAACCCCCACGCGTCCGCGAGGTGCGTGTGGTGGTCGAGCCATGCCTGGCTGTCACCGTCGAGCTCGCCAAACACGAAGGGGTACGCGTCGTTGCCCGCGGGGATGACCAGCAAGGCCGACCCGGCGGTGACGGCGACGAGCGCCAGACCGACGAACAGCGTGGGGCGCTCGCGCAGGGCGAGCCCAACGACCAGCACCACCCAGGCCAGCGCCAATCCCGTCACGGGGACGTGGTTCATCAGCACGTGGCGATACGCTGGGTCTTCCATCAGCTCGAACATTACAGCCTGTAACCGATTCTCGCTCTATGTGGGGTTCGGTTCAACCCCTCGAATTCGTAGGTGGATCGAGCGGTAACGGTTCTGCTTGGCTCGATCCTCGATTTCCCGTGGGCCGCGAGACGACAGATCTGGTCGCGCTGGGAGTTCTCGAGCAGCCGCGTCGCGCGCGACGCGAATCTCGACCGAGAGGGCGCCGTCGACTTCGAACCCGAGGTCGTGAAGAAACTTCGGCACGCGCTCAGGGAGCCCGGCGACGTCGTCGACCGATCCGCAGCACCCGGGCCGGGGGGCGTCCGAGTCGACGGCGGTGCACTCGCGTGGCAAACAGGCGGGATCCGGGCCCCGTGAGGCCCGGATCCGCGTGGTTGAAAAATCTCAGGAATCTTCGAGAGGCGGACCGAAGTAGGACGGGATCAAGAGGAACATCTCGTTCTCGGTGCTCTCGCCGCCTGTGATGTGGCACGCATCACAGTTGCCGTCGCCGGCCCTGGGAGATGAATCGCAAGTGGCATCGTCGTCCTCGCCGGAGCACGCCTCGCCGATCATGCCGTCATTCACACAGGCGACCGGAGTACACGTCCCGAAAGAACCCGGGACGCGAGCGCTCTCCGGCACGCGCGAGGCGCGGGTAACGACCTCGACGTTGGGAGAACCGTCCTCGTTCACGCCGTTGTTGTACGTTGCACAGTACTTGAGTGTGCGCTCGGCCCTGTCCGTCGAGTCGAACTCGAGGGGCGGATCGAATCGCTCGATGTTCGGATCGTTGTAGAGGAAGTTCTCGAACAGGAGCGTGCCGTCGGGGTGCTCGATCCAGAAGTACTCGCCGTGTTTGTGCGTGTGTGACGTGAGCTCGTAGACGCGACCCCCGCGTGGGATGGTGAAGTCTGCGCAGTACGTTTCTTTGGTGAATGGCGGGTTGTTCGCGATGAAGATCGAGCCGGGGACGAGGCCGCCCCGGTTATCGTAGAGCATGTTCTCGGGGTCCGCGAAGTAGTAGTTCAGCCGCGCGTGCGTCACCTGCTCGGCGGTCGTCAGGTTGAACGCATGAGGGTTCCAGAGCAGCACGCCCTCGCATGGAATCTGGTCGAAGACGCCGAGTGGGTACTCGCGGAAGTCTTGCGCTCTCTGTGCACCGCCGATGCTGAAGTTGCTCCGTCGGACGCCCGGGACGGTCGGGCCGTAGCCGCCGCACGTGAATCCATCGCGGAACTTGCTGACACAATCGCCCTCATCGCACGAATCGAGATCTCGGGGGTCGCAGGTCTCCCCTTCGTTGGCTCCCACGGAGCAGGTGAAGCCTCCGTACGACGGGTCGCCGAGGTTGTCGGCGGATACGACCGAGTAGTTCAAGATCAGGTGATGGGAGCCTGGGTCCATCCGGAGCTCGCGGCTGTCGAACGCGAAGACGTCGACGCCGAGATCCTCGTTGAACTCCTTCAACTCGTCAGGGATCTGGTCGCATACGTTGAAGTACGACGCGAAGCAGCGCTCGACCTCGAGCCCGGCCCGCAGGCGGAACGCCGGCATCTCGAGCTGAATGCCCTCGCCCGGCGCGGGCACCGGCAGCGGTTTGATCTGCAGCGGTTCGGGATCGGGCAGGCACCCGGGCACGTACTCCGCGGCGTCGAGGACGACTCCGGTCTCGGGCGCGCCCCCGTAGATCCACCAGCGCACGAGGTTCAGGTCGTTCTCAGAGAGCGGGTCGCTGCCGACCGGCATCGGGCTGCCGACCGTCTGCTCGCCGAGCGTCGCGGCTGCGAGCTTCTGATACAGAACGCTTCGGACGGCCGAGCCCGGGGCGACGCGAAGGTCGGCCGTGCTCGTGGACGCGACATCCTGGAGGTTCGCCCACGAGTTCCCGGCCGTGAGGTCGAGCCCGCCGGATGCGGTTTCGCTGCCGTGACACGCGGTGTTCGTGCAGCCGCGGCCGTCGAAGACGACCTTCTAGACCGCGTCGAAGGTGCTGTCGAACTCGGCGCCTTCGCACGCGGCGGGTGCCGGATCCGTCGGCACGGGGTCCGTTGGTTCGGGGTCCGTGGGCCCTGGATCGACCGGCGCTGGATCGGAGGAACTCGTCGTCGAGCCAGATCCGCTACTCCCGCAACCGCCGAGCGTCAGGCCGACGACGAGGGTGACGGGGATGAGAACGGTCCGAAGCGAGCGCAGTTCCATCATGGGGAATCCTCCACACCGGCCGCCGGAAATGGCAGCGATCCGACTGCACCATTATTACCACCCCGCGCGAAGCTGGGGAGCCCAGATTCGGCCCAACGGGCCAACTCGTTGCCCCCCGGTTCTGTGGGGCTCGTCGGTTTGGGGCCGGCCGGATCCGGCGCTACTCCTCGGCCGCCGGGGGGGCGGTCTCGCGGTACGCCGGGTTGGGTTCGGTCGCGAGAGTCGCGCCTGTTTCGTCGATCCACGCGAGAAGCTCGTCGAGGAGTTCGTCGCGCTTCTCTCGTTGGCTCGTGGATTGGTCGCAGCACTCGTCGAGATTGGCCGACAAGTCGTAGAGCTCCACGGCGCCGTTCGAGTCGATCTTGGCCCGGCCGCCGTCCAATGCCCACCGGTCGTGGAAGAGGAGGAGCTTCCAGTGGCCCTTGCGGATCACCGAGACGGGAATGCCGGGCAGCGGTGCCGTCGCTTGGTTGCGTCCGCCGGCACCGGTGTAGACCGGGGCGTGCCAAAACAGGGATTCACGCGAGAGTGGACCCGAGCCGGAGAGCAGGGGCAGGAGGCTCTTGCCGTCGA
>JAJCZO010000414.1 GCA_029262355.1 Deltaproteobacteria bacterium
CAGATTGTACGCGGGCGTATAGGGGATCAAGCTAAGAATGCGAGCGATCGCGGCCATGGGGTCGGCCTCCCCCTTGCCCGACAGCCAGCCGATCTTCGGGGGAGGCACCGCAATGGTCGGGGTCACCAGCACGTCGAAGCCGGTCCACCATTGGCCCATCTCGCGCATGAAGCGGCCCAGCCACTTCATGCGATTGACGTATTGCCCGGCGGTCTGGGAGCGTCCCGCCTGGGCCAGAGCCCACGTGCCCGGCTCGACGTCACCTTCGCCGATCTCCCCCCCTGCCGCGTCGCCCCATTCGGTCAGGGCCGAATCGACCCAGGCGCCCACGATGCCCGTAAACCCATCGGCCTGCTCGCCCACGCGGTCCAACACCGCGGGATGAGATGCCTCGACGTGATGGCCAAAGCCCTCGAGGAGCTTCGCCGCACCCGCGACCGCCTGGACGCACTCCGAATGCACCTCTCCGCTGTCCCCAGGAAAGCCGCTCCAGATTCCGACCCGCAAGGCCCCGGGCGCCGCTCCAACCTCGTCTCGGTAGGGGCGCGCTTGGGCCGGCGCCGCATAGGGGTCACCCGGCATGGCTCCCGCCACGCAGTCCAGGATGTGGGCCGTGTCCCGCACGCTCACGCTGACGACGTGGTTCGCGACGAGACCGCTCCAGTACTCGCCATAGTGAGGCCCCAGGGAGACCCGGCCGCGCGACGGCTTGAGGCCGACCAGCCCGCACTCGCTGGCCGGAATGCGGATCGAACCACCGCCATCCGCGGCATGCGCCGCCGGCACCATGCGTGCGGCCACGGCTGCCCCCGAGCCACCGCTCGAGCCGCCCGTCGAGTGCTCCGTGTTCCACGGGTTGCGGCTGGGGCCGTAGGCTTCCGGCTCGGTCGTGACCGTCAGACCCAGCTCCGGAGTATTGGTCTTCCCGACGGGGACGAAGCCCGCTGCGAGGATCTTGTCGGCGTAGTAGGCGCTCTCGGGCGCGATGAACTGGCGCTCCTTCAGAAATCTCATGCCCGCGTGAAACGGCGCACCGGCGAGCGGCGCGTCGAGGTCTTTGAACAGAAACGGCACGCCGCGAAACGGGCCATCGGGTAGCTCTCCGCTCGCCGCCTCCCGGGCGCGATCGAAGAGCGGATGGATGACCGCATTCAGAGCCGGGTTCGTCCTCTCGATGCGCCCGATCGCGGCATCGACGAGGTCCAGCGGCGAGGCGTCGCCGTGGCGTACGAGGTCGGCCTGGGCGACGGCGTCCAGCTTCGTGAGTTCATCAGACATGGGGGTTCCTCGATCCGGGTCCAGCGTGAACGTACGCGGGACTATATCGCAGCCTCCCGACGTCCGGTCCATCGGCCCGGTCAGAAGGGCTGTCCGACCGTTCGGGCCACACCCCGGGAGGCACCGCGAACGGTTGTTGACCGACCCAAACAGCTTTCATAGCTTCAGTTTTCCTGGGCGAGCCGCTCCTCATCACCGCGGCCCGACCCACCCACCACCTTGGAGCCACTCTCTCATCTCGACCGCGTTGCGACGAGGCTGAACCGCCTCGCCCTCCAACGAGCAACCTACCGTACGGTGGGGCTCGTGCTGCTATCGATCGCCCTGTTGGCGCCTGGAGCCTTGTGGCTCCCCAGCAACGCCTTCGTCGGCCTGTCTGCCGCGCTGGCCGTGCTCTGCCTTGGGGTGGCGGTGGGCTCGTTCTGGAGGCTGCGATCGTACTGGGCCCACCGCAGAGAAGCCGCCCGCTGGGTCGAGGACGAAGTCGACCTCGACGAGCGACTGCTCACTCTGGTCAGCGCCCGCGAGGAGCTACGCGAAACCCCGCTGTGGCCCGAACTCGAAGCCGACAACGAGCATCACCTGGGCAACTGGCAGAACGAGAAGCTCGCCATTCCAACCCTGCCGGCGAACGTCATCCTGCTGGTAGTGGGCGCGGCCGCTGCTCTGCTCGCGCTCGTACCGGGCGGGGGCGATGTCGCCCAGCCGCCACCTCCACCGGGCTTCCTCGGCGATCTCGAGGAACCGCCCAAGCGCTCCGGCGCCATGCCCACGGCGGGCACGCAGGAAGCCGTCGGCGCGTTGTCGGGCGACGGAGTGACCGAGGAGGGCGACCAGGGCGGAGCTGCCACCACAGTGTCCCAGGTAAAGGCGCGGCTCGGGCAGCAGTTCGCCAAGTCGTTCGCGGCGAGATCTCTCGGCGGCGGTACCCAGAAGGCCGAATCGGACGACGAGGCCGCGACCGACATGCGCGGCGACCTTCCCGAGTCCGACATGGGCGACTCCGTGTCGCAGGACGGCGGTTTCACACCCCCCGAAGGCATGGGCCACATCGTCCAGGACGACGCGGACGACGACGGGCAGACCGTGCGCCGCTTCGAATCCGAGGGCGGCGGTGCAACGACCGGGTCCTCCCAGGGCGGCGCCCGTACCGGCCAGGCCCCCGAGGAAGGCGAAGCGTCGGGGGCTCCGGACAAAGGCGAGGGCACGCCAGGCGATCGTGACCCGGACGCGCCCGTTATGGTGTCGGAAGATGCTACCGAGATGGTGCCCGGTTCCGGAGGCTCGGGCCCCGGCGACACGCCTGGATCGGGTCCGCTCCTCGCGAAATCACCACTCGACCTGAGCGGTGGGCGTCGCGTCGCGCGTTTCTCGCTTGCGCTCGGTGCCCTGTCGGACGCCGACGGCTCTGAGGGCGGCACGCTCGACAGCGACGTCTACAGCTACATCGCCGAAGGCGAGCGCGGCGACCAAGAGGCCGACGCCGGCGTTCGGCACGAATCCATCCCTCCCGAGTACGAAACCGTCATCAAACGGGTCTTCGAAAGGAACACATGACCGCACACGCAGCCGTCACCGGAGAGCTTCCGACCCCTGCCCAATTCGCCGAAGTCTTCGAGTCGATCGAAAAGGAGATCGGGAAGGCCGTCGTTGGTCATCGCGGCGCGCTCCGTCAGATCCTGGCCGCCTTCTTCGGCGGCGGTCATGTCTTGATCGAGGGCGTACCCGGTATCGGGAAGACCCTGATCGTGCGCTCACTGGGTGAGGCGCTCGGGCTGAGCTTTTCACGCGTTCAGTTCACGATCGACCTGATGCCCGCGGACGTGACCGGCACCCGGATTCTCGAGGAGTCCGCAGGCGGTGGCCGAACGATGAACTTCGTGAAGGGTCCGATCTTTGCCCACGTCATGCTGGCCGACGAGATCAACCGCGCGACGCCGAAGACGCAATCCGCGCTCCTCGAAGCGATGGCCGAGTTGCAGGTGACGGTGGCGGGTACGACACACAAATTGCCCTCGCCGTTCTTCGTGCTGGCGACCTTGAACCCGATCGAGATGGAGGGCACGTACCCACTTCCCGAAGCACAGCTCGACCGGTTCCTCTTCAAGGTCCCGCTTTCCTACCCGGGCGTGGAGGAGATCCGTGAGATCGTCCGCGAGACGACGGGTGCCGACGCGGCCACGATCGAACCGGTGTTCCCCACGGAGGCCGATACGCAGGTGAATCAGCTCCGGCGTCTCGTCCGCGAGGTGATCGTCGCTCCGGAGGTGGAAAACTATGTCGCCCGCCTCGTGCGCGAGACCATCCCAGAGGTGACCGAGAACGAGCGCGTCAAGCGATTCGTCAGCTTCGGCTCCTCACCGCGCGGAGCCCAGTCGCTCGTGCTGGGCGCCAAGGTCATGGCGCTGCTCGCGGGACGCGTGAACGTGGCGTTCTCCGACATCGAGTCGATCGCCGCTGTGGCACTCTCGCATCGCATGGTCCTCAACTTTGCAGCCGAAACCGAGGGCGTGACGCCCGGGTCGGTCATCGAGCACCTCGTTGAGATCGGCAAGAAGTGGCAGCGCTGACCGCCACAGGCACCCCTTCGGGCGAGAGACTCGTCGACCAGGTGCTGGCCCCCGCGACGGCGAGCGCGCTCGCCCGCGTTCGGTTGCGCGTCTCGCACGCCAGTGGCGAGCGGCCGGGCCACACTCGCGTCCGCAACCGCAGCGACGCGACCGGAAGCGAGCTCGATCGCCACGTCCCGTACACCCCGGGCGACGACCTGCGGCGCATCGATTGGGCCACGTACGCGCGCCTCGGAGAGCTCCTTACGCGGAAGTTCGTCGCCGAGCGGGAGGTGCCCGTCTGGATCCTCATCGACACGAGCCCTTCGATGGGCCCCGCGGGCGCGTCGACCAAGATCGACATGGCCGCCGCGGTGGCCGGCATCCTCTCGGTCGTCTCGCTTGCGGGCGGCGACCGACTCTACGTCGGCGCTTTGCCGGGGCGCACCTCTCGGCGCCGCGGCCCTCTCGAAACGCTCGGCCCGCTCCGAGGACGCCACGGACTCAACCAGGTCCGACAGTTCTTGGAGACACTCGAGCCCAGCGAGTCCGAGACCGACTTCGCACCGGCGCTCGAACAGGCCCTCCGCCACATCCGTCACGGTCTCGTGGTTCTCATCTCGGACTTCCTGGTCCCACCAGAGCAGATCACCCCGGCGCTCGACGTGATCCGCGCACAAAAGTGCGAGGGTAAGGTGGTGCAGGTTCTGTCGCGTGAAGATCTCGACCCGTCGTGGCTGCGCGGACAGGACAAGATCGTCGATCGCGAGACGGGCGAGGAGTACACGATCGATCCTTCGATCCAGACCTGGAAGCGATACGAGGACGCGCTCGGGACCCATCTCGAGGACCTGAAACGCGCCGCACTCGATCGCGGCATGTCGACCGTCGTCACGCTGAGTGACACCGGCCTCGAGCGATTTCTGCGCGAAGAGCTCCCGCGAATGGGCCTCTCGCTCGTGAGGTAACGTGGGGATCGGATTCGAAAACCCGGCCTGGCTCCTCGGCGCAGGCCTGATCCTACCGCTGGCGTGGCTCTATCTCCGCGTGCGCCCGCGGCCGCCGGCCGTCGTGTCTACCCTACGGATCTGGCGACACGTGCCGTCCCCAGCATCCCCCCCGCGGAGACGGCCCAAGCTGCCTCCACTGTTCTTGCTTCAGGCCCTTCTGATTCTGGTCAGTTCGATCGCGCTCTCGGCGCCCTACCGCAAAGAGCCTCGCCCCCCCGGGCCACCGCGCGACGCCATCCTCGTCGCCGACGTATCGGCCAGCATGCAGAGCAAGGACGGCGCCTCCACGCGGTTCGAAGCCGCGATCGCCAAGGCCGAGGAACGCTCGGACGAGCTCGCAGCCGAGGGGCGCCGCATCACGATCATCCGCGCCGGACCACAACCCGACGTCCTGGCTTCCGGTCTCGATGGCGCGACCGCCCGAGAGACGCTCCAAGAGCTCGAGGCTCTCGACACATCGGCGAACTTGACGGCCGCGATCGAGCTCGCCGTTACACTGGCCGGCCCCGACGGATCGATCGACGTATTTTCCGACGTCGCCGGCGACGCGATCGTGATGAGTCGCGAAGCGCGAGGCGCCGCAACCGTCCACGCCTTCGGCGCGAGCGGCGACAACGTCGCCGTGACCGACGTTCGCGTGCAGACGAACCCCTTCGGACACGAGTCCACCGCACGACTGCTCGTGACCGTCCGCAACTACTCGGTCCTGCCCCGTACCGTCGGCCTGGAGATCATCCCGCTGGAAGACGACGTGTCGGCGATGGAATCGGAGACCGATCTAGCCTCTGCCGACGCCGCTGCCGCGCAAACAGTTCCGGTCGCGATGGACGGCAAAGACGCTGGGAGCGATGACGAAACCGAGGAGATCGCGGTACCCGAGCCGCAGCTCGGGCACGTCGTTGCGCTCGACGCCGGCGGCCAGGAGATGCTCAGCATCGACGGCGTGCGCTGGACCGGCGCGTTCGAAGCGCGGCTCACCGCCGACGATGATCTGGCACTCGACGACGTCGTGTACGGGTACGTTCCGGGATCCCGGTCGATCGACGTCCTGCTCGTCAGTGATGACGCCGAGCTCGCCGAGCGACTCGCCTGGCTCGCCGAGCGAGCCGGCTCGTTCTCCGTCCGCGCCGTCGCCAGCGAGCAGTACGACCCACAGAACGTAGGCGAGATCACCCTGTTCGACCGCCATGTCCCGAAGCTCCCACCACCGTCGAACGTCGCGTATCTCGCGCCCTCGAGCGGCAACGCGGACGTCACGGTGGTTCAGCAAGCGGGCGACGTGAAGATCGCGGAGCGACGCGACCACGCCCTGCTGCGCGGCGTGACGGTCACGCAAGGACTCCTGGGCAAAGAACCCGTCGGGCTCGCCCCAGGCGCACTTCGCCCCGTGCTCCTCGGTCGGAGCGACGGTCGCGAGATCGCACTCGTCCAGGCCGGCGAAGTTGGGGGGCGCCAGATCGTGACGACGGCCTTCCGAATCGATCCCGCGGCACTCACCCGGGCCGATGATCTGCCGAGCCTGATCTTCACGTTGAACCTCCTCTCGTTCCTCGAACCCCAGTCTACGGAGGCCCCCTTGCTCCGCACGACCGGCGAGCGACTCCGGGCCGGCTCGCGCCTCGCGGCCCCGATCGAGCGGCTGGACGGACCCGATGGCGTCCACGAACTCGGCGCCGGGGCGGACCTCACGCTCCAGCAGGCCGGCGTATACGAGGCCACGAATCGCACGGGAACGCGGCCGCTGTACGTGAGCTTCATCGATGCCACCGAGTCCGACATCCATCGCGAGACGGCTCCGGCACGAACGGACGAGGCGGAGAGCATCTCCGAGGAGGAAGCCGCCACCGCGCAAGACGACACCGCGGCCTGGACCCCGATCCCGTACCTTCGCGAGGTCCTCCTTCTCGTCGCGGTCATCCTGCTCGCGGAGTGGCTCGTCGTCGCGGCCATGGCGCCGGGACGCAAGCGGTCGGCCGGAACGGAAGCCTGATGCTCGATCCCTGGTTGAAAGTCGGCGACTCCGCGCTCGCCTTCGCGAGTCCCGCGTCGCTCCCGTTCGCGCTCGGCGCGGTGTTGATCATCCTCCTTGCGCTGCTCACCCATCTCCGGCGACGCGTGGCCTATCGCGAGGGCAGGCTGACCCGCGTCGACGCGGCGCGCCTCTGGATCGCAACGACCCTGCGCACCATCGCGTACCTTGCGGTCGTCGCGGCACTCGCGGGCGCGACTGTAGTCGAAACGGAGCGCGAAGACCGACTCGAAGTGGTGGCCCTGATCGACGGCTCCGAGAGTATCCCGGCCACCGAGAGCGCCTGGATGCAGAGCTGGCTCGGTGAGCTGATCGACGCAATGCGCGAGGACGATGCGCTGGCCGTTCTACGGTTCGGAGCCGCACCCGTACTCGAAGCCGGCCCGGGTGCGCCGTCGGACGAGCCCTGGCCCCAAGTCTCGGTCGAGGCCGGAGGAACGAACCTCATGGCGGCCATGGAGTCTGGCTCCAACTTCGCCGCGCGAAGCGGCCACGGCGGCGTCGTGATTCTCCTCACCGACGGAAACGAGACCGTGGGCGACGCGTCGGCCGCCGCCGAAAGTGCCCGTCGCCACGGCGTACGTGTGCACCCAATCGTCCCTCCGCGCTCCCAGGCACCTCTAGGCATCGAGCACGTGGGCGCTCCCCAGATGGTGCGGTCCGGACAGGAAATCGACATGGCCGTCGCCATCACCAACCGGTCCACGGCAACCCATGAGGCCGACCTCGTGGTGCGTCACTTCGATAAGGAGCTGGGGCGGGTGCCGCTTCGCGTCGGACCGGGCCGATCGGTCGTCGACGCGGTCGTGCGCGCCGGGCCTCCGGGCCACTACGGCATCTCGATCGACCTCGAAGCCCCGGGCGACATCACCTCGCTACAGGGGACACGCACGGCTTCGCTCACCGTGCTCGGGCCACCACGCGTATTGCTGATTTCACACAAGTCGTCCCTCGAGGCGCTCCTCGAGGACGCGGGCTTCTTGGTCGAACGACGCGCCGATCTCTCCGGGGTCGAGCCCAAAGACCTGGCACCATTTCACGCCGTCGTGCTCGGTGAGGTCTCGAGCGACGACCTCCCCCATCGGGCGCAGGTCGCCCTCGAGTCCTACGTTCGTGATCTGGGCGGCGGCCTTGTACTCGCCGCCGCCAGTGGCCTCGTTGCCGACGAGAACTTGAAGGACTCTCCCCTGGCGCGGCTCCTGCCCGTGGAGATCGAAAAGCAGAAGCCGCGCAAGCGCGTACGCCAGCCTCTCGCTCTCTTTCTCATCATCGATCGGTCGTCGAGCATGACCTACGGTCTGCAGCTCAACGAGCTGCAGCCAACCCGCATCGCGTACGCCCGCGACGCGGCACTGACCCTCATCGAACAGCTCGAAGATCGCGACCACGTCGGCGCCGCCGCCTTCGACACCGAGACGTCGCTTCTGTCCGCCATCGAACCGCTCGCGAAGAACCGAGAACAGCTGACCGACATGATCGCGCGGCTGGTGCCCAGCGGCGGCACCGACTTCAAGGAGGCGCTGGAGATCGGTACCCGCCAGCTGCTGAGCAGCTCGATACCAACCAAGCACATCATCCTGCTCACCGATGGAGCGAGCATTCGGCCCAAGGCCGAGCACGACGCGCTCATCGAGGGACTGTCCAAGTCCGACGTGACGGTCACGTCGATCCGGATCGGCGACGACAAGGACAGCTACGACCTCATCAAGAACATCGCCGAATCGACCGACGGCCATTTCTACCACGTGAAGGACTCGACCTCGCTCCCGGATCTGATGATCAGCGACACGCGGCGGCGCGCGGGCCGGGAGGACGACGGCCCGAAGGACGTCGCCTTCCGGCCGCGCATCCGCAGCGCGAAAACCGAAGCACTCGGTGGGCTTCAGACGAAAGACATGCCGCTGCTGCGCACCTTCGCCACGGTCCCGCTCAAGGACGGTGCCCAGGAGTGGATGGGCGCCGACCACCGACACAAGCCGGCGCCGATCCTCGCCGGGTGGCAGAACGGGCTCGGCCGGGTTGCCGTGTTTACGGCGAACCCGACCCGGGAGTGGCAGAGCTGGGGACAAGTTCAACGCTTCTGGTCACAGCTGATCCGGTGGGCGGCCCGACCCGAGAGCGCCGAAGAGCTCCGGCTCGCCGTCCAGAACCAGCGCGGCCGCTCGATGCTCGAGATCGACACGTTCGACCGCGAGGAGGGCTCGTCGTTGCTCGTACGGCTGTTCGGCCGAGATGGCGGTACCCACGAGCTCCGCCCGACGCCGATTCGCGCCCGCCACTACGAAGTCGAGCTACCGAGTCTCGACACGATCGAACCCCGCGTAGAGATCGCGATGGAGCGGGGGGGCAAGGTCGTCTTCACCCGCGACGAGTGGCTTCCCCAGGCATCCGCAGCCGCTCAGGCGCGCCGAGAAGACCCAGAGGCAGAGCCCAACCTGGCACTGCTCGCGCAGATTGCAGAAATCACCGGCGGCTCCGTGAATCCCTCGGTCGAACAGATTCTGACGCGGGCTCCCGCCGACCGGCAGATCACCTTCCCATTGGCGTACTGGCTCGCGCTGGGGGCATTCGGGCTGGCCCTCGTCGACATCGGAGTCCGCCAAACCCGTTTCAAATAGGGCCCCGCCCCCTGCGTTGCATTGGAGAACGTGCTCGCTATATCTCGGGGCGCGGGCGGAATCCGGCCTCGCCGTACCACGATCAGGAGATATCATGGCTTACATCATCACGAGACTTTGCCGCGACTGTGTGGACACAGGGTGCGTGGCAGTCTGCCCCGTCGATTGCATCTACGAGTACACCGGCTCCGACAAGGAGACCTTCCCCAACCAGCTCTACATCCACCCGGACGAGTGTATCGACTGCGGTGCCTGTGAGCCGGAGTGCCCCTGGCAGGCCATCTTCGAAGAGGTCGCCGTGCCCGAGGTGTTCAAGGACGACACGCCCTTGAACTACAAGATGATGGACCTCCAGGACGACTTCGCGGTCAAGACGCACGATAAGACCGAGCATCCGAGCGCCGAGCAGATCGAAGAGAACAAGAAGAAGTGGGGCCTCACCTCCTGAGCCCGACCTCCGTCGGGCCACCCAGCCTCACCCCCCTCGAGTTGCCTCGGAATAAATCTTGGGCAGCTCGAGCGGCAGGGCGTCGATCTCGTCGATGACGAGATAGCGCTTCGCTTCACACATCTCGCGCAGGTAGTCGTTGCCGGAGCGGTCCACCGTGATGCAGAACGTGGAGATGCCCGCCTGCTCGGCCTCGCGCAACGCCATCGCAGTATCCTTGAGCCCGTAGACGTTCGAGCGACGATCATCGCCGTAGTCGAAGTCCTGCGGGAACCCATCCGAGAGCAGGATGAGGTGCTTCGACCGCGCGACGATGGGACGGAAGTACGTAAGAGCCTGACGAAGCGCCGCGCCCATGCGCGTTGACCTCTGCGGCTCGATGCCTCCGATGCGGCTGCGCACACCCATGGTGAGCGACTCGTCGAACGACTTCACCGAGAAGAGCTCGACTTGTTTGCGACCGTGCCCGGAGAAGCCGTAGATCGCGTAGAGGTCGCCGATCTCCTCGAGCGCTTGCGACATGACCACGAGCGCTTCCTTCTGGATGTCGATGATCCGGCGCCTCTTCTGGGCCGGCGCCCGCACCGTGAAATCGAACTCGTCGTCGTTCCCGCCTCCCGGGTCGGGCGACGGGGGCGGCTCGGTCTCTTCGTCGGTCGAGGCCGACATGTCGAGCAGGAACAGTGTGGCGACGTCGCGTTCCTCTCGCTTGCGCGCGGTGTAGAGCTTGGAAGAGGTGTCGTGGCGCGCGCGCATGTCTGCCCGGGCATCGACGACCGCGTTCAGATCGAAGTCCTCGCCATCGAGAAGCCCCCGCAGCACTCGGTAGCCCTCCGGCTTCACCTTCTGGAACTGGCGGCGCACCTCCGGCAACAACTCCCGGTGCTCAGACAGCGCCGAGGTGAAGAATGTCCCGTTGTCCCCATCCACCTCCAGATCGTGAACATGGCACCAACCGACGCGGTAATCCTCGATCCGGTGGTCCCACTCGTCGTGAAGGTGGACACCCTTGGCATGCCGCGTCGGCCGTTGGACGGCAAACATCCGATCCGCCGATTCCCGATTCGACTCGGGTGTATCTCCGGCCATGCCGGCGCCGGTCAGCCCGGCTACGAACAGACCGGAAGGATCGATCGCTCCCTCGGCGCGGTGCACGGTCAGCTCGGGGTTCTGCTCGAGATAGGCCTTCAGCAGCTCCGGATCGACCGGAACGCTGGGTGAAGTCTCGTCGGACCGCTCTCCCTTCCCCGTGTGCGGCTCTTGGGCGAGATCCCCCGGGCTGCCCGGATCGTCTCCGGGCGCCGCGGGCGTGTCGTCGTCCTCCAGGTCGAGCAGGTAGGCCAGTGCGGGGTCGTCCGCCAGGAACTCTTCGAGCCCGTACACTCTGACGAGCTCCCCTTCGGCCAACAGCCGACTGAACAGGGCGGTACACCGAGCCGTGTCGTATACCGTGGCCTCGCCGGCTTGCGCCGCCCGTGCGAGCGCGCAGACCTCGTCGCCCTTGCCAGCCGGGAGCGTCACGCGCTCGACCGCGCCCCCCAGGGCCAGAAACAGCATCGCCGCCGCGGCGCCGGCTTCCGGCAGAATCTCGTCGCGCGGAAACACCCGCTGGCGTAGCTCGACGACGTCGGCCAGGAGACCGGGGTATCGTTCAGCGAGCCGGGGCATCACACGCAGCGCTTCCAGGTGCATGAAGATGCCCGCCGCCGCCGCGGGCGACTCGAAACGCCGGAAGAACTCCTCGAGTCCCCCCTCGTCCTCGGATTCCAACCAGCGACCGATCTCGAACGTGAGGGTGCCCTCCTGAGGCCACATGGTCCCCAGCGTCGCCTGTAGCTTCATCAGCGTGAAGTTCTCTTCCCAGATCGGGAACACGTTCACGCGCTCACTCACGGGGATCGTGGCGCCGTCGGTCGCGATCGGGGCGAACAGGCCAAGCGCTTCGACGCCGACCAGTGGCATCCGTTCGCCCTCGATGAGCTGCAGGTAGCCACGCAGCGTGGTCTCGACGTCTTCGAGGAGAACCGCAGCGTCGTGTCGCGTCAGGAACGCCCGCGCCCCCCGTGTTTCGAGACCAAAGAAGGCCTCGGCCGCGACCGGCTGAATCTCCGCCAACGCGAGGCCTTCGCGCACGAAGGCCTCCAGGTCGTGACCGTACCCAACAGCATCGCCGACCCGCAGAACGCTACGCAGGAAACGCGGCGCGGCGGCGCGCGCCACGGCCGCGATCTCGCTGGCGAGATCGAGAACCATCCACCGAGCCGGACGGTCGAGCCGGCGCAGTACCGGCCCCACGACGTTGAGCGCGTCGAGCAGGAGCGCCGAGTCGCCGGCAAGCAAGTGCCCCAGAGTCATGACCGCACTGCGGCTGTGCCGTGGCGTGCCCGCGAGTGCGGCCGGCGCCGCCTCGAAAACCTTGTGCCCACCGATCCGATCGGTCGTGGCCGCACGGGTCGCGAGTGCGATGGCACTGGAGAGTTCCTCGTCGCCGAGCCCGTCGGCGTCGGGGAGCAACCCAAAGTGGGTTGCGGTGCGGCGAGAGCCGAAGACTGCGGCTTCGCAGTAACGAGCCCAGGCCTCCACGACCGAGCCGCCCCGGACCGCGATCGCCTCGCCGGCCGCAGACGCGAAGCGGGGCACGAGCGGATCCGTACGATGCCGCTCCGCCAACCCTGCAACCGCGAGAGCGCACGCCGCAAGACGACCCGCGGCCTCCGGGGTAGTGCTCAAGGCGGCGAGGGCGCTCACCGCGAACGCCTGCGCCGCGCGAACCGAGTGTGCGCCGATCTCCTCGAAGCCAACACACCACGCGCGAATCGGGGCGGCGCCCAGCTCTGCGATCACCGCGGGCGCAACGGCGACGAGCGCCAGTCCCGCGTCGCGCCCCACGCCCTCGAGGCGGACGACCCGCCCCAGGCATTGCGCGAACGCGCTGCTCAGCGCCGGGTCGATCGCCGGGGCGAGCTCCGCCGCAAGATCCCGGATGCGACCTGCGAAGCCGGGGCTCCTTGGCTCCAGCGAATCTGCCAGGCGGACCAACGCCGAGGCCGTCGCGCGTTCACCTGCGTCACCCATTCCGACCTCGATTTCGCATTCCCCCGCGAAAACCGCCAGGATGCCGGCAACAACACCGAGGGAACGCGATGACGCTTGGTCTGCTTGGAATTGGCTTGCTCGTTGGAATCGTGAGCGGAATGGTCGGCGTCGGCGGGGGGATTCTCCTCGTGCCGGCCTTGCACTACCTGCTCAAGTTCTCGCAGCACGAGGCACAAGGCACTTCGATCGCCGTCCTCGTCCCTCCGATCGGGATCTTCGCTGCGCTCGAGTACTACCGCCACGGCTACGTGAGAGTACCAGTCGTCGCTTGGGTTGCCGTCGGTTTCGCCGCCGGGGCATTCGTCGGAGCGGTCCTGGCCGGACAGATCTCCGGCTCTGCCCTCCGGCGATTCTTTGCTCTCTTCATGCTGTTCATCTCGCTCCAGATGCTGTTCACGACGTCGCAGCCGAAGCTGCAGACGATTCTACCGGTAGCGGCAGCGACGGGGGCGATCGGCATTTTGGCCTGGGTCGAGCATCGGATCGGGATCGGTGGCCGCGTCCGGCGGCGCCTGACCCGGTGGGTCAAGAGAAAGCGTCCCCCCGAGAAGCTCGACGACATCGAGTACCACATCTAGGTCTCGGCGACGGGCCGCGGCTCGCCGGCGCGTTCACCCTAAAGTTCCCGTTCGAGACACCCGATGTCCTCGGCTAGCCGGACTGGTCCGGCCGCTCGCACGAGGGGAAATCATGCGCATCGGATCTCGTATTCTCGCTCTGGCAACAGCGCTGCTTCTGTTCACGTCCGTTGATTCCACGCAGGCACAGGAGATTCCGCAGCCGCTCTTCGGCAACTGCTGCGGCTGCAAGGCCCAGCTCAGGTTCCGTCCCGGCCAAAGCCTGGACTTCCTCAAGATCGGAGGCCGTGTGCTCCCGACCGCAACGGCGATCATCGATCCGGTGCTGTCGGGAATGACCCTCGACCTCAGCAATGCGAACGGAGGCCTGCTCTCGGCCAGCGTCCCACCGGGTGCGTTCATCGAGAAGCAGGGTGGCCAGAAGTTCATCTACAAGAACCAGGCCGCCAAGAAGAACGGCGGGATTCAGAGCGCCATCATTCAGGAGCGCAACGACGCCCACGGCGGCTGGCTGATCTCGATCAGAGCCTACGATGATCTGTCCGGCGCGACGCTCGAGGAAATGTCCACCACCATCGTGATCGGAACGTCCTCGTTCATCGACACCAGCGATTGGGGTCCCCGCCGCAACGGCTGGCGCAAGAAGTTCCAGCAATAGCCACCCAGCAGCCGCGTCCCCATCGGGGCACCGCCCCCGTGGTCACTCCGCAAACAACGCCGAGACGAGCTCCGAAACCTGACGAAGCATCTCGGGATCATCGGTGAGCGAATTCGTCACCGCGACGTTGCACGCACGCCGAGGAGCAAGCCCCTTGGCCATGAGCTGCCCCGCGTAGACGAGCAATCGCGTACTCACTCCTTCGCCGAGCCCGGAGCCCCGCAGGTGGCGCACCTTCTCTCCGAGGGTTGCCAGACTGAGCGCCGTATCGGCGTCGATCCCGGCCTCGTGCCGAACGATCTCGGCCTCGCGGTCGCGCGGCGGATAATCGAACTCAATGCTCACGAAACGCTGTCGCGTCGAGTGCTTCAGGTCTTTCAGGACGCTCTGGTATCCGGGGTTGTAGGAGATCACGAGCAAGAAGCCCGGGTCCGCCTCCACGATCTCGGCCCGCTTGTCGATCGGCAGGATCCGGCGGTGGTCGGTGAGGGGATGAATCAGAACGATCGTGTCCTTGCGCGCCTCGACGACCTCGTCGAGGTAGCACATCGATCCGGCGCGGACGGCTTGCGTCAGAGGCCCGTCGATCCACACCGTCTCGTCCCCTTGGATCAAATAGCGCCCGACGAGATCGGAGCCGGTCAGATCCTCGTGACAGGCAACCGTGATCAGCGGCGGCGCACCCCCGGGTCGAGTCGCCTCACCCATGAGCCGGTGCGCCATGTACTCCACGAATCGGGTCTTCCCGCAGCCGGTGGGGCCCTTGAGAAGAACCGGCAGACGGCACTCGTACGCCGCGGTAAAGACTTCGACCTCGTCGTGAATGGGAAGGTAGTACGGCACCGCCGTGTGCGCCTCGGCAATCGTCGTCATGGTCTCGCGCTCAGGCCTTCGATTCTAGTGGATGCCCGGACCGGGCGAGATCGCGCTCGGATCGACGCCGAGAGTTCGAATGGCTCGTTCCCACAAGTCCTCCGAGGGCGTGTGAAAGATGAGCTCCATGTCGACGGGAACCGCGAGCCAGGCGGAAGCCGCGAGCTCGGTGTCGAGTTGGCCCGGACCCCAGCCAGCATAGCCCAAGAGCAGGCGCGAGCGATCCGGCTCGCAGTGGCGCGGGTCGCCGCCGAGAACGCTGTTCAAGTGCGCCTGTGAACTCGACATGAAGATTCCGTCGCAGACGTTCAGCGTCTCGCCTTCGGTCGGCTCATCGCGGCAGAGAAGCCAGCCCCGTTCCTGGCTGACGGGCCCCCCCTCCCAGACCGTGAGGGGAAGGTCGGTCGACTCGTCGGACTCGAGCTCGAGGAGCTCGCCTGCGGGAATCTCCAGCGGACGATTCACGATGAAGCCAAGGGCGCCGTCCTCACCGTGCCGACAAAGCAAGACGACCGAACGGTGGAAGTTCGGGTCATCGAGCTGTGGCATGGCCAGCAGCAAGCCTGGGGTGAGTCCGTCCGCAGTCGGCATTCCTCGTCCTCCCCACTCCATCGTATCCTGGCAGTGGCCTCGGAACAATGGTTTGAAACCGGTGTCGTGCCGCAGATCCCGTCCCACGAGCGTGCCAACCTCTGGGTCGTGTGCGCTGCGCAATTCACATGCCTGGCGGGGATGACCGCCGTCCTCCCTCTGCTTCCCCTGTACCTTCAGAAAATCGGCGTGGACGGCCACGACACGCTTCGCTACTGGACCGGCGCGCTGAGCGCCGCCCCGTTCGCGATTGCGATGTTCGCAACACCCATGTGGGGCGCCCTCGCTGACCGGATCGGCCACAAGCCGATGGTCGTGCGGTCCGTGATCGGAATCGCCATCGCGACCGCGGGCATGGGCTTCGCGCAAACGCCGATCGAACTCCTCGGCTGGCGCGGCGTGCAAGGCGCCGTGAGCGGTGTGTTCCCCGCGGCGGTGGGACTGCTGACCACGCTTACACCCGAAGCGCGGGTCGGGCGCGCCCTTGCAGTGCTCCAGGCGACCCGCTCGGCAGCGGTGCTCTGCGGCCCGCTCATGGGCGGCGTGCTCGCAGACGTCGTCGGGATTCGCCCCCTGTTCCTCGGTGTCGGCGCGATCGCCCTCGCCATGGCGGCGGTCTGTGTGCTCGTGCTCGACGAGCGCGACGGCGCGCCGGCTTCCGCGACCTCACTTCCTCAACCGAGATGGCGTGACCTCCTCCGACAACGCTCCGTCCTCGGGATGCTCGCGGTCGTCCTGACCTACCAGATCACCGTGATGGCCTCCTGGCCTACGATGGCGCTCTTCGTGGAGCGGCTGGGCGTCGAGCGAGATGCCGTGGCAACGATGACCGGGGTCGTGATGTTCGCGCAGGGACTGCCGTCGATGTTGTTGGCGACGACGTGGGTCCGCCTCGTGCCGCGATTCGGGCTCGGGCGGATTCTCGGCGTTTCGATCATCGTCTCCGGCCTGACCAACTTGGCGGTCGGTGTCGTACCGAACATCGAAAGCGTGCTGGTATTGCGGTGCCTTTCGGGCGTCGCGATGGCCGGCTTCATCCCGCTCTCCTTCCAGTGGCTGAATGGCTACGCGCCCGAGAACGCACGCGGTCGCATGGCCGGGATCAGCTCGACCGCGATGATGCAGGGCAATGTGGTGGGCTCGGTCGCCGGCGCCTGGCTCTCGGTGGAAGTCGGACTCGCCGCGACGTTCTGGGTGCCAGGCGTCCTGCTCACACTCACCGGTCTCGCCTTCGCCGGCCTGTCTCGCTCGCGACGCTGAGCCGGGTTTCGTAAGACTACCCCGAATGGCCGGCTGGAAGCGTGCTCTCTCCATCGTCGTCACCGCGCTCGTCGTCGGCTTCGTCGGGCTCGAGATCAACCTCCGGATCTTCGGCGGTCCGATCCAGATCTTCAATCCCTTGAACGGCTTCCACGACGGCGACGACGTGCTCGGCTGGCGCGGGAAAAAGAGCATCTCGCGACGCTTCCACACGCCCGAGTTCGACGTCCTGGTCCGACACGATACAGACGGCTTCCGCCGCCCGGAGCCCCCACGTCCCACCGAGGCCACCCAGCGGCTTCTGATCTTGGGCGACTCACTCGCGTGGGGCTGGGGCGTCGAGCAAGGCCAGGTCTTCTCCGACATCATGCAACGAGCGCTCGCCCCGGATGTCGCGGTGTACAACCGAGCCGTCAACGCCTTCTCGACGGGACAGGAGTACCTGCTTCTGCGCCAAGAGCTCGCGGTGCGCGACTACGACCAGGTGCTCCTCATCGTGAGTCGTACCGACATCGGCGACAACGCCGACGACAAGAAACATCGACCCGCCTTCGATCTGGTCGACGGCGAGCTCCGGACACGAAATCAGCCCCCGCCAGGGGTCCTCAAGAATCCGGTCGAGCGATTCATCGACGACCATAGTTACGCGGTCAACTTCATCTCCTGGCAGCTCGCAGCGCTGAAGCGCTGGTGGCAGACCCGACAAAGGCCCCGCGCCGTCACTCCGGACCCAGATCCGGTACCCGCCGCAGCCCGCGTGCAAGATTCACCCCGCGCGGGCGGGGAGCCGAGTGGCGCACGTGCCATGCCCGGATACGGCGTCACCGAGCGCTTGCTGCGAGAGATCGCCGCGACGTGTCGGAGCCGGGGTGTCTCGCTTCATCTCGCGTACGCAACGACGTACCTGCACCGCCGGAATCATCCCGTCGAAGTTGGTTTCCGTGATCTCGTTGCCGACATCGCGTCACGCGAGGGCGCCACCTTCATCGATCTGAACGAAACCCTGGAGCCCATGTACGGCCAAGGGATGAAGCCACTGATTCCGCGCGATGGTCACTGGAGTCCGGTCGGGCACCGAGCCGTCGCCGAGGTGCTCCTGAAGAGCGGCGTCCTTCGCTGCCCGGGGCGCGGGAATCTGGGATGAAACCCAGGTGCGGTCATTTCGCTTCGGCCTACTCCTTCGAGTAGGTGGGCGCCGCTTGCTCGCGTCGGGCTTCCCGCGCCGTGCACGGGCGTGTCCTCTAACGAGCAGAGGTAGCTCCCTGAAACTTCGATGTAGGCTGAACGTGTTATCCCGCACCCGGGTCTCACGGCGAGCCTACCACCGATGGAAACCCGATCCTATGCCCTTCGAGGGCGAAACTGAGGCAGTCGAACATCGGGGCCACGCTCCTCGAACGTCACTTCCACAGGCAGACCGACGCGCAGCTCATCCTTCGCGCAATCCAGGATGTTCGTAGTCAATCGCGGGCCTTCTTCGAGCTGCACCACGACGACCGCGTACGGAACTTCCGCGGCAAACGCCGGGTGATAAACTTGGTGCATCCAGAAGAAGCTGTAAACCTCGCCTCGTCCCGAAACCGGAGTCCACTCGCTTTGCGTCGACAGGCACGTTGCGCAGAGGCTCCGCGCTGGGAAACGCAACGTGCCGCATGACACGCAACGTTGGACCTCGAGCCGTCCTTCCTTCGCTGCGGCGAAGAACGGCTCGAGCTCGGGCGGAATCGTGGGAATGATCTTGTCGGACATCATGATGCGCTCGTGCTGACGATCAACGTGGAGTGCGTCGAGAGGATGCCGCCGTTGCCACTCACGAGGCCAAGCTCATGCTTGCGAACCTGACGTTCCCCGCCGTCACCGCGGATCTGGATCACCGCCTCGGAGATGGGCGTCATCCCCCACATGTAGAACGAAGAGAGCTGTCCGCCTCCCGTGTTGGTCGGCAAGTCACCACCGGGGCCGATGCGACCACTTTCGACGAAGGCACCTCCTTCGCCCTTCTTGCAAAACCCGTAGTCCTCGAGCGTGACCAGAACCGTGAACGTGTAGCAGTCGTACAGCTCACAGAACTGAATGTCGTCGAGACCGACGTCCGCCATATCGAGCGCCGCCTTCCCAGCCTGTACCGCACCGGACGAAAGCGTCTCGAGCGGATCTCCTCCCGGGTGGGCCTGAGCCATCCCGCGCACGTGAACGGGTAGTCGTCGCAAGTCTTTGGCTCGCTCGGCGCTCGTGACGATCACGGCGACCCCGCCGTTCGAGACCAGGCAGCAATCCAGGAGGTGAAACGGCTCCGTGACCCAACGCGACGCGTGGTAGTCGTCCATCGTAAGGGGCTTCCCGCAGAACTGCGCGGCCGGGTTCCCTTGGGCGAACGCACGCTCGCTCACCGCGATCGCGCCGAGCTGGTCCTGCGTCGTCCCAAACTCGTGCATGTGCCGCTGTGCGACGAGCGCGTATCGACCATTCACGCCGAACACGCCGTAGGCGGCCTCGAGCCCGCCAGCGTGCGCGTACGCGCTCGCCGTCCCCGACGATTTCTTCCGTGAAGCCGAGGTCGGCTGCGGCTGCTTGAGCGGCGCATCGGCAAACACGCACGCGACGGTCGAGGCCATACCAGCCTCGATCGCGAGCGCCGCCTGCATGATCATCGCGCCGGCGCTCGCGCCGCCGAGGCTAACCGACGCGCTCAGCGTGAGGTCCGTGATCCCCATGGCCTGCTGAACGGCAAAGGAGCCCATGGATCCCGAGAGACCCCAGCTGAGACCCGGGTTTACCAGAACACCATCGAGGTCCTGGGTCTCCAGACCCGCGTCTTCGAGTGCCAACCGAATCGCTTCTACGGCGAAACCGACCGCGCTCTTGCCGTAGACCTTGCCTTGGTCGGTGATGCCGAGGCCCGCAATGGCCGTCTTCGTGGGCTGCATGGCTCGAGTTCTTAGGCGCCAGCCCCAGCCCCCACAAGGTGCGCGGCAAGCCCACTTCCCTGCGTTCTCGAGCGACGGGTTTCGCGCTGGCGGGGGTGGAACCTGACGAGATGAGCACCACCGATCAAGACCGGGGGAACCGTAGTCCTCATCTTCTTCGAGCCGGCCGCAGCACGTCGGTGCCACGGTGTTGCTCCTGAGCACAAAGGCGCTGGATCCCCCTCCCGCGCCCTGGCGCGGCGCGCCCATGCGAGTTGTTTGCGTGGGCGCGCCGCCGCCTTCAAAAAATGCCGCGGTGGCGGAGGCACGAGAGCCGGACGAACGGCTCATGGTCCGCGTCGGCAAAGCCGACCGCGACGCGTGCCACCAGCTCGTGGAGCGTCACCTCGGTCGCATCCATGCGTTCGCGACCCGCGTGCTCGGGGCAACCCGATCGAGGGCGAGGACGTCGCCCAGGAGGTCTTCCTGCGCCTATCGAAGCACGCCTCGCGGTGGCCGCGGCGGCCTGCCGGGCGGGCGCCCCTGATCACCGGGTCAGCCCGCGACACGAACTCGCTTGCCTGTCCCCCGTGATTCCATCACCCAATGGGGAATGCCTTTCGCGCAAATTACCCCCTTGGCGACCGGCCTGATCGCCGCCCTCATGGCGTTGGGTTGCTCCGACGCCTCGTTGGGGCCCGACCAAACCCCAGACGCTACGCTGCAGCCGACGTCCACCGCGCAATGGCGCACGTACGGGGGAAGCCTCGCGCGCACCTTCTTCCAGCCGGGGGATACCGGGATCACCCGCGAGAACGCCCACCGGCTGGTGCCGCTGTGGCGGTTCACGACCGGCGCGGTCGTCACCGCGTCGCCCATCGTTGCGAACGTCGACCTCCCAGAAGAGGGCGAGACCCAGATGGTCTTCGTGGCTGCGTGGGACGGTCAATTCTATGCCCTACGAGGCGCCGACGGCAGCCTCGTGTGGTCTTACGAATTCAAACCCCATCCGGGGGGCTCATACCCGCAAGCGGGGAGCGCCTCGGTGGACGAAATCGACGGCCGCCTCACCGTCTTCGTGGCAAGCGGGATGACGATGTTCAGCCTCGACGCGGCGACGGGCGAGCCTCTGTGGGAGTTCGACGCCGGCACCGGGTGCACGCAATGCGACTTCCTCACCGAACGCAACGAGGTGATCTCATCGCCCGGCGTCTTCGAGGGAATCGTCTATTTCGGAATGGACGTGAACGACTTCGGCGACGGGAAGGGCGGCTTCTATGCGGTCGACGCCCGAGAGGGAACGCTCGTCTGGTACTTCGACGTGGTGACCGGCTCGTCCTGTCGTCCAGACCCGAGCGACGTGGTCCGGCGGTTCGACGGCTATCACAGCGCAGCCGAGCTGGGACTCCCCGACGACTTCTTCGCGACCCGCCAAGGTTGCGATCACGACCGAGATGGGGTCCGGTGCGGCAGCGTGTGGTCGTCCGGGGCAATCGACCCAAGACGCCGGCTGATCTACTCCGCCTCGAGCAATTGCGACACCGACGACGATCCCGAGACCCGCGAGCCTCCGCCACCCATGCCGCCGTATGACGAGGCAATCTTCGCACTCCACCTCGACAGCGGCGAGCCCGAGTGGGTCTGGCGTCCGCGCGAGGTCGACAACGACGATCTCGCCTTCGGTGCTGTCCCGAACCTGTTTGAGATCGAGCTCGACGGCGCGGCTCGCGAGGTCGTCGGCATCGGCGGCAAGGACGGAGTCTACTACGTCCTCGACCGCGACGGCGTGAACGAGCTCACCGGCCGTGTGGAACCGTACTGGCAGACCCGCACCGTGGCCGGCGGCGACATCGGGGGGATCATCGCCAGCGCGGCTGTCGGCAACGGCCATGTGTACACCAGCACCGGCATCGGCACCGACCTCTCCGCGATGCAGACCCCCGCCGCATGGAGCCTCGATGCGACGACCGGCGCGCTGCGGTGGGCCAATGAAGAAGCGCTCCCCAGCTTCGCCCCAACCAGTGCGATCCCCGGCGTCGTCTTCATGGGATCGATCGGCGGCGCCATCTTCGTGTACGACGCCGAGACCGGCGAGATCTTGAACCGGCTGAGCGTCGGCGGGCCCGCTTCGTCCCCAGCGGTCGTCGTCGACGGCCGCGTGTTCGTCGGCGCGGGTACGGGAGCGCGGGGAGGGTCTCCGGCCGCTATCGCTTTCCAAACCTCGTTGCTCCCGAGCCCGGTCTCCGCCTTCTGCGTGGCCGGCACCGATGGCTGCCCGACCAATGGTAGCTGCGACGACGGAAACGGATGCACCATCGACGATCGCGCGCCGGACGGCGGGTGTGTGAACACCAGACTGGGCAACGGCGTCGACTGCACGCTCGGCGCCTTCAGCGGGACCTGCTCCGACGGCAGCTGCCTCTTGAACCAGCTGCTGTGCGAAGACCAAAACCAGTGCACCGAGGATGTCTCAACCCAGAGCGGATGTCGCTTCGAACCGGTTGAAGACGGTACCCCGTGTGTGGTGCGCGACGACGCCGGCGCGTGCGCGGGCGGCGTGTGCGTCCCGGTTGCCTGATTCGGGCTGACGGAGGGATCGCATGGAGGAGGATGTCGACGATGACCTCGTAGCCGTCCTGCACGACGTCCCCGAGAGTCGCGTCGGTGAGGTCATGGCCCTATTGGGCTCCGACGGCATCGAAGCCGCCTACCGCCCCGAAGACGGCGCGATCTTGGTCGCGCCACTCGACGAGAGCGGCGCCCGGCGACTTCTGGTCGAGATCGACCTCACGGTCGAAGACGACTCGCCCAAGGAACGCGTGGAACCGGCAGTGCTCTGGTCGCGGCGCGGCGCAAGCGGGCTTCTCGCCGCGGTCCTCGCCTGCGGAGCCGTGTTCTGGAGCACCCACTTGTCGAGCGGGGCGCCCACCCGCTCCCGACTTCTGGAACACGGCGCGATCTCTTGGAGTCTCGTCGAAAGCGGCGAGCTCTGGCGATTGTTCGCCGCGGTGTTCATCCACTTCGACGGCGCCCACATCACGGCAAACCTGTTGACCCTGGCGCTGGTCGGCCCACCGCTCGCCCACCACCTGGGCGCGGGACGCTTTCTTCTCGTGTTCGTCGCTACCGGTGTCGCGGGGAACGTCTTCAGCCACTTCATGGTGCCGACGGTGGGTCTCAAAGCGGGCGCGTCTGGCGCCGTAGCCGGCGTTCTGGGCGCTCTCGCAGGACAGACTCTGCGGCCCGAGTTCCTGGGGCGGCTCCGCCGTTGGCAGGTTCTGGGGGCGCTGGGCGCCGTGTACGCACTGCTCGTCGGAGTCGGGCCGGGACGCGACAACGCCGCCCACGCTGGGGGGCTACTCGCCGGACTCATCCTGGGCCGCCTCGTGACGCCGCTCGGAGACCCCACCCCGCGGCAGCTCGACCCACCAGACGAAACCGTTCAGAAGTCGGCGGAAGCGGCCGATGAACCCTCGTGAAGCACAGAGAGCAGCCGGCGGCGCCATGGGCTACATGGGGCGCTCTCGCGGCCGTGCTGGCCGTCGTGGCGTGGTTCCAGGCCCCATTCCTGCTCGATCGAGCCATCGTCGTCGAGCGGGACGCCCTCTCGTCGATCCTGCCCATCCGCGCCTTCCTCGCGCGCGCTCTCCTCGAGGGATCGTGGCCGATGTGGAATCCGGCGCCCGTGCTCGGCAAGCCCTTCCTCGCGGAGTGGCAGACGGGGCTCTTCTATCCCCCCAGCGCACTGCTCCTGGTGACGCCGTTCTCGCGCGGGTTCAACCTGTTCTTCGTCTTCCACTACGCGTGGACGACCGTCGGCGCCTTCCTGCTTTTGCGCGCACTCGGTACCTCTCGCGGAGCCGCGGGACTCGGGGCGTTGGTGTGGGGACTAGGCGGTCCGCTCGTCTCGCTCGGCCACCTGCTGAACCATCTGATGGCGATCTCCTGGCTCCCTTGGGTGCTATGGGGCTGGGCACGCACCGACGACACCCGAACGCGGGTCCTGTCGTCGAGCCTGCTTCTCACCGCCGCGCTTCTCACCGGCAGCCCGGAAATGGCGATCCTCATCGCTGGCCTGCTCGTCCTGCTCGCGCGTGACGTTCGCGCTCTATGGGTGCCGCCGCTCGCCGCACTTCTGGCCGCCATGCAACTCGTACCCGTGTGGCAGTACCTGGGCGAGACCCACCGCGGCGTCCACGGGCTGTCGACCGCCAACGTCCTCGCCTACTCGACACCGGTCGCGCGGCTCTCCGAGCTCGTCATGGTCGGCGCACAAGCATCGAACCCGTTCCTGCCGACGCTCTACGTGGGACCCGTCCCCGTCCTGCTCGCGCTTGGGGCCCTGCTCATCGTGCCGTCGCTCACCCGCCTTCTCGCGACGCTTCTGGTGGTCGTGCTCCTCGGCCTGGCCTTCGGATCCAATGCCGGGCTTCTGCCCTTGCTGTACGAACATGTGCCCGGCATCGACCTTCTCCGGTATCCCGAGAAGTTACTCGTCGGCCTACACGCGCTGATCGCGCTCGGCGCCGCCTGGGGCCTCACCCAGCTCGGCGCGCGCCTCCCGGCGAGGATGGCGCAGGGCGTGACCGCCGTACTCTTGGTAGTGTCGGTCGCCGATCTCGCGCGCATCAATCGAGGGGCGTTGTTCACGCTGCCTCCCGACGACGTTCTCTCGCCTCCGGAGATCGCGCTGGCGATGGGCCGCGAGGGCGGGGCTCCCGCTCCGACGCGCTACTACGCCAACACGACGGGTGCGCCGACTCCGGCAAATCCGGCCGAAGCCGCGAGGATCGATCGAGGGCTGCTGTACGCGGCGACCGGCGAGCTCTATGGGCTTGGCAACGTCAACACACCCGCGTCACTCAACCTGGTCGATCACGAGCGCCTGCAGCGCACCCTCGGCCAGCTTCTGCAGCCCCAAGCCCTCGCGGCACTACAAGCACTCGGAACCCGCTTCGCCACCAGTTTCGTCGAGTTGCGCTCGCCGGATATCGAGCGAGTCCCCCTGGGCTCGGACGCAGCCCACCTCTACACACTGGGCGACGCTGCCCGACGGGCTTACGTGGCCGAACAGGTCCTCGTCGCGAGTGGGCCGGACGCGGCTCTAAGCCGCTTCGTCCACGAGAACGATCCGAGCCGTGTCGCGGTCGTGGAGGGAATCGGTGTCGAGGACATCGCCTACCGAGCCCCGGAGCGCCGCGCGATCGAGTGGATCGAGGACGGCAACGACGTGATCACCATCGACGTTTCGACCAACGCGCCCGCTCTCCTGGTCGTGAACGACAGCTTCCTTGCGGGTTGGCGTGCCTCGGTCGACGGCCTGCCCACCACCATCGAGCGCGTGAACGGGCTCGTGCGTGGAGTATGGCTGGGGTCGGGGGACCACCGCGTCACCATGCGCTACCGGGCGCCCGGTCTACCGCTCGGAAGTGCACTTTCGCTGGCAACCCTGGTGGGGCTGCTGCTCGTCTCCTACCGCGCGGGCCAGTAGCGTACGCGCCGGTCGCAACCGTACCCGGTGCACCCCCGCCGGACGTTGCCCTCCGGGCGAAACGCGCGAACGTAGGCGGGTGTCGTGCGGTGAACTGCCGCCACGCGCTGAGGCGGGGCCTCGCTGGGCTCGAGTGCGGCCGAGCGAGGTCGGACAATCGGGGTGGTGAGGGCCGCAGAGCGTGCCCTCGTCCTCGCGGTGGCGGCCAGCGCGGCAGAGCCCGGGCGAGGGGGCGGAGGTGCCGGCGCCAGAGCGGCAGATCGCGGCCGGGGCGCGCCCGCAGCAGCCGGAGACGCGGCACGGCTCGCGGTGGCGATCGTCTTTGGAGCGGGCTTCGGGACAGGCTTCGGAGCCACCTTTGCCACGACCTCCGCCTTGGGCTTTGGAACGGGCTTCGGAGCCATGTTCGCGACGACCTTGGGCCTGGGGGCGGCCTCCGCCTTGGCCATTTGAACTCGTGGCCACTCGGTCTTGCCGTCTCCGCGGTGCGCCCATTGGATCAGCTTCTTGGTGTCGCCCCAGAGATCGCTGGCACCCATGATCACGACGATCACCTCGCGGCCCTCGAAGGTGGCCGCCCCAGCGAAACAGCGGCCGGCCGCCCTCGTGTAGCCCGTCTTGCCGATCACCGACGCGAAGTAGCCGCTAAGCAGGCGGTTCTTGTTCTTGAGCGAGAGCGAGCGATCCTTCGTCCCGCGGATGCGAATCTTGCGCGTCTGGGTTCCGGCGACCTTCCGAAAGCCCGGCACGTCGAGGGCTGAGCGAACGATCCTGCCGAGATCATGCGCCGTAGAGAGATGCTGAGAATGCGACAGGCCCGATGGATTGCGGAAGCTAGTCTTGGTCGTACCGGCTTTCTTCGCCCGGGCGTCCATCTTTTTCGCGAAGTCTTCGACACTGCCGCCTAGCCCCTCGGCCACGACGACGGCGCCATCGTTCGCCGATTTGAGCATGAGGGAGTATGTCAGATCACGAAGGGTGAGGCGCTGGCCCTTGCGCAGGTGGATCTTCGACGGCACTTGCTTCTGCGCGCGGCTGCTGACGGTGAACGACTCATCGAGCCTACCGCTTTCGAGAGCCAGAATCGTCGTGACGATCTTGGTCGTACTGGCAGGCGCTCGCTTCTGATCGGCAGCCTTGGACCAAATGACCTTGCCGGTCTTCGCGTCCATGACCAAAGCCGTGCGCGCCGTGACCTTGGGCCCCGCCGCCATCGCGGTCGCGGTTCCCAGAACCATCGCCAATGCCGCCACCGACAGGGCTACCCCTGCGGCTCGGCTCCCTGCCGCTCTCGACACCACCAAGATCAACCTCCGTACTCACTTTTTATACGACAACGGGAGGTGTGGAAAGGCGCCCAACTTGTCTACCCAATCCACCGCCGATAGAACGGGACTCGCGGTGTGGGGTGGGACGACATGGAGGATTCTGTTCGGGCTCCTCGTGCTGTGCGCGACGGCCGCCTCCTTGGCGCTGCCAGCTTCGGCGCGGGAATGGGTCGAGGAAGACTTCGGCCAGCTGCCGGTCGCCGTCTATACGTTCACGCTTCCCGACGAGGGCCACCCCGGCCAGGCACGTACGGTCATCGGCGACCTCACCAGTTACGCGCCCACCACCGGCGACACGTTCTACGACGTCGGACGGTACTACGGCCTGGGTCACAACGAGATGGTGGGCGCCAACCCGGGGGTCGACGAATGGATCCCCGCGCAGGCAAACGCCAACATCGTGCTCCCGACGCAGTGGATCCTGCCTTGCTGTCGCTACGAGGGCCTCGTCATCAACATCCCCGAGATGCGGCTCTACTATTATCCGCCCCACAAGAACGGCGAGGCCCGGACCGTCGTCACGCATCCCGTCGGGCTCGGTCGCACCCAGTGGCGCACCCCGCAGGGTGAGTTTCGGGTGACGGAGAAGACGAAAGACCCGACGTGGGTCATCCCCGAGTCGATCCGCCAAGAGCGAATCGAGGAGAAGGGCTACAGCGAGAAGCTGATCAAGGGAGGAACCCCGGAGAATCCGCTCGGGGAGTACCGCATGCGCCTCTCCATCCCGCTGTACGCGATCCACGGAACGAACATCCCCTGGGGGGTGGGGATGTCGGTGAGCCATGGGTGCCTTCGCATGTACCCCGAAGACATCGACCGCCTCTACCCACGGACGCCGGTCGGGACGACCGGCGAGTTCGCGTATGAGACCGTGAAGATCGGTGAGCGGCACGGCCGCGTCTACGTCGAGGTCCATGACGACATCTACGGACAGCAGCCCGGACGTTGGCGCCACGCGGTCTCGGAACTCGAATCGAAGGGGCTGCTGGACCTGGTGGACGAGGCCAAGCTCCACACCGCGATCTCCGAAGTGCGAGGCATTCCGGTCGACGTGTCCCGCAACGACCTGCATCTCGTCGACACTCGACCTGGTGTGTTCCGCCCGAAGGCAACGAACGAGATCGATGCCGACGACCCGTACTCCCGCCCGAAGCAGCCCGCAGACGATGGTGGATGATACTCCCCGAGCCGCTCGCGCCGACCGCCTGGTGACGGCGACCCCCGCGAGCGCGCTCGCGGGGGTCGTCAAGAACTACTTTGGACGATCAGTGCGCCTGCGCCCCTTCTTGGACCGGGCTCGGTGGCACTACCGGTGCCTGCGCCCTGTCGTCGCGCCAACGGTGAAGCCCTTGGCGAATGTAGTCCGGGTTCATGTCGACGATCTGGCAGATGTTCTCGAAAGAGAACAGCCAGCGTTTGTCCGGGGACATGATCCACTCGTACGATTCAGCGAAGAGCTGCTTGCCGCGCAGATCATTGGTGTGCGCGTATTTCTGGAAGCAATCGATTGCGTCCTCGAGGACGGCGAGCATCAAACGGCGCTCGCGATCGAAACCTGCCTCTTTGCGGAAGAACGAGAAGAACTGACCAGGCAGGAGAACATCCGGTTCAAATAAACCACCCGACCTGTCCTGGATTGCGGCCCCACGAGTTCGCATCATACCCCCTTGCAGTGAACTCCAAATCACGCCCGAGAAAGGCACGTATACCCTTTGTCTACGGCTCCCCCCGGAAGCGCCGGACGCTAACGCGGTCTCCCTCGACGCGCAAAATGATTTCCACTGATTTCTATCATGAGCCCAGCTAATTTGCGATCCAGAAGACCCTCTCGAGCGTTGGGATCGCAGTTTTAGTGCGCTATACGCGTCGCGAGGCGCTCCTAGGGCGCCGGCTCCGCACATAACTACGAGGAAGAGGCACGCCATGGTCGATACGCCAGCTCCATCAAATCAAACTTCAAGCGGCGGGAGCACTGCCGGCGCAATGATCGGGTGGGGCCTTCTGGGCGTCGCGACGCTCGGCTTTGTGTGGTTCGTCGTGACCCAGATCGGCGCCGGCTGGGAAGGCCGCGAAACCGAGGCTCAAGAGATCGTTCAGAATTACAAGAGCCCCGAGATGCAGTACACGCTGAAGGATCAACTGATCGAGTTCGGCAATCAGGCACGCGCCAAGGGACGCTTCGTCGGAACCTTTGCATGGAGCACGACCCAGGACGAAGGCCCGCTGTACCGGGTCTCGCTCGTCTGGAAGGAGGACAGCGCCACACAGAAGGCTTCGTGGCTCGTCGACCTTCAGGACGGCTCGATCAAACCCGAGGGCAAGCAGGCCGAAGGGTTCATGAAGCCTCCGACCTGAGGTCCAACCGCGCGGCGGGCCTACGGGCCCGCCACATCACGCGCCCGGGTTTCGGTAGGCGGCGTAGTCGATCAACCAGCGGGCTCCATCACTCACGCCCTCATGGCCGTTCCACTCGGCCAGGAACTCCTCAGCAAGCGTGACACCGCGGTCCACCCGAGAGCGGACCGGATCGACGTAGATCTCTTCGGTCTGACCAGACGCATTCCGGCAGTCTTGGCGGCGTAGTCCCTCGGCCGCGATGTCGACGAGCTCCCGAGCCAGATCCCCGACCTTGTGGCGCTTGGCCACGGCCTGAAAACCCTCGCGGTACGTGCGGTGAAGGATCTCGACGCGCTCTGCGAAGGACCATTCCTTCACGAGATCCCACGCTCCCTCCATGCAGTCGTCGTCGTACAGAACGCCCTTGGAAATGGCGGAGAGTGCGAGCATCGACTCTGGCGGCTGACTGTCCGCCATCCGGAGCTCGATGTAGGTCTTGAGCCGCGTTTCGGGAAACAGCGTGGACAGGTGGAGAGCGAAGTCGCCCACGGTCGCGCGCAGCTCGCCCACGCCCGCTTTCCAGAACTGCCGGAAGGGCACGCCGGTGAGGTCGTGGTAGTCCTGGCCCCGCTTGACGAAGTACATCGGCGCGTCGAGCGCCCAGTCGACATAGTCTTCGAATCCGGCTTGGTCGGAGAAGACGAAGGGCAACATGCCACAACGCAGGGGGTCGGTATCGGTCCAGATCTGCCCACGAAACGAAAGATAGCCCGTGGGCCGGCCATCGCAGACGGGGGAGTTCGCGAAGATCGCGTTCATCACCGGCGCCAGCCCGGTCGACAGCCGCATCTTGCGCAGGGCGTCGGCCTCGCTGCGGTAATCCAGATTCACCTGAACCGTCGCGGTCTGCTTCATCATTCGCTGACCGTAGCTCCCGACCTTCTCCATGTAGGGAGCCATGATGCCGTAGCGCTTCTTGGGCACCCACTCGATCTCCTCGAGGGTAGACAGCGGCTGGATCCCCAAGCTCAGGAACTCGACACCCAGCGGCTCCGCAACGACGGTGATCTCGTCCACGTGCTCGTCCAGCTCGACCTGAGCCTCATGCAGGTTTTCACACGCGCGTCCGGACAGCTCGAGCTGGCCGCCCGGCTCGAGAGTGATGTCACCACCCGGTCGCGAAAGACCGATGACTCGGCCTTCTTCCTCCTGCGGCTCCCAGCCAAACCGGTCAGCCAAGCCCCAAAGAAGCTTCTCGATTCCCCGATCGCCGCTGAAGGGAACCGCGGCGCCCGTCTCCCGGTCGACCGCGACCTTCTCGTATTCCGTGCCGATACGGAACTCGTCGCGCGTCTTCGAGCCGCGCTCGAAGTGCTCGATGAGCTGATCGAGACTTTCGATCGGCGCCGCGTCGGGTCCACTCAGATCGGCGATATAGTCACTCATGAGGCGGTTCGAATCGGGCTCCCCGGCGCTGCGTGCGCGACCGACGCGACTCGATACCTCCGAACCGTAGAGGCCACCTACGCCCGTGGCAAATCCACCCCCGCCCGGCTCGACCGGCGATGTCGGTATCAGTCTTCGATGAGCACCAGGGTGCCCGGCGGCACGGTGGAGTACAGCTCGCGCACGTCCTCGTCGAGCAGCGAAACGCACCCATACGTCCAATCCACGCCGCCCCGGTTCAGAATCGGCTCGTCACTGCCGTGGATGCCGATCTGGCTGCCGGGGCCGGTGGGGACGAGTCCGGCAGCGCGGGCCGCGCGGTGCACCTCGCGATCGCGCAGGTTGGGGTAGTCCAGCAGGATGAACCGTGACCAGCGGGGGTGCCGGCGGCGACCGACCATCCGGTACAGGCCGAGAGGGGTTTTTCGGTCCCCTTCGTAGAGCTTGTCGCCCGGATTCCGGCCGAACGAGATGTCGTGGTAGGTCCGCATCCACTCGCCCTTACGGTAGACCGAGACGGTCCGGCAGGAGCGCTTTACGAGGACGAACCACCTCTCGCCGCGGGCCCATTCCAACGGCGCGCGCTCATCGGAAACGACCTCGCGGACGGGTCCGGGCGACTCCGCCTTCTTTGGAAGAGCGCACCCCATCGCGAGCGAAAAGCCCACGGTGCCGAGCACCAGCCACCCCGCCAATCCACCACGAAACCCGTTCACCGGTACCGTTATCCGGCCAGCCCGCGTAGGTTGCAACGCCATTGGACAAGGGTGGCCTCGCAGTTAAAGAGACCTCCGCTCAACAAAATCCTCAAGGGAGATCAGAACATGGCAGTCGATCCGCAAGAGTTCCGTGGCGTCATGGGCCACTTCGCAACCGGGGTGACCGTGATCACAACCCACGACGGCAACGGCCAACTCTTCGGCCTGACCGCGAACGCCGTCAGTTCGGTATCGCTGAGTCCTCCCTTACTGCTCTGCTGCGTCGACAAGAAGGCCGAGAGCTACGCAGCCTTCGGCGCGTCAAAGATCTTCGCGGTCAACATCCTATCGAACGAGCAGGAGGTCCTCTCCCGAAAATTCTCGAAGTCCGGCGGAGACAAGTTCGAGGGCGTCGGCTACCGCGCGGGAAAGGGCGGCGCGCCCGTTCTAAACGGGGTGCTGGCCCACCTCGAGTGTGAGGTCCGCTACGACTTCGACGCCGGCGATCACACGATCTACGTCGGCGAGCCGATCGACATGGCGATGGATCAAGAAACCGACCCGCTGCTCTACTTCCGCGGGGGGTACCGGAACCTGCGCGCATGAGTCGCCTCTCGCGACGCGGGGCCGCTCTGCTGGGGGCGCTCGCTTTCATCGCTGTGGGCTGCACCCAAGGGGCAGACGACGGCGGCAGCACTTTCAAAGTCGGGCTCCTCACACCCGGGCCGGTCAGCGATGGCGGGTGGAACGCCGGTGCGTACGAGGCCTTGCAAGAGATCAAACGGGAGCTGGGCGCCGAAGTGAGCAACCAACAGGTCGCCACCCCTGCCGACTTCGAACAGGGCTTTCGGGGCTACGCGCAGCAAGGCTTCGCGATCGTTTTCGGTCATGGCTTCGAGTTCCAGGACCCCGCCCTGCGGGCCGCGAACGACTTCCCGAACACCGACTTCGTCGTGAGCTCCGGAAGCGTCTCGGCCAGGAACGTGGCCTCACTCCAATTCGATCTGGACCAGGCGACGTATCTCGCTGGCATGCTGGCCGCGTCGCTGTCCGAGACCGGGCGCGCCGGCTGCATCGGCGGCATCGAGCTACCCGTCATCAAGAAGACCTTCGACGGCTTCATCGCTGGAGCAAAGAGCGTCAATTCAGACTTCGTGGTTTCGACCGCATATACCGGCAACTTCGAAGACGTTGCCGCCGCGCGCGCGGCCGCGAGCGCCATGATCGCCCAGGGAGCCGACTTCCTGATTCACAACGCTGACGCCGCCGGATTGGGTGTGTTCCAGGCGGCGAAAGACCACGGGATCCTCGCGTTCGGCACCAATGGCGACCAGAGCAGCGCGGCTCCCGAGACCGTGCTCGCAAGTGCCGTCATCTCGATCCCGGCCGCGTTCCTACAGGTCGCCCGCGAGTCGAAAGACAAGCACTTCGAAGGCCGGGTCATCCAGGAAGGGCTCGCGGAGGGCGCGATCCAGCTGATCTACAACCCCCGACTCGAGAGCCGCGTCCCAGCCGCGGTCAAGGCCAAGGTCGCGGCCGCCGAAGAGAAAATCCGCCTGGGAAAGCTTGAGGTGACCCCGTGAGCGATACACGAGATCTGGCCATCGTCATTCTGGCTGCCGGCAAGGGCACGCGGATGAAATCCGCCCACGCCAAGGTCGTCTTCCCACTTGGGGGCCGCCCGCTCGTTCTGCACGTCCTCGAAGCGTGCAAGCCGCTCGGCGCCGAGCGCACGGTGGTGGTCGTGGGGCATCAAGCCGAGTCGGTCGAGAAAGC
>JAJCZO010000415.1 GCA_029262355.1 Deltaproteobacteria bacterium
GCACGGCCGCGATCTTCGTCGCCAACTGCGCGTCGGCCTTCTTGCGCGCCGATGGCGTGCGCCCCAGCCAGGCGTAGAAACCGCTGCGCGACACTTCCAGAACCCGACAGAGCATTCGCACCGGGTACGTGGCCTTCTCCGCCTTGATGAACACGAATCTCATGTGCTCTCTTTCGCGAAGAAGGCCGCCGCTTTTTTTAAGATTGAGCGCTCCATCTCCAGCCGCTTGTTCTCTCGCCGGAGATGCCGCAACTCCTCGCGCTCTTCCGTCGTCAACGCTCCCGGAGGGCCTTTCCCGTCATCGATCTCGGCAAGCCGAACCCATTCCCGGACCGCTGTCTCCGTCAGTCCCAGATCTTCCGCGACCTTCCCGATGCTGCGGTCTCCGACCGCGCATAGCCCCACCACCTCCGCCTTGAACTCAGGCGTAAACGATCTCCGCTTCCGTTTGTTCTTTCTCATGGATCACTCCCAGCGCTTTCTCGCGCTTTATTGAGTGTCCATCAAACCGGGGGAGGGCTATATCGCCCCAAAAGCTCTCGTAGACTCCTGGCTTGAGGTTGAAGACGTAGAGAGGTGCCCACGTCTTGAATCTGAGAACCCCAATGCCAGACGCTAGCAGCCCCTGCCGCTGCTTCTCTTCTGCCCTGCGTCGGCGTACGCCCTCTTCGACTAGTACGACACCGATGAGCACCAGGGCCACCAAGCCAGCAGTGATCCCCAAGCCAATCTTTCCCCGCCGAGATCGGGAAATCCGAAGCAAGAGCCACCCGCCACCGCCCATTCCCGCGATGATGAGAAGAGCGTCACCTATCGAGAAGCCCATCAGGCATTTCCTCGTATAGGGCTCAGCACCAAAAGCACAATCACCCGGATCAGCATGTGCCACGTCGGAGGCCGATTGGCCCAGGTGGGTAGCCACTTGAGCCTGAAGGCCCGGTACTCCTCGCGGAGCTTGCTGGCCTCCTCCGGATAGGGCGGCGTCTCCCAGAGTTGCAGATCAGCCTGGATCACGCGGTGGGGCCGGGCTCTGTTCCTACGGCCGCCCTGCTCCGAGGAAACTGGGGAACCGGCCCAGCAGCCGCAGCCATGCCCGCCTCCCACCTGGCGAGCTTCTCACGCTGCCTATCCCTCCCACTCTCGTGCCGATACGCGATCCGCTCTTCCTCGTGTCGTTCCCTCTGCTGCTCCTTCGCGGTGTCGAGACCCACCTCCTGCTCGAACCTCTCAAGCCGAGCCTCCACGTCAGATGGGCCGAAGAGGATTCCCTTCTCGTCCGCCTCGATGATCTTCCAGACCAGAAGCTTCTTCACTGCACGGTAGACCGTGGCCCTCGCCATGTTCTCTGTGGACATCTGCCGGACGAGGTCAGCCTTGGTGATCGGCCCCACCTGAAGAAGGCAGTTCAGAACCCGCCACGGCGGCTTCCCGAGTCCCCGGTGGCCGTTCCATGATCTCATGAAGGCTGCTCTCTCTCCGTGTCTCATAACTGCCCCATTAGAGGATTCGTCACCTCCTAAGGGGGGTGAGAGAGTATAGTGAGTCACTTTTGAGACAACGCTCGACGGAACCGTCATCACGTAGACGGCAGCGTGCCTGCCGTGGCCCTTCGTCTTCTCCCTGAGCCATCCCGATGCTCGGAGCCGGTACAATGACGCTCTCACGGTTCTGTGCCCTGAGATGCATGCGAGTTCGGCGAGCCTCCTTATACTGGCTCCGATCTCCAGGGTGTTCCCCAGGCGGCCAACCCTCGCGAAGGCATCGAGAATGGCCAGATCGGTGCCAGAAGTCCGCCCACGAAGGTGATGACGGGCAACATCGAGGATGCCGTCGATGTCGCTCCGAACGGACCGATACGTTGAGCGCGGGGGGTTGGCCCTCACCCGCGCCTCGGCGTTGCCCCATGAACGATCGAAATCGTCCTGGGCCTCCTCTTTTGACTTCTCCACGCCGTCCCGGTCACACTGGAGACGAGCACCCCCGGCGTGGGTAGGGTCGCGAAGCAGACCAAAGACGGCATCCTTCTCCATTCCAGCCTGCAACGCAGAGAGCAGGATCGAGAACATCACTTTGGAGCGATCAACGCCGCCCTCAGGATGAGGGTATTCCTCTTCCGTGCCGCCCTCCGTCAGGAGCGTCTGAATCCGTGGAGGTAGCCTTCTTGTTCGACGCCTGCGAGGTGGAGGGGGAGAAAGCCGGTACGCCGCCTCCACTGGGTCTTCGGGGTTGAGCAACTGAACAGACAACCCGCGACGATGGGGAGTGAGAGGCGGACGAGTCCGGCCACCTTCCCCGACTCGGACACCAAGACCAAGTTCCTTCGCACGTTCGGCCCAGCGTTTACGAGTCTGCGGATCATCGATGCGGACATCAAGATGGTGGTGGCCAGGGCTCCCTGTCTGCCAGAGCACCGGCGGGAGCCGTTGGGCCTTCACTTCGCGGTGAAAAGTAAGCAGAGCGTCGAGGTCACGTTCATCGTCCTGGTCGATCACAAGGATCCGCTCATCAGGAACAGTGCAGAACGCTCTCCCCGTCTCGACTGCGACCTCGATCGAGTCGAAGCCCTCGGCCTTGTTGTTCGAGTCGATGTACATCGCGTTCGATCTCGGAGCCGAGAAGGCCAACGCCAGGCGGAGAAGCGTCGCCGAGTCGATCGCTGGCTGCGTCGGGGTTGCCGCCGAGGATGGACAACGATCCTCGACGCTGAAGTTCGCGATGCTCCGCGTGCCTTCATCGTCAGCGTGCGCGAGAACCACGGGAGCGTGGACGCTCTCCGGTGCACGTGACATTCCTGCGGCTGGAGTTCGTTTCCCTAGTTTCATGACGGTCTCCCACCAGGACTCACGCCGGGATTGAAAGGTGTCCCACACCCCCCGGCGGCGTCCTGGTTTCTCTATGAGCTACTCAGCAACGGCCGCTTCACGTTGCCGTTCGATGAGGGCGCGCACGTCAGTGCTGGAGACGCGTGTCGAGCCCAGCACCTTGAGCGCAAGCAGCTGCCGTTGGGCGAACAACTTGTAGATTGTGGTCCGCCCAACCCCGAGGACACTGCTGGCCTCGGCTACTGTGAGCAGTGGCGGTACCCCGCCCACTGCCGTGATGGGTACGTGGTCGTTCTGATGGTGTTCCAAAGAGCGTCTCCTTCTTCGTATTCGTCCGCGGTCGTTCGAGAACGGCCGCGTACGTTCAGTCTACCGTCGTTCGCGAAGGCCTCGTAAGAGCGAATCGGCCTAGGGACGAGCCCCGTATGACGACCACGCAGTTGAATCTTCTGTTGAGCCCGACACGAAACGTGCACGGCAGGACGAATCACACGACCTACTCATAGGGTAGTTCGAGGCATGCGTACCCGACCGGATAGGGTGCAGTTGCGGGAGTTTCGGTCATCGCGATCACCACCCTGTACGCGACCTCCGACGACGACCATCCCAGCCGCACAGGGGCTTGATCTTTCCCTCGCTCACCGCTCGATCGACGACCTCTTTCGCTGTGGCCACCACCAGATGCGCAGGATTCACGCACAGCGGCGTCGCGCACGTGGTCGTGATGCGCGCTCCAGCTGGGATCGGTCGCTGCTGATGCAGAACCCAGAGTGCGCGCCGCACCAAGACGTCAACGCCCCGACCAGGGCGAACCAGCAGTGAGACGCGAGGATATAAGCCCTTGACCGTCTTCCCCCGCCACACGGCACATCCATCATCTCGCTGCACCACGTCCCGCAGGAGACGCTCGCGCTCACCGGGGAGGGCATCCACCCGCCCCGCCTCGAAGGCGCGCTTCAGCGCCTCTGCGGATGCGTTGCGAGTGTCGTAGTGCTGGTCGCTCACGCTACGGTCACGGGTCGTTGTCGTGGCGGCCATGTTGGTCGAATGGGCTGTCTTCATTGTCCTGATCTCCAGCGTCTTTGCGCCCCCCACGCCGCCGACCGAAGGTCACTGCGGCGTGGGGCACACGAAGACCTCAGGCCGCTCCAGCTTCAGTACGAAGATCGTCGTAGAGAGCTTCCAGTGCGGCGTCGCGCCGCCCCTCCTGCTCCTCCCGCTCACGATCAAGCTGCTCGGCCTTCGTGAGATCGGCCTCCGTGGCCGACAGGATGGAGACCACCTTGCCGGGTTCGACCTCGATCGAGAGAGGATCGGACACCCGCCTGTTCTCCTCCACCTCGGCCTCTTCGCGTGCGAGAGCGGCGCGCATCTCGTTGTCGTCGAGATTGCACAGCGTCACGGTCATGGCCCGCACTCCGACGCGGCGAGCCGCTTCGATGAGATGGTCGCCGGAGGCCACCTCGAACTCCCCGGTCTGGGTAGGCGACAGCCGTACACGCACGTCTTCAGCCGGATCTGGCGAAGATCCGTCTTCGATGAGTTCCCTGATCCGATTTTCATCGAGGGGGACCGCGTAGCGACTGCGCTCCGGGTTCTGCCTCAGCGCGCCGAGCTTCACCACGATGCGTTCTTCCGTGGAACCTTCCATCGTCTCCATATTCTTGCTCCTCATATGTTCCTCCTTGCCTTCTCGCTTGGGTGGCCCTCGACCGACCTCGCGAAGGCGGGGGGATTACAGGCTGTCTCCCAGGAAGTTGAACGTCCGAGCAGGCTTCGCCTCGTCGTATGCCAGCCTCGCGGACGCCTGAACGGCTGACGGTGCCCCTGAGACCAGCTGGCGGTACTTCTGCCGCGCCCGCTTCGCCGCCGCGTCCGTCTCGGCCAGGGCTTCCTGCCGCCCGATCTCGGCCGCCCGTGCAATAATCTGGTCGCACTGCCGACCCTTCTCCTCGCTGACGGCCTGCCGGTACACCATCTTCACAGCCAGGCTGATCTCGATCGCAACGCCCGCACAGAGCCGCTTGATGTCGCGACGTGCCCCCCTACTCGTAGGACAGTCCTTCCATGCCCGCCCTTCCCGCGTGCCGATCTCCGTCGCGACAAGGAGCAGGTCGTTGGGGATCAGGCCGTCGGCCTTCTTCACACCGGACTGAGGTGTGTGCGGCAGCAGCGCCTGGCCGTGGCCCTTACCCTCAACCTCCACCTAAGCCGCGCCGATCTCGCCAACAGGTGCTTCACTGACAGCGCCGTTTCCCTCGCGCTGCCCGCGTGCCCGATCGACCTTCGCCGCCAAGCGGTTGAAGGCACGGATGAACTCCGCCCACTCGACGTCCTTCATCCGCTCCCACCCGTGCAGCGTCTCGATGTAGTCGAAGCGATCCAGCATCTCGTCGAAGTCGGCGATGAGCGACTTCGTCTTGCCCCGCAGAGTACGCTCAATCTGACCGGCGAAGACTGACCTCAGATCCTTTTCCTCGTTCATGCCCCAATTCCTTCCTTTCGCTTTTCTCGGCGCACGACTTGCGCCGCCAATGAAAAGAACGGTACCATGATTTCTATAACTCCGTCAAGATTATTTAACTCTGGATGACGATCAAATTCTCATGGGGATGTGATGCCAATAGAAAAACCATCGAAGTATGAGGGCGGAGCGCAACTCTGGGCGGACCTCGCCAACATCGAAGACTTGGATCAGATCTCGGAGGGACAGCGACTCGTACTGCTAGAGCGCCTCACCGATCTCCTGACTGTGTTGCTGAGCACCAACTTCTTCCTGGGAGGGCCGACGCCTCCGGATTCCCCAGCGAAGGTGCGGAAAGATCTTCAGGCCCTACAAGCGAAGCGCAAGGCGGCCACCGCGATGCTGAGCGAGGCGCACGACCTCGCACAACAGCTGATCGGAGGGCTGCTCGACAGTCAGACGGTAGACTTCTCCATGTTCGAGAAGTCTGGAATCCGGATCGGGTGGAGGCTCACGGGTGACGAGGGGACGGTAGAACAGGTCTTCGTCC
>JAJCZO010000416.1 GCA_029262355.1 Deltaproteobacteria bacterium
GTGCCGGAGTCCGGCCTGACCCTGCCCGGGTACGAGATCCCGGAGCACGCGGTTGGGCGCGGTGGACGATTCTCGTGTGGCCCCGGCGTCGACCTCGGCGAGATGTCGAGGTGGTTCGCCAACGGCCACCACGCGATGACCGAGCTCGTGTCGAAGTTCGACGGCGCCGGCGAGGTCCGTTGCTGGCCGCATCACTTCGACGTCGGCTCGCTGTTGGCCATCGAGGTCGGCGGCGACGGCGCCTTGACCAAGAGCGTCGGTGTCGGCATGTCCCCCGGCGACGGGTCGTACGCGGAGCCGTATTGGTACGTCTCCCCGTGGCCGTACCCGGATGCCGCAGCCCTACCGGAGCTCCCCGCCGGAGGCCGTTGGCACACCGAGGGCTTCACTGCGGCCGTCCTCACAGGTTCCGATCTGCTCGCGGGCGGACCGGCCTCCGAGCAGTCGCAGCGCACTACCACGTTTCTCGACGTGGCTGTCGCGGCTAGTCGACAACTTCTCGCGTAGTCCCGCACCCGAACGAACACGGAATAGGAGCACGAACGATGGCGACCTCTCGCCAAACGGTCTGGCACAAGGTCCTCGCCCTCAAGGAGCTTCCGGAGGGACGGGTGAAGGCCGTTCCCGTCGGCAAGCACACGGTCTGCATGACGCACTTCGAGGGCGAGTACACCGCACTCAGCAACAAGTGCCCTCACCAGGGCGGTCCGCTCGGCGAAGGCTCGATCGAGAACGGGTTTCTGCGCTGCCCGTGGCACGGGTGGGACTATCATCCGCAAACGGGTCTTCCCCCCGAGGGGTACGGGGACTGTGTCCCCAAGTATCCCGTCGAGGTGCGCGAAGACGGGATCTACGTCGGTCTCGAGGAGGACAAGCCGCACGAGCGCACGGTCACCGATGTCATGGCTGAGACCATGACGAACTGGGGTGTGCGCGCGGTGTTCGGGATGGTCGGGCATTCGAACCTGGGTCTGGCCGATGCGCTGCGGGTGCAGGAAGAGGCGGGCCGGCTCACCTACGTTGGGATTCGTCACGAGGGGGCGGCGGCCTTCGCTTGCTCCGCCTACGGGAAGCTCACCGGACGCCCGGCCGCCTGTCTCAGTATCGCGGGGCCTGGTGCCACCAATCTGCTGACCGGCCTCTGGGATGCGAACGTCGACCGCTCGCCGGTCCTGGCGCTGACGGGGCAGGTCGACACGCAGGTCCTCGGCGCGGGCGCGTTCCAGGAGGTCGATCTCCAAGCGGCCTTCGGCAAGGTCGCGCAGTGGGCGCAGATCGTGCTTCATGGCAGCCGACACGCCGAGCTCATGAACCTGGCGCTGAAGAGCTCCATCCTGAACCGCGGAGTCTCTCATCTGATCTTCCCCGACGAGGTGCAGACCCTGCCCGCCGCGGAAGACGCCAAAGCGGGAGGTCCGGCGGGACGAGTCGCGGCCCGCGCCATCAGACCGCCCGCCGATGAGGTCGATGCGGCGGTGGACATGCTCGCCAAGGCGAAGCGGCCGGTGATCATCGTGGGGCACGGTGCCCGCTTCGACATGGAGGCGGTCACGCGGCTGGCCGAGTCCCTTCGGTGCCCCGTGCTCACGACCTTCAAGGCCAAGGGGCTCATCTCGGATCAGCACCCACTGGGGTGCGGCGTCCTCGGACGAAGTGGCACCCCGATCGCGAGCTGGTTCATGAACGAATCGGACGCGCTCTTGGTGCTTGGGGCGAGCTTCAGCAACCACACCGGCATCACGCCGAAGAAGCCGACGATCCAGGTGGACTTCGACGCCATGGCGCTGGGCAAGTTTCACGCGATCGATGTCGGCCTCTGGGGCGAGATCGCGTCGACGGTGGACATCCTGTCGGAGCGGCTGGAGGGGCAGGCCAGCTCGATCGATCAGGCACCTGAGATCGCGGCGCGCTGGGAGATCTGGCGCAAGGAGAAGTGCCGGCGTCGCGACGAAGATCGTGGCAAGGGAATCAATTCGGCATTGATCTTCGATGCGCTGTCTCGGCTGGTTCCCGAAGACGCGATCATCCCGGTCGACGTCGGCAACAACACCTACTCGTTCGGTCGGTACTTCGAGTGCGCGCGGCAAGCCGTCCTCATGTCCGGCTATTTGGGCTCGATCGGCTTCTCGTTCCCCGCGGCTCTCGGAAGCTGGGTGGCGACGCAGGAAGACGATCCGCGATTCCGCGGGCGCCCGGTCGTGTCGGTATCGGGCGACGGTGGGTTCGGTCAGTATCTCGCCGAGCTGACGACGGCCGTGAAGTACGGGATGAACATCACTCACGTGCTGGTGCGCAACGATCAGCTGGGCAAGATCAGCAAGGAGCAGCGAGCCGGCGACTGGAACGTGTGGCAGACCTCGCTGCACAATCCGGATTTCTCCGAGTACGCACGGATCTGTGGTGCGGCGGGCTGGCGCGTTGAGGATAAGGCCGACCTCGATGGTGCGATCACCGAGGCGCTCCGGCATGACGGGCCGAGCCTCGTCGAGATCATCGCCGATCCAGAGCTGATCTGAGTCGATAGCGATGGAACCGAGCATCTGCCCAACGAGCTCTCGAGCGCGGGCTGGTGAGGCATGCGCGCCCGGCGTGACCGCAGCTCCTCCGCGTCCGAATGCTGGAGGCGTCGAGTTGCTGAGGACCGATCGGCGTGGCACCTTCACCGAGCGGACCCCGTGCGGCGGCGTGTCCCGATGATCGATGCGACGTGCCAAGCCAGATCCCTCGTCCGGCAGCTCGCCGGCAGAGGACGACGCGATCCTGTCGGGCCTTCGCTCGGGCTCAAAGGAAGCTCGTGCGGCGCTTGCGGGCGAGTTGGCCGGCCCTCTCTTGCGAGTCGCTCGACGGCTCGTGGGCGACCAGGACGCTCAGGACTGCGTGCAAGACGCGTTGCTGCAGGCGTTCCGAAACGTCGACCGGTTCGAGGGGCGCTCGTCGCTCCGGACCTGGCTCTATCGGATCGTCGTCAATGCGGGGCTACAGAGGCTCCGCGCGAGGGGGCGGAATCGTGAGGATGCCCTCGAGAATCCCTACTCCGAGTTCGATGCCTCCGGCTGTCGTATGGTGGCGGACGTGGGCGATCTTCCCGGCGTCGAAGACCTGCTCCTGCGAAAGGAGACTCGAGACTGCGTTCGCGCCGCGATCGACGAGCTGCCAGCCGACTACCGGGCGGTCATCGTCCTGCACCATCTCGAGAACCACGGGATCGGGGAGGTCGCGGATCTCCTCGACATCACGCCAGGTGCCGCCAAGATGCGACTTCATCGGGCACGCCTGGCGTTGGCCGCCGCCCTCGAGCCGGTCTTTCGGGGGGCGTGCGAGTGAGTTGGGGGCAGACCATGAAGCGGCGGATCCGCGGGGTGATCATGGGTCGACTACCGGGCATGATTACGTGCCGAGCACTGGATGAGTTCATTGTGGATTATCTGGAGGGAGCGCTCGCGGAGAACGACCGAGTGCTCTTCGAGCGTCACATCCGGTTCTGCCCGGATTGCCGACGGTACCTCGCGCGGTACCGGGTGGCGTTGGAGGCTGGAGAACGCATACTGAGCGAGATGGACGAGCCGGTGCCCCAGGAACTCGTGGAGGCGGTGCTCGCCGCCGTGACCTCCCGGGAGCCCTGAGCGGCCTCGACGCCAGGCCGAGTTTCGACCCCACCCGACGGCACTCGTCCAGGAAAGCCATTGAGTCAGACCAAACAGAACGACGCCAAACCGGCATCCGCGCCCGGGCCGATCGCACGCTTCGTGCGAGAGCGAATCCGACCGATGTTTTCGCAGCGCCTCGCGAAGCTTGCCGCGTTCGTCGTGCCCCACCTCTACATGGCCTACATGCGGCTCGTGTGGGCGACGAGCCGCGTCGAAGGGCTCGATGCGGCTGAACTCAAGGTCTGGGCGTCGGAGCATAAGGGCGTCGTGTGCATCCTTTGGCACGAGGAAGTCTTCACCGTGGCCTACGGCTACTACTGGCTCGGAATCCGGATCCATACGCTCGCGAGTCTCGGAGAGTCTGGGGAACTCATCACCCGCATGCTGGAGTTGTGCAACGCGGTCGTCTTCCGCGGGGGGAGCAGCACCGGGCAAGCGCGGCGACGCGAGGGGGTGCTCGAGGACCTGATCCATCACATGAAGACCACGGACGAGGTTACGCTCGGACTGACGGTCGATGGCTCCAAGGGCCCCCCGTACCGCATGAAGAGTGGCGCCATCGTCGTCGCTCGCGAGGCCGATAGGCCGATCGCGCTCGTGCGGACCTGGTACAAGCGCTGTGTTCGTCTCCCCACCTGGGACCGGATGGCCGTGCCGTTGCCGTTCAACCGGATCCGCTACTATCTTCGGGGACCCTACTTCGTGCCCGCGACCGCGAAGACCGCTGAGGGGCTCGAGGCGTTCCGCATCGAGTTGGACAACGCGCTGATCGATCTGGCCGCTCAGAGCTACGCCGACCTGGGCCAATCGCCGCCGCCCAACCTCACGAGGCGTGACGAGCCCGATCCGACCGTCTGAGCTGGGCCAGGTGGTCTCAACCGCCTGCTCTTCGAACGGGACGGCTCCCGACGGCCGGGACCAAGCTCCGTTCACCTAGGCCGGCGGGCGTACACGGATCGCTCTGCCCCGACCTGCAAAGCGTGGTTCGCGGTGGCAACCGAACCACTCACCTGAAGGTGCGGACATCTCGCGCCCGGGGTCGGGGGTGTTTCCGGCGGAGTGCCGAAAAGACTACGCCGCGCGCGAGTTCTTCTCCTTCCCACGGCGCTCCATCGGGTTCGTCGTGACGTCCATCCGCATGGCCCCATCGTTGCGCTCCTTTGGCTGCGCCGTTCGAGCATCGCTCGGACGCTCAACACGAAGCCAAAGGAGAGACGCAAATGAGAAAGCCAGAACGACAAGACGAGCCGTTCCTGGGCCGCATGGGCCGAGCGCTTGCGATCGTGGCCACATTGATGGCTGGGCTCGCGGGAACTGCGAGCGCCACGATCGTGGCCAATCTGGAAGGTCCCAACCCAAACGAGCTCGCTTCGGGCGTCGGCAACGTTCAGGGATGGGCGTATGCCACGATTCCGGGAGACGAGATCAAGACCGAGGTCGACGTCTACGTCGACGGGCAGTTTGCTCTGCAGGTTCCCTGCTGCAGCGACCGGGGTGATGTCAAGCAGGCCATCGCGGCCGCACCCCTGCTGAGCGGGTTCTCGGGGGCATACAACTTCGCGAGCCTCGCCCCCGGCCAGCACACGATGGAGGTGCATGTCTATTCGAAGTTCGGCGATCACAAGGTGCTGTCGACGGCCTTCAGTAGCGAGTCACTGGGAACGTACTCCTTCAACAAGAAGTTCCTCTTCGACGACGGCAAGGCGGACCACTGTACTCCGAGCAACGTCGTGGAAGACGGAGAGATGGTCGGGCGCATCGTGTGCAGCGGCGTCGAGCTGACGAACGGTGCGGGATTTACGGAACACTGCGCTGGCGACATCGAGATGACGTGGGTCCGCTCCGTGCAGGGGTTTCGCGTGAGCAAGGGCTGCGACTTCATCGACTGGGTGAAGCCGCCATTCAAGCTCGAGCCCTCGCTCATCCTGGGAGAAAACTGAGATGAAACGCATTGAGAGAACGCTTCGTGCGGCGGGCGTCGGGCTCGCGATGATCGGGCTTGTCGCCTGGTCGGGGCCTGCCTCCGCCGCCATTCAGTACAACGTCGAGTCTCCCTCGGCGAGCTTCCCCGCCTCGGGCGTCGGCAACGTGTCCGGCTGGGCCTATACCACGGCGCCTGGTGCTTCGATTCAGCGACTGATCGAAGTGCAGGTCGACTCGGAGCCAAAATACCGTGTGCCGTGTTGCTCGAGTCGTGGTGATGTGAAGGCGGCCTTTCCGGCCGCACCCATGAACTCCGGTTTCTCCGGAGCGTACAACTTTCAGCGCCTTTCCGCCGGCACGCACACGATCAAGATCACGATCAAGAGCACCGCGAACGAGACCAAGACGATCACGCAGACCTTCGAGGTCGTGAAGGTTTCTCCGTACAGCTTCCTGAAGTCGCTCAAGTGGAAGCAGGCGAGCGATTGCGAGTCCGTCAACGGACTCGATCCGACACACGGCAACGCGGGCGTGGCTTGTACCGGCACCCGGGCTACCGCGAAGTCGTCCGGGAACCCGACGTCGGACTGCGATGGCACGATTCAGTTCGGGTTCAACCGGGCGAGCCAGACCTTCCAACCCGTGGCGGGATGTGACCCGCAAGGGACGCTCTCGGGAGGCGGCCTTGGGGGCATCGACGTCTCTAAGCTCCCCGACGACCTCTGGACGCTTCTGCCGGGTGGTGGCATCGACATCGGCAAGGTCCCACCCGGCCTCTTGGGCTGTTTCACGGGCGTGCCGAGTAACATCTCGGTCAATGTCAACGGACTGGTGCCGACCTTCGCCTTCAATACCTCCGTCGCGGCGAAAGCGGCGGTCGAGATTTGGGAGAAGGGCAAGGTGGACCAAGTGCTCGCGGGGCTTGGCAGCAGCCCGAAGGGCACCTACCACTCGATCAAGCCGCTTCCACTTCTGACGACGATCGCACCGGGCAGGGAATACGTGTACCGGATTCGCGTGAAGTCGAACTGCGGGAAACCCGATCGGGTCGTCGACGGGCCGGCTTCGTTCCGCACCAAAGAGCGAGTCGCGCGCGCTTTCATCGACAAGGTCAACGTGATCAGCGACGGCGACGGGGGGCTGGCGGGCTCCGGCGAGTTGAGCGTCGGTCTCGAGCTCGGCGGCCAGAACCCGTGGACCGGGGAGTACTCGGTGGATGATGGCGATACCATCCATCCGTCTCTCGGCATCTCGTGGTCCGGGGCGACCGATCACTTCGATGTCGTGATCTCGGCCTACGAGGACGATGACAACTTCAAGTCGGCAGTTACGAAGGCGATCAGTTTCGGACCAAGCCTCACGTATTCGGGCGGAACGTGGGAGGGGACCCGCCACCTGAACCAGGACAACCTCAGCCTCAAGCTGTGGGTTCGCGTCATGGTGACCTATGAGTGATCTGACGGGGTTCTAATTCAACGCAAAACGGGGGTGCCGACCATGAATGTCGGCACCCCCGCTTGCGTTCTCGGTTGCATACGCGGCTCAGGGCATCCCGAGAATCGCGATTCCGCACGTGGTGGGCGGTCCGCCGATGTTGTGGCTGAGCGCCATCGTCGCGTTCTTCACCTGGCGCCCTTCGGCGCGGCCCTGCAGCTGAAGGGTGTTCTCGTAGATCATCCGTACCCCAGTAGCGCCGGTGGGGTGCCCGAAGGTCTTGAGCCCGCCGTCGGTGTTGATCGGAAGCTCACCGTCGAGCTCGAATGTGCCGCTCGCGATGTGATCCTTCGCCGACCCTCTCTCGATGAGTCCGAGGTCTTCGTACGTCAGCATTTCCGTCAGCGTGAAGCAGTCATGGAGTTGGATGACATCGAGTTCCTTGAACGGATCGGAGATTCCGGCCTGTCGGTAGGCGTCCTTCGCCGCATACTGCGTGGGCTTCCAACCGAGGAAGTCGAAGTTTGGGTCGCGCTGGGGGTGCTCCGATACCGCGATGGTCACGGCCTTCACGAGGACGTGGTCGTCGCGGTAGTTCTTGGCCGACTCGGCTCGAGTCAAGATGCACGCGGCCGCGCCATCGGACTGAGCGGCGCAGTCGTAAAGGCCGAAGGGCCACGAGATGATGCGCGCGTTCAGCGCATCGTCCACGGTGATCTCACGCTTCAGCATCGACTTCGGTGCCAGAGTGCCGTTGTGGTGGTTCTTCACCGCGATCTTGGCGAGGTCTTCCCGGCCCGCACCGAATGTCTCGAAGTAGCGCGCGGCGCACAGCGAGAACCACCCTGCCGGGGTGGAGGGAAGTCCACGCACCCGGTCGAAGTTGACCGAGGGGCCGGACACGCCGCGATCCTTGGGCTTGTCGAAGCCGACGACCAGCACGGTGTCGTACATCCCCGACGCAACGGCCAGCGCACCGAATCGGAACGCATCGGTCCCCGTCTGGCAGTAGTCTGAGACGATGCTGATCGGCTTGCCGAAGATCTTCAGCGCCTCGGCGATCTCCGACGTTCCCTCGCGGGGGTAGACGGCCCCGCAGAATACCGCTTCGATCTGCTCCTGCGGATTCTCGATGCCCGCGTCGGCGTACGCTTCGTAGGCCGCGTCGACGATCATGTCCTCGCGCGACGACGTCCAGTTCTCGCCGAACTTGCACGCGCCGACTCCGACGACGGCGACCTTGTCTTTGATGGTTCCGCTCATCTCAGGCTCCCGCGGGAAGGGGGCTGGCCTTCCAGAAATAGTTGGCCTTGCCGCCGGCGCTATGAATCTTCCGAAAAACGTACTCGACCGGCATGTCGAGCTTCACTTCGTCGGGCTTGGCGTTCGCGAGCTGCACCTGCACGCGACAGCCCTCGACGTCGGTCATGATCATGATCGTAGGCGGCTGGGCAGTCGGGAAGAAGTAGTCGAACGTGTACGACAGAACCTTGCCGTGCTTGTCAGAGAGCCGCGCCGGCTCCCAACCATCCTTCGCGTGGCATCTGCAACAGACGCGGGTCTTCGGGATGTGAATTTGTCCGCAGCTCGTGCACTTGGCGCCGACGAACCCGATATCCGCATCGCGTTCTCGAAAACGGATCGTGGCGGAGAGCCCGAGGTCGGCGCCGGTGGCCCATTCCTTGGGGTCGAGGTTTCGCGATTTGAGGTACGTGTCATACGAGGGCAGGGGGCGACGACGATCGAGGTGCCCCTTCACGCCGCGCCGCGGCGGCAGCTTGGCGATCGCATCGGTCACTTCGAATGACAGTGCGTGCGCGCCGTCTCCGGCGCTGGCGGCGAGCAGTCGATCTCCTGCGCGCGCATCTTCGAGTGCGGCGACGATCAACAGCGGCGCGAACGCCGCGCCGCAATGGCCGAGTCGACCAAAGAGGGGGTCCTGCACCTGCCTTCCCTCGAGGCCGACCTTCTTCACGACCCCACCCATGCTGCGGGCATCGGGTGCGACCAGAGCGGCCTTGGAATAGTCGCCGGCGCGGCGACCCGTCTTGTTGAACAGGCCGTTGACCGCCTCGATCATGTTGGGCGTGTACCCCTCGGTGACGATGAAGCGATCTTCCCACGCATGGGTGAACGTTTCGCCATCGCTCCGCCACATGTCCTGGAACTCGTCGGAGATGGCGTACGAGCCGTCGATCGTCGCGATGACGTCATCGGAACTCAGGAGGATGGCGGCGGCTGCGTCGCCCAGCTTGGACTCGAGCACGCCGCGCGGCGCACCCATCCGGCAATCGCTTGCGACGACGAGGACGTTCTTCGCGCTTCCGGCACCCACGGCATTGGCGGCCGCTTCGATCGCGCTCGTCCCCGAACGCAGGGAGCCCGAGAAGTCCGTAGTGAGGACGTCTCGGCGCAGGTCGAGAGCCTTCGCAATGACCGCGGCTGCCTGCTTCTCCTTCAGCTCGTAGCTGGTCGACGCGAACATCACGCCGTCGATCTCGCGGCGATCGATGCCGCTGAGGCAGTCGATGGCGGCGGCGACGCCCATCGTGATGGCATCTTCGTCGTCGTAGGCGACGGCTTTCTCGGGGCCCCCTTCTTTCGGGGGACGTCCCTGAATCAGGGACAGAGGCAGGCGCGTTGCCGGGATGTAGGCGCCGTACGCTCGAATTCCGGACATGCTTGGGGTCTCCTCGGGTCGTGAATTTGGCGTGCGTGAAGGGAGCTTTCGTAACACCGGCCCCGCACCACTGCGAGTTGACGCCCTTGCCTGGGCTGTGTCACCGCGACAAGGTCCAGGCCCTGACCTTGGGAGGAAAACGCATGCATGGGTTGCTTTTCGTCGCCGTGCTCACGGCGGCCTTGTCGATCGGAAACGTAGCTTCGGCCGAACCGTCGGGACGGTTCCAGATCTCTGCGACGACCGACGATTGGAAGCGGGCGTGGCGCATCGACACGAAGACCGGCGAGGTCTCGATCTGCTCGGTCGCACCGGACTTCACGGGGTGCCGAAAGCTGGCGGAAGGCGCACCGCTGGCCAAGAGCTGGAGAGACTCGGTCGGAAACGACGACGAGCCGCGCTGAGGGCGACCCGCCCTACGGGAGCGGCGGAAGTCCTTCGCTGACGTGTTCCCACGTGTCGTGCGTCACGAGGGGGCGGCCCGCGGGCTCCCCTTCGCAGTTCGACCCGACCGTGAGTTCGAGCATGTGGGTGACCCCCGGATCGCTGTGAAGCGGTCGACCCAGCTCGGGGATCGACTCCGTCGGCACGCCGGTGGGCACGGCCTCACCGGAGGGTTCCTGGATTTGGAGATTCCACGAGATCGGCGTGCCGGCCGGTGCCGGGTTCTTCGGATGCAGGCACAGGACGAGTGGCTCGTCGTCTGGGGTCCGGGGGCCGAAGAGCGTCGCGTCGCGCGGGATCTTCACTTCCTCCGAGTGAATCAGCTCGTCTCCGAGCAGTACGGTCAATGTGAGGGCGCCGCCCGCCGGTTGGAGGAGCTTCCAGTGCCAGACGCGAACGACGATGTCCTCGCCCGCCTCGACGGGGGTCCGGATCGGCTGACTCATGCTGGCGTACGGACACACCGACGTGTCGACCTCCCAACTCGGCGCACCGAACTCGGTCGAGAACCCGAAGCGGATGGGATCGCAGTACGAGCCGGGCTTCTGAAGTGTCACGAATGGATCGCGCGCGGGAAGAAAGAAGAAGCCTCCGAGTCTCACCAGGCCAAGGTCGATCCAGCCGCTCGCGTCACACGGTGACTGCGCGCATTCGCTGGCCCCTTCGCATCGCCAATCGATTTGGATGGCGGCGGGATCGCGCGAGCCGTCGTCACCCACGCGCTCGCACCAGATGTAGCTCGGGTCGCCGCCGCCGGGGTCGAATACGTTGCCGGTGATCGTGCCCTCGTTGGGGGTGTAAGAGATCGCCCACTGCAGGCCGCCCTCGGCGCGGTTCACCAGAATGTTCCGCCCGTCGGGCGTGGTCTGGCGACCCGACGGTTGGGCCCACGCGGGTGAGGCGAGTCCGAGGCCAAGACCAAGGAGGGGCAGGATCGTCGCGAGTCTAAGGCGTTTGCACTTTTTCATGGTCTTCTCGGGGATTTTATTGTCATCTTTGCGAACCGAGCAACCCGTTTGGCGGATGCGGGCTTGAGTTCGGGCTGACCGGCTCTCTAGTGTCGCGGCCGGGGGCACGGTCAACGTACGCCGCGACGCCCCGTCCGTTTCAGTCCGAGCCCAAGCAAGTGCGCTCTCCGTTCGACGATCTACGGTTGAAGGCCGGCCGCGATGGCCTGCGCCTCCGTCTTCGCGTCTCCCCCGGAGCTCGCAAGGAGGCCGTTCTGGGCGTCTACGGTGATGCGCTGAAGGTCGCGGTCCGCGCGCCGCCGGAGAAGGGGTTGGCGAATAAAGCCGTGATCGAGCTGCTGGCGCGCCTGCTGGGGGTGACGCGGGCGGAGCTGGCGTTGGTCTCCGGGGCAGCCAGTCGCGACAAGACGTTGGTCGTTTCGGGTCTCGACGACGCGACGATCCGCGCCCGGCTCGCGAGGGGGTTTCCCGCGGCGACCGGAGCGGCGAGCCGATGAACGAGACACGGCCCGTGTCGTGCCCCGGCTGTGAACGCGACGTGACGCTGGGGGACCGTCGGCCCCGTGAGGTGGACGTCCGCATCCTCTCGGCAACGAGTCGGGACCTGGCTGCCGCGGTTCACGGCGGCCAGTTTCGCGACGATCTGTATTTTCGGCCGATACCTGCTGTCGCGTGAGAACGACAACGCGTCCCGGACGGCCGGCGTGCTCGGGCTCTCGCGGGTCATGCTGCACAAGAAGCTTCGCACCTACGGCATCCGCTGAGCCGAGACCTTCTTGAAATAGCGTGGGATCCCTGGCACCCCTCATGGATGGGGCGCTGCCGTACCGGACTCGATTCTCGCGGTCCACGGAGGTCGCGTTCCGAGGCGCAAGTCGGGCGACGCTCGACCCAGGAGGTGTGATGAGCAATCCGCTGATCGAAGTTCAAAAGTACGGGCAGAGCATCTGGTACGACAATATTCGACGCGGGATGATCACCTCGGGCGATCTCCAACGGATGATCGATGAGGACGGTCTTCTTGGGATCACCTCGAATCCGGCGATCTTCGAGAAGGCGATCGCGGAGAGCGGAGACTACGACCCGGCGATTCGGGCTCACGTGCTTCAGGGTGTCGATTCCGCAATGGACATCTACGAGCGGGTTGCGATCGAAGACATTCAGCTCGCGGCCGACGTGCTGCGGCCGGTGTACGAGAAGACGGGGCACCGCGACGGCTTCGTGAGTTTCGAAGTCTCACCCTACCTTGCTGACGACACGGAGAAGACGGTCGAGTACGCGCGGCGGGTGCACGCGTGGCTGGGGCGCGAGAACGTGCTCATCAAGGTGCCGGGCACCCCCGAGGGCATGCCGGCGATCGCCACGTTGGTCGGCGAAGGCATCAGCGTCAACGTGACCCTGCTGTTCTCAGTGGATGCGTACGAAGCCTGCGCCAACGCGTACATCGAAGGTCTCGAGACGTGGGCGGGGAAGGGGAACGACCCTTCGCAGGTGGCGAGCGTTGCGAGCTTCTTCATCAGCCGTATCGACAGCCTGGTGGACGAGAAGCTCGAGGAAGCGGCTGCGGCCAACCCCGCCAAGAAGGCCGACATCGAAGGACTGCTGGGCCAGATTGCCGTGGCGAACGGTCTGGTTGCCTACGATCGCTATCACCAGCTGATCGCGAGCGATCGCTGGCAGGCGCTGGCGGCCAAGGGCGCGCGGACGCAGCGGGTCTTGTGGGCCAGCACGAGCACGAAGAACGAGGCCTACTCGAAGACGAAGTACGTCGACGAGTTGATCGGCGAAGACACCGTCAACACCATCCCCGGCGACACCTTCAACGAGTACCGCGCGAGCGGCAAGCCGACGCCAGCTCTCCAGCAGGGCTGGGACGCGAAGCTCGCGGAGGCTCGGGCCAAGATGGCAGGGCTCGCCGATGCCGGGGTCTCCATGGAGGCCTGCACGGACCAGCTCCTCGAGGAGGGGGTAACGAAGTTCTCCGAAGCCTTCGATACACTCCTCAAGGCGATCGAGAAGAAGCGCAACGTTCTGAAGGCGGCGTGAATCTGGCCCGGCAGGGGCCGGGCTAGCAGGTGGGAGAGGAGGGGCCATGAGCGACAGGGAAGCCGCGATCGACCTGGAGTGCGTGAACACGATCCGCACTCTGTCGATGGATGCCGTGCAGGCGGCTGGCTCCGGCCACCCCGGCACTCCGATGGCGCTTGCGCCGGTCGCCTACTGCCTGTGGCAACGCTTTCTGCGCTTTGATCCAGCCGACCCGATCTGGCCCAATCGCGACCGTTTCGTGCTGTCGAGCGGGCACGCGTCGATGTTGCTCTACTCGATGCTGCACCTAACCGGCGTGAAGGCGGTGAACACGGCCTACGAGCGCGTCGGACGGGCAGCGGTGACGCTCGACGACATCAAGCATTTCCGCCAACTCGACAGCCGGTGCCCCGGACACCCGGAATACCGCTGGACGTCGGGCGTCGAAACGACCACCGGGCCGCTCGGGCAAGGGGTCGCGACGAGCGTGGGCATGGCGATGGCCTCGCGGTGGATGGGTTCGTACTTCAATCGGCCCGGCTTCGAGATGTTCGACTACGATGTGTACTCCGTCTGTGGCGACGGCTGCATGATGGAGGGGATCTCCAACGAGGCCGCCTCGCTGGCCGGTCATCTCCGCCTGTCGAACCTCTGCTGGATCTACGACAACAACCACATCACGATCGAGGGCAACACGGCGCTCGCCTTCAGCGACGACGTCGCGACGCGATTCATGGGCCTCGGGTGGAACGTGACACGGGTCGGCGACGCCAACGACCTCGACCATCTGACCAGAGCTCTGCAGACCTTCCGCGACACGAGCGATCGACCGACTCTCATCATCGTCGACAGCCACATCGGGTACGGCGCTCCGAGCAAGCAGGACACCTCCGCCGCACACGGCGAGCCGCTCGGTGAGGAGGAGATTCGCGGGGCAAAGGCGCGGTACGGATGGCCGGTCGACGCGAAGTTCCGTGTTCCCGCCGGGGTGAAGAAGGCGTTCGCTGCAGGAGTCGGCCGTCGTGGGCATGCCCTGCGCACGGAGTGGATGAGCCGCTTCGACCGCTACCAGAAACGCTATCCGAAGCTGGCCGACCAGCTCTACCGAATGCAGCACCGGGAGCTTCCCGACGGTTGGGATCGAGCGATCCCGGTCTTCGAGCCGGACGACAAGGGCATGGCAACGCGCGCGTCTTCGGGCAAGGTCTTGAACGAGGTGGCAAAGAACCTCCCCTGGCTCGTGGGTGGCGCCGCCGACCTCGCGCCTTCGACGAAGACGCGGCTCGTTTTCGATGGGGCCGGCGACTTCGAAGCGGATTGCGCCTCCGGTCGAAATCTTCACTTCGGCATCCGCGAGCACGCGATGGGTGCCGCGATGAACGGGATGGCGCTCTCGAAGGTCCGCCCCTTCGGGTCGGGATTCTTGATCTTTTCCGACTACGGCCGACCGGCCATCCGACTCGCAGCATTGATGGAGCTCCCGGTCGTTTACGTCTTCACGCACGATTCAATCGGGCTTGGGGAGGATGGCCCCACACACCAGCCGATCGAGCAGATCGCGTCTCTTCGAGCGATCCCCGGTCTCGTGACGCTCCGCCCTGCGGATGCCAACGAGGTGTCGGAAGCATGGCGCCTGGCTCTGTCGCTCGAGCGCACTCCGGTGGTTCTCGTCATGAGCCGCCAGAACGTTCCCACCCTGGATCGCTCGCGGGTGGGTGGCGCTTCGGGCGTTGCGCGGGGCGCGTACGTTCTGAAGGACTTTGGGGCGGAGCGCGCGGTTTTGTTGATCGGCACGGGCAGCGAGGTCTCTCTCTGCCTTCCGGCGGCCGCCGACCTGGAGAAGGAGGGCGTGGCGGCGCGGGTGGTGAGCATGCCGTCTTGGGAGCTCTTCGAGCGCCAAACGACGGCGTATCGCGACAGCGTGCTGCCTCCCGACGTCACCGCGCGGGTGTCGGTAGAGCAGGCCTCGACCTTTGGCTGGGAGCGATGGGTGGGCAGCGAGGGGGCGCGCATCGGGATGACGACCTTCGGCGCGTCCGCGCCGCTCAAGGACCTACTGCAGAAGTTCGGGTTTACCGTCGAGAACGTCGTCGCTGCCGCTCGCCAGCAAGTGGGGCGGGCGAGCGCAGCCCGGAGCACCTCGAAGAGCGCCGTGACGTCCACGGGATGCCCCGGGCGAAAGCAGGTGGCGAAGAAGTCGGCCCGCAAGAGGCCCCGAAAGGCGGTACGATGAGCGGTGAAGCCGACGCACTCGAGGGAATCGCCGGGCGGGCCCTGGAGCTGGTGGGCGAAGATACCATCGTGGGCCTCGGTACTGGGCGCGCGGCGACGGCATTCGTCCGAGCGCTCGGCGCGGCCGTGGCAGCAGGCATGAGGGTTCGTGGTGTGCCGACCTCGGACACGACGGCGGCGCTCGCACGAGAGCTCGGCATCGAGCTACTGACGCTCGCGGAGGCTGGTCGTATCGATGCGACGTTCGACGGCGCCGATGAGGTTTCGCCGGCACTCGACCTGATCAAGGGATATGGCGGCGCGCTGGTGCGTGAGAAGATCGTGGCGGCATCGTCCGAGCGTCTCGTCATCCTCGTCGGCGACGAGAAGATCGTGTCCAGTATCGGGCAGCGAGGAAAGCTCCCGGTGGAGGTCGTCCCGTTCGGGATGGCGCTCTGCGAGAGGGAGCTTGCCGCGCTCGGCTGCACGCCGACGCTGCGCGCGACCGACGGCGAGACGTACGTCACGGACAATCAGAATTTCATCCTCGACTGTGCAGTCGAGCCGATCGGCGATCCCGTCGGTCTGGAACGCAGGATTTTGGCCATCCCGGGAGTACTCGGGACGGGTCTCTTCGTCGGGATGGCCGACGTAGTGCTGGTCCAGGAGGGCGATCAGGTGCGCGCGATGGAGCGCGCCTGAGGGTCGACCTCGCGGACGTGAAGGAGGGGCGGACGTGCAACTCGGAATGATCGGTCTTGGACGGATGGGCTACAACATCGTGAAGCGCCTGATGCGCGATGGACACACGTGCGTCGTGTACGACACGGACCCGGAGACGGTGAAGAAGCTCGCAGCGGAGGGCGCGATCGCGTCGACCTCGATGAAGGACTTCGCCGAGAAGCTCGAAGCGCCGCGAGCGGCATGGATGATGGTCCCCGCCGGAGTAACCGGCAAGGTCGTCGACGAAATCTCGCAGCACTTGGAGAAGGGAGACATCCTCATCGATGGGGGAAACTCGTACTTCCGCGACGATCGCGCACGCTCTGCGGCCTTGGCCCCCCGGGGAATTCACTACCTCGATTGCGGCACCAGCGGTGGGGTGTGGGGTCTGGATCGGGGATACTGCTTGATGATCGGCGGTGACAAGGGCGCAGTTCAGCATCTCGACCCGATCTGGAAATCGATCGCGCCGGGCCGCGGCGACATCGAGGCAACGCCGGCGCGCGATGGGCTCAACAAAACCGCCGAGGAGGGATACCTTCATTGCGGGCCGTCGGGTGCGGGCCACTTCGTGAAGATGGTTCACAACGGCGTCGAATACGGTCTCATGGCGGCCTTCGCCGAAGGCTTCGACATTCTGGAGAACGCGAACATCGATACGAAGCAGCACAAGGTCGACGCCGAGACCGCGCCTCGGATGAACAAGGACCTCGACTACGACATCAACGTCGCAGATGTCGCCGAGGTGTGGCGGCGCGGGAGCGTGGTCGGCGCCTGGCTGCTCGATCTGGCTGCGGCTGCCTTGGCCAAGGACCCGCACCTCGAGGGATACACTGGAGTCGTTGCGGACTCCGGCGAAGGTCGGTGGACGATCCAAGCTGCGATCGAAGAGGCGGTTCCGTGCGAGGTGCTCACCTCGGCGCTCTACGCCCGATTCCGCTCGCGGCGCGACCACACGTTTGCGGAGAAAGTGTGTTCGGCGATGCGCCAGCAGTTCGGCGGACACATCGAACGCGCCTCGGGCGATTGAGGTGCCGATGTCGCGACGTCTGTTTGGGGAGGCCGTAACATGAGCGGCGCGGGAGAGCGTTCGGCGTCTCCGGCGCCTTGCACGATCGTCATTCTCGGTGCAGCAGGCGACCTGACGAGGCGCAAGCTGCTGCCGGCGATCTACAACCTGGAGCGCGACGGGCTGCTGCCCAGCAGTTACGCTGTGATGGGGTTTGCGAGGCGGGAGCTCGACGACGAGGCCTTTCGTGCGGTGGCTCGCGAAGGCGTCGCGAGCTATTCGCGGCGACCGGCGATCGAAGCGACCTGGCCAGAGTTCGAACGAAATCTGTTCTACACGCGGGGATCGTTCGACGATCCCGAGGCCTTCGTCGAGCTCAAGCGTAGACTCGACGAGGTCGAGGCCGAGCGCGGCATTGCCGGCAACCGGGTGTTCTATCTCTCGGTGCCACCGAGTGCGATCGAGACGTGCGTGGAGCAGCTGCAGGTGGCCGGTCTGGCGGAAGCTCCCGGTGGCTCGTACGCGCGCGTGATCGTCGAGAAGCCGGTCGGGCGCGATCTCGAGAGCGCCCGCGAGATCAACGACGTCGTTGCGTCCGTTTTCGATGAGGAAGACGTCTTCCGAATCGATCACTACCTGGGCAAGGAGACGGTGCAGAGCATGCTCGTCTTGCGCTTCTCGAACTCGATTTTCGAACCCCTCTGGAACCAGAAGTACATTGACCACGTGCAGATCACCGTCGCCGAAGAAGAGGGGGTGGGTACGCGCGGTGGGTATTACGAGGAGGCCGGCGCGCTGCGAGACATGGTGCAGAACCATATCCTGCAACTGCTCTGTCTGACGGCGATGGAACCGCCGTGGTCGCTCGACGCCGAGGTCGTTCGGGATCACAAAATGGGCGTGTTGAATTGCTTGCGCCCGCTGCGCGGAACGGAGGTCGATCGACACGTCATTCGCGCGCAGTACGGCCCCGGCCGATCAGGGGAGGGAGACGTGCGGGGCTACCGTCGCGAAGATCGCGTGCTCCCCGAGTCGACTACCGAGACCTACGTCGCGATTCAGGCGTACGTGGACAATTGGCGGTGGTCGGGCGTACCGTTCTACATCCGCACCGGGAAGGCACTTCCCAAGCGCGCAAGCGAGATCGCGATCCAGTTCAAGGGCGTGCCCCCTGTTCTGTTCAACGCGAATCCCGAGATGGCCGTGGCAGGCAACGTCCTGGCTCTGCGCATCCAGCCCGACGAGGGGCTCACGCTGCAGATCGCCACGAAGCAGCCCGGGCCGAACGCGATCATTTCGCCGGTCGACATGGATTTCAACTACGGGACGTCGTTCGCCGGCCAATCTCCGGAGGCTTACGAGCGGCTGCTGCTCGACGTCGTGGTGGGAGATGCCTCGTTGTTCATGCGGCGCGACGCAGTGGAGGCGTCGTGGCAATGGGTCACGGGGATTCTCGATGGATGGCAGGCCTCCGGTGCACGGTGGTTGCCTGAGTACGCGGCCGGAAGTTGGGGCCCGGTGGAAGCAGAACGGATGATCGAGGCCGAGGGGCGGAGATGGCGCGCACTCTGACCCGCCGAGGGTCCTCGACATGATTCTGGCAGGGGACATCGGGGGGACGAAGACGGTTCTTGCGCTCTTCGAACAGACCGACGACGGACTCGAGGTCGTGCGAGAAGAACGGGCCTCGAGCCAGGAGACGCCGGCCTTCGACGACTTCTTGGAGCCGTTTCTCGCCGATGCCGGCCGCCCCTCGTTGCGCGGGGCGTGCTTCGCAGTCGCGGGCCCCGTCGTCGACGGCGTGTGCGAGACCACGAACCTCCCGTGGCGCCTGGATGAGGGCGAACTGGCGAGCACGCTCCGAGCCCCGCGCGTCAAGCTGCTGAACGACCTCGAGGGTACGGCGTACGGCATGCTCCACCTGCCGAAGTCTGACTTGATCGAGCTCAATCAGGGCCATCGACCGCGCCGCCGCGGCAACATTGCCGTCATCGCCGCCGGTACGGGCCTCGGTGAGGCCTACCTCTACTGGGATGGCGGGCGGCATCGGCCGATCGCGACCGAAGGGGGGCACTCTGATTTCGCGCCCCGGACCGACGAAGAGGTCGATCTTCTGTTTTACCTGCGCAGGAAGCTCGGTGGCCGTGTGAGCTGCGAGCGGGTTCTCTCTGGTCCCGGAGTCTACGAAATCTACGGATTCCTGCGGGACACCGGGCGCCACGAGGAGCCGGCATGGCTGCGGGAAAAGCTGGCCGAAGGTGACCCGAGCGCGGTCGTGTCGCAGGAGGCCGCGGGCTCGGGTGAACCCATTTGCAGCGCTACGATGAACCTGTTTTCCGAGCTCTATGGTGCCGAGGCGGGCAACATGGCGCTGCGGGCGCTCACGTACGGCGGGGTCTTCATCGGCGGCGGCATCGCTCCGAAGAACCTCGACGTGTTGCGCAACGGGAGCTTCTTGCGAGGCTTCTGCGACAAGGGGCGGTTCAGCGACATGATGCTGGGGATGGATGTCTGGATCGCAACGAATCCGCGCGCCGCGCTGCTCGGTGCGGCGTACTTCGCAGATGAGATCCTCGCTGGGTGATGCCCGTCACGAGCCGTGATACGGCGCGAGCGGGGCGGGGCTCGGTTGCTCCTCTGACGCTGGAGGTGCGCGAGGAGGCTTCGGGCTCCCGGTGGCGCGATGTTATACGCCCTCGGCACACCCATGGCGCGCGCACACAAAGGCCCACCTCCATCGAGTGACCCGGAGCAGGGCATCTACCAGGGCCGCTCGGTGGCAAAGCGGGTCGTGTCGAGCGATGGCTGGACCATCTTGGTCGGCCGGAGCGCCGTCGACAACGACGTACTGACCGTCCGACTCGCGTCGCCCAAGGACTTCTGGCTCCACGTCGCGTCGGAGTCGGGCTCCCACGTCGTGATTCGAAACCCCGCCGGCGAGCCGCGGCCGCCCCGGGACACCCTTCAACACGCTGCCGGCCTCGCGGCAGGTCACTCTCGGGCTCGGGCGGGGGGACGGGTGGCGGTGCACTTCGCCCAGAAGTCCGATGTCCGAAAGCCGCGCGGATTCGCCCCCGGCAAGGTCGAACTGGCCCGGTACAAGACCGTTCACGCGACGCCCCGCCGAGACTGATCGGGCATCTCTCGATCGTCTCGCACCGCGGGACGATTCGCCGAACTTCGGCCTTGCGCCCCTCCATGCGGGTGAGGAACACTCGCACGGCGGGTCGTCGTGAGGCGTCGTCGCCTCGACGATCGGCAATCTACCGACGCTGTCGCGGCGCGGGCCCGCGTGGACTCTCTAGGCAGCAGGAGAGCACAGAACCAAGACATTGACGGCGCATCGGGACCGAGTCCGAGGCGATCGTCACATCAGCAAGGAAATATGCAAAGATGAGCTTAGGCACACGAAGGAATCGGATTCGCCCGGGTGACATCGTCACATTCCTCGCAGTGGTTGGCACGATCCTAGGAGGTCTGCTCACTCTCTAGAGAGGGTGTGGGCCCGCGTGCTCGCTGGGCGAGTTCGACTGGCTCGAGCCGTGGGGGTGCCCGCGGAAGTCACGGGAGGTGCCCGTGGGGAGGTCATGGGAGTGGAGATCCAGGGGATACAGGGGCGGCTGCCGGCATTGGTCGCGCTGCTCGTAGCGGGCGTTCTGGCAGCGCCGGCGCACGCCACGACGGTTGGCGGCGGGGGAAGCAAGAAAACGGATTGTCTCGCGGTCTTCGAGACCTCGGTCGTCCTCCCCGCGAATCACCGAAAGGTCATCTGCACCGATGGCGACCCCGCGTGCGACACGGACGGGACGGTCGACGGGCAGTGCACGTTCGATCTCTCCGTGTGCATCAACAGCACGTTCGATCCCAAGTGCGCGATCACCGGGGTCGAGTCGATGTTCGTCGATCATTCCGCCGACAACGGCGATCCCAAGTTCGATCCCGACTTCCAGGCGTTGCAAGACCGGATCGAGAACGAGCTCGACCTGCCCAACGCGGACGCCGAGTGTACGAATCCGACATTTCTCACGGTGCCGGTGAACGGCCCGTTGCCGGGGAATCGCTGTCGGTCAGGCAAGAAGAAGGTGCGGCTGACCTCGCACTCCGAGTTCGACATCGGTGCGGGCAAGACCTTCAAGGACAAGGACGCGATGAAGTTCATCTGCAAGCCGCACGAGAACGGCTGCGATCCTCAAAACCTCTTCTCCGGCACGTACAACCGCATTCAGCGGCAGATCCTCGATCAGAATTGCGCGGTGAGCGCCTGTCACGATTCGCAGAGTTTCGCAGGCGGACTCCTGCTCGAGACTGGCGCGTCGTACACCTCCCTCGTGAGCATCGCTCCCGTGAACGTCGCCGCAGGCCAGCTCGGCTGGTTGCGCGTCACCCCGGGGGACGAGAACACGAGCTACATGCACCAGAAACTCTTGGGCGGTCTGGACCCGAGTCTCGGCGAGCGGATGCCGCTTGGCAAAGGGAAGCTGCAGAGCTTCTTGCGCGAGATCGTTCGCCTCTGGATCGTCGCGGGTGCGCCGGAGACCGGCTGGGTCCCAGGAACGGACTGAGTCGCCGGGCCGGTTCGGCTCAGCTGCAGGATTCGGCGAACTGGCCCGAGAGCTTCAACCCGACGTCCGTCCACGTCTTGGAGACGCCGTCCTTGCCGGTGTGCTGCTCCTCGCAAGCGCGATGCAGTGAGTCGAACGGCTTCTGAGCCGCGAAGTTCATCAGGTCGATGGTGGCGGTTGCCACGACCTCGTGGTCGTCGGAGATCGTGTAGGCGAACGGCACCATCTTGGTGGTTCCGTTCATGGTAACCGCGATCTGCAGCGTGCCTTTGGCGTCGTCCCCATCCACACTCTCCACCTTGCCCGTGATGCTCGGCGAGGGGGCGAACTCCTGGAAGAAGAACTGGCTGATGGTGGCGTTGCGTGCAGGGTTCGCCGACTCGATCGAGGCACCGTCGATCTCCATCGAGAGGCCCTTGGCGAGGTCGACGAGACTGCCGGCATTCGTCGGGCCGCTGAGCTTGGTCGTGTTGAACGTCCCCGTGACGCCTACCTTTTCGGTCAGTTTGAAGGCCGTCCACTCCACCTTCACGCCATTCTCGGCAACGCTATAGGTGCACGCGGAGTCGGCCTGGGCAGAGCCGGGGCCGACCAGAAAGGCCCACGAGACGGCTAGGGCAAGGGTGCGAATGACGAGCTTGCTCATGGTTGTTCTCCGTCTTCTGGGCCGCGATGGAGCCGGGCCAATCGAGTTGTGGGAAAAAGCTCCCCGGGCCGGACTCGAACCAGCGACAAGTCGGTTAACAGCCGACTGCTCTACCAACTGAGCTACCGGGGATCGGGGGTTCGCCTACTATACGGGACGAGGCCTCGCAATTCGGTTTTGATTTATCGCCGACCCTTTGGGTGAAGTTCGCAAATGTTGTAGGAACTGCTGGAGCAGAGGAGGGCTCTTGGAATGCGACGAATGATCAACGCGAGCAGATTCATCTTGTTGGCCGCCCTGGTGGGCGGATCGATGCTGTGGTCGCCGACTTCGGCCTACGCGAACACGGCCGAGGCGGAGATGCACCCGGTCGATGCGCCTACCGGGCGGGTCTCGAGCCGGGCTGTCGGATATCTCCGGTTCACCGAGGGAAAGAAGGCGGATCAGGTCAAGATTCTGGTTCACATTCAGAACCTGCCCGACGTCCAGAGTGAGCAGCCGCTCATGACGGAAAGCGGACATTCCACCTACCCGCACGGGCTTCGAATTCGGGCCTCGGGTGACTGTAGCGACACCACGGCCACCGATTCGCCGGCGGGCGTTCTGCCCGACGTGGGCGTGCGTCAGGACGGCAATGCGGTGCTGAGCATGACGGCTTCGGGGATCACGCTGAGTGAACTGCCCGGAAAGTCGGTCGTTCTCTACCGGGGGACGAACGACGCCAAGCGCCAGATCATCGCGTGCGGTGTGATCAAAAAGGATTGATCCAAACCCCTTGACCTGAGGGCGAAGAAAAGGCGAATCTCGAGAGGTGCAGGGCGCCTCTCAGCTTCGTGTCGAAGATCTCCTCTCTCAGCTTCCGGGAACTCTCCGGCGCGGACACGTGCCGGAGGCCCCGGAGTGGGAGGGCGAGGGGGGGCGGCTCTCTACGGGATACTCGGAGATTGATGATCTCCTCGGCGGTGGAGTGCCCCGAGGCCGTCTCTCTGAAGTAGTCGGTCGGGGCTCGGTCGGCACGACGAGTCTGGCCCAGCGCCTGTTGGCCAGTGTCACCACCGACGAGAACTTCGCTGCGTGGATCGACGTCGCCGACGCTTTCGATCCCGCGAGCGCCAGTGCGGCGGGAGTCGCTCTCCATCGACTTCTCTGGGTGCGTCCGCCAGACCTCGTGGCCGCGTTTGCGGCGACCGAGATCCTTTTGGCCACCGGAGGGTTCGCCCTGGTCTTCCTCGATACGGGGCCCGTACGGGGCGCGTTGGGGCCAAAGACCAGGCAAGGCAGGCCGCGCCCTCGCGGCCAGGCGGCTGGCGGTCAGAAGGGCCGCCGTATGCTCGCGGCCCCCCAGACCTGGCTCCGTCTGGCACGTGCTGCCGAACAGTCGCGCACGGCCTTGGTGGTCCTTCCTGGCGCGGGGAGCGCGAAAGAGGGGTGCCTCGGACTCGCCGGATCTGCCGCCGGCGTTCGCCTGGAACTTTCCCCCGTGCAAGCCGTTTGGGAAGGGACTCCCGGGGCGCCGCTTCTCCTCGAAGGGCTCGTCAGCCGAATCGATGTCACGCGCAATCGTGGTCCGCAGGCCCGCCGCCAGCGGAGTCGCCAGATGCGCATTCGTCTCGACTGAATCCTCGGCCGGGAGTGTTCCGTGTCTCGTTTTGCTTGCGCCGTCGTTCCCCGTTTTCCCGTGTCCGCGCTCCTGCGGGCAGAGCCGGAGCTGCGCGGATGTCCTCTGGTGATCTGTCGGCAGGAAGGAGCCGTCGCGAACGGGCGATCACCCGGGCCGCGTTCCATCCTGGTCGGAGTTTCTCGAGAAGCCGAACGGCTCGGCATTCGCACCGGAATGACCGTGGCGCAGGCGCTGGTTCGGCATTCCGACCTCGTTCTCCGTCCACGAGACGAGCGTGCCATTGGTGCCGCGCGCGAAGCCCTGCTCGACATTGCAGGCTCGGTCTCTCCGCGGATCGAGTCCGATGGCAATGCCGTCTATCTCGACATCGAAGGGCTCGACAAGATCTTCTCTTCCGACGGCGGCATTGCGGCGGCTCTCTCGACGCGGGCCGAGCGCATCGGACTGACGGTCGGAGTTGGAACGGCCGGGAGCAAAACGACCGCACGTATCGCCGCGGGGCTCGCGGCTCGCACGGGGGAGGCCATTCTCGTTGCTGCGGGGAAAGATGCGACCTGGCTCGCACCGCATCCACTTTCGGTGCTCACTCCCGTCACACAAGCGGCCAGGGCCCGTGCCGCGAGCCCTCGAGAGACCTGGCCAGCTCTCCAGGAGAGCTTTCAGCGATTGGGGCTGCGACACCTGGGTGATCTCGCTCGACTTCCAAGTCGCGAGGTCGGCAGCCGTTTTGGAAAGGCTGGGACGAGATTGTGGCGAATCGCGGCCGGCAAAGAATCGAGTCCGCTTCTGCCCGAGTCCCCGCCGCTCGAGTTCACCGAAGGTGTGAGTCTCGAATACTCCGTGGAGTCGCTCGAGGCGCTGCTCTTCTTGATGAGAGGTTTGATCGATCGGCTGATTCATCGCCTCGCGATTCACGGGCTTTCTTGCGGTGGCCTTCGGGTAGGTCTCGACTTGGCGGATGGGGGACACGCCGAGCGTCGGGTCGGGGTACTTGCGCCAACGGCCGACGTGAAAGCCCTGGCCATCCTCACCCGGCACGCCATCGAGGCCGAGCCTCCGCGCGCGGCCATCGTGGGCGTTCGCGCCATCGCCATCGCCGATCGTCCTCGACCGACACAGCTCGATCTCTTTCGTCCTACCGGACCTTCTCCGGAACGCCTCGCGACGACTCTCGTCCGCTTGGCTGCGCTCTGTGGCTCGGAACGGGTGGGGCGTCCTGTCCCGCCACGAGGGCATCGCCCGGAGGCGTTCACGGTGACCTCGTTCGATCCCGTATCCGAAGAACGGGTCCGGTCGAAAGGTACCGAGCCCGAGCCGGAGCCTTCTCGGAGCGGACGAGCCGCGTTGCGCGCCCTGCGTCCTCCGCGCCGTGCCCAGGTATTCCAAGAAGGAGGAAACATCGCGTACGTTCGGGCCTCCGGCCTGGGAGGGCGGGCGGTGGTTTCAGGAGGCCCCTGGCGCATCGAGACCGAGTGGTGGAGCGAGCGCCCCTGCAGGCGGGACTACTACGACGTGCAGCTCTCCGACGGAGGGATCTATCGACTCTTTCGAGAGCTCGGGGGTGGCGCCGCGTCGGTCGGCGACCAATGGTTCATCGACGGCTGCTATGATTGATTCACGGCATGTCGAAGTATGACCGCGAGCTGGAAGCCGCCATCGAGATTGCCGAGAGTGCCGGCCGTCTCACCCTCGAGCACTTCGGGACGGCACTCGCCGTCGAGAAGAAGGCGGACGAGAGTCCGGTAACCATCGCTGATCGTGGCGCCGAGGAATTGATCCGAAAGCGCCTGGGCGAGGTTTTCCCCGACGATGGTCAGCTCGGAGAAGAGTTCGGCGAGAAGACGGGCACGAGTGGTCGGCGATGGATCATCGATCCGATCGACGGCACGCAGTCCTTCATCCGTGGCGTGCCCCTGTACGGGGTCCTGGTCGGCCTCGAGGATCAAGGTCGCTGTGTCGCCGGCGCCATGTGTCTTCCTCGGCTCTCCGAAACCTATTGGGCGGCCGAGGGGGGCGCGGCGTATCGCAATGGCGCGGTCGTACGGGTCGACGACGCCACGCCGTTGTCGGACGCCACGCTCCTGTCGAGCGACATCAAGCACGAGCAGTTCGGCAACCGCCACGAGGACTTCGATCGTCTCGTTCGTCGTGTCGGGCGCTACCGGGGCTGGGGTGATTGCTACGGCTACGCGCTGCTCATCTCGGGCCGAGCACAGATCATGTTGGATCCGCTTCTGAACCCGTGGGACATCGCCGCCATTCTGCCCATCCTAGAGGCTGCCGGAGGCCGCTTCGTGGGGTGGAACGGTGAGCAGGGAATCCATGCGGGCTCAGGCATCGGCACGACCGGGGCGCTTCACGAGGAGGTCTGTCAGGTGTTGCGCGTGCCTGGCGGTTGAGGCTCGGTTAAGGAGACCGGATGGCCGCCAAGAAGACAGGAAATGGGCCGGGCGATGTGGTGCTCGTCCATCTCGACGGAAAGCCGGCCGGTTATGCGCGGATCGAGTCGATTCGCAGCCACTCGCGCCCCGGGTGGAACGAGTGCGACCTCCTTTTTCTCGCACAACCTCTCCAGCCCGTAACCTGGATTCTCGAGGATGAGCAGATCGACGGCACGCCGTTTACGATGGGCGGACGGCCGGTTCAGATCGAGAGCCTACCGAAGCCTGGGCGCGTGCACCTCCAGCAGGCGAGCGAAGGACCAGCCGCAGAAGTAGAACCTCCTGCCGCCGTTTCGACCGAGAAGTCCGCACGCAAACGTGGCGACAACGTCGTACGGCTCGTTCGCAAACCGAGCGGCGAATAGACCTGGCGTTCAGAAGCCGTCGGTAACCGCGCCGAGCGAGCTGCTGGATACGAGCCGCGCGTACTTCGCAAGCACGCCCCGTTTGTAGCGCGGCTCCGGTGCCGTCCAGGTCGCGCGGCGCGTTTCGATCTCCGCGTCCTCCACGTTGATCTGGAGGAGGTTCTGGCCGGCGTCGATCGTGATCGAGTCGCCTTCGCGTACGAGCGCGAGTGGTCCGCCGAGCTGGGCTTCGGGCGATACGTGCCCGACGACCATTCCGTACGTGCCGCCCGAGAAGCGCCCGTCGGTCACCATCCCGACCGAGTCGCCGAGGCCTTTGCCAATGATCGCGGACGTAGGTGCCAGCATCTCGCGCATCCCTGGGCCGCCGCGCGGACCTTCGTAGCGGATGATCAAAACGTCACCCGCCTTGATCTGGTCGGCGAGGATCGCCTCGAGGCAGCTCTCCTCGGATTCAAATACGCGTGCCGGCCCGGTGATCTTCGACACCGCCAGTCCCGAAATCTTCGCGACCGATCCCTCGGGGGCGAGGTTTCCGCGCAAGACCGCGAGGTGGCCTTTTGCGTACACGGGTTTGTCGAAGGGGCGGACCACTTTCTGGTCGCTCGGCGGGGAGTCGGGCACGTCGGCCAGGTTGTGGGCGATCGTGTTGCCGGTGACGGTGCGACACGCGCCATTCAAGAGTCCGGCGCGAAGCAGCATCTTCATGACGAGCGGCACGCCGCCAACGCGACGCAAGTCAGTCGCCACATACTGACCGCTGGGCTTCAGGTCGCACAGCACCGGCACTTCGCGGCGGATTCTCTCGAAGTCGTCGAGCTCGAGTGGCACCTCCGCCGCGTGTGCGATCGCGAGCAAGTGAAGGACGGCATTCGTGGAGCCACCAAGGGCCATCGTCACAGCGATGGCATTTTCGAACGCGGCACGCGTCATGATGTCCCGAGGGCAGAGCTGGTCGCCAACGAGGCCCACCAGGCGCTTGCCGGCGGCCTCGGTCGAATCGGCCTTCTCTGCGTCGGGGGCAGCCATCGTCGACGTCATGAGAAGACTCATGCCCATGGCCTCGATTGCCGACGACATCGTGTTCGCGGTGTACATTCCGCCGCAGGATCCGACACTCGGACAGGCTCGGCGCTCGATCTCGGCGAAGTCTGCACCGGACATGTTTCCTTCGTTGTGCGCCCCGACTGCCTCGAACACGCTTACGATGGTGAGATCCTGGCCGGAGTAGTGCCCCGGCTTGATGGTTCCCCCGTAGACGAAAATGCCCGGGATGTTGAGTCGCGCGAGGCCCATCATCGCGCCGGGCATGTTCTTGTCGCAGCCTCCGATCGCGAGCACGCCGTCGTGGCTCTGGCCCCGGCAGACCGTCTCGATCGAATCGGCGATGACCTCGCGGCTCACCAGTGAGCACTTCATTCCTTCGGTGCCCATCGAGATCCCATCACTGATGGTGATCGTGCCGAAGGTCTGCGGCATGCCACCGGCCTCGCGGATGCCCGCAGCCGCACGGTCGGCCAAGAGCTGGATCCCGGCGTTGCAGGGAGTGATCGTGCTGTGGCTGTTCGAGATGCCGATGATCGGCTTCGCGAAGTCGTCGTCCCCGAAACCGACCGCTCGGAGCATGGCGCGGTTGGGGGCGCGGCTATCCCCCTCGGTGACGACTCGGCTGTGTACGTTCTGCTGCTTCGTGGCTGACATTGAAAATCTCCCTGGGAACGGACTGCCCGCGGACTCTAAGGACCGGCTCCCCCGGGTGTAAAGGGCCCCGGGGCGCGGGTCGCGTTGCCCAGAGTCGGGCCGGTGGACTCCCGAGTCTCGTAGATTTGCAAGGCTCAGCGACCAGGCAGCATCCACGGCGCTTGCAGAAGAGCAAGATGGGGCCCCGAGAAGGTCTGTTGACAGCTCGGGCCGTTTCTCCGTATCCACAGCACATGGCCGTGCGAATCGAGTTCCACCCTCCGCCCAGACGGCGTGGGGTGAGGCGAGAACGACCTTCAGCGCTGCTGTTCATCGGGATCGCGACCGTGATCGTGGGAACCCACCTGCTGCTCTGGATGATCGGGCTCATCGGGTAACGGTTCGGCAGTCTCGCCGGATCGAGGCTGACGCGTTTGCGAGACTGCGCCAGCCGACATTGGGACGGACCGCTCGACGCGGGGAGCGACGAGCGATCGGTGGGATCGGCCTGCATCAAACGACAAATGGAAGAATTTTCAAGCACTTCGGCGGCTCGCGCCGTCGTCGGGGGGCGGTTTGCGGCCGCAGCTTCCAGGACTTCTGAACCCCCAAATCGTGCGAAAAAGCCACTGTGGGCCTAATGGCGCCGCCGTTGGCAGCCGACACATCGATGAGCCGCCGAGGATCGTGCGGCTCTGGGGGAGCGCTAGGAGTTCGATGCGGGGAGCGATGGTACGACGTTCGAGAGATGGCGCGCCCGATGTGGCAGCCGACACGAACGTGAGTGGGGCTGGACCGGGCCAGATGATGCACGTCGAAGAGGAGGTCGTGCGGGACCTGCGCCACTCGGTCGGGAACCATTTCCACAAGCTCTACTACTGGGCCGATCGCATCGGCTCGGACGAAGGCGCTGCGGACCGAACCGAGCTCGGCCAGGAGCTGAACGGTGCCCTCGAGCGCTTCCAGGCACTCCTCGAGTTGGGACTCCGCTACTTCGAGGCCGACAAGGCCTCTCCGATGGAGATGTCGGCCGCCGATGTCGCGTCGGCGAGCGAATCGGTGCTGCGCACGGAGCTCCCGGCGGCCGAGATCACCGTCACGGTGGCAGACGCCGTCGTCGGCAAGAGGCTGCGCCTCGACCCGCAACGGTTCTCGTTGGCGCTTCGCCTAGTGGCCAAGCTGCTGGGCGGTGAGAAGCGCGAGGCGTTCACGTGCGATTTTGCGGCGTGCGGTGATGAGGCCGCCGTCGACATCACGATCGAACCGATCGGCGGCGATGCGCCGCTGGAGACGCCCGTCATCGAGTGGGCGATCGCGCGGAAAGCGATCGTCATGCAAGGGGGCTCGCTGCGAGCGTCCGCCGCGCAGGGCGATACAATGCGTGGGTGCGTCGTGCGCCTGCCGCTTGGAAGGTAGGACCGGGGGAGCATGGAGACGCGAATTCTGATCATCGACGATGACGCGTTCATCTGTCGACAACTCGAGGAGCTCTTCGGCGCGCAGAAGTATGTCGTCGATAGCGCCACGACTGCCACCGACGCCTTCGAGTTCCTTGGCCAGCAAGACTACTCTCTTGCTCTCATCGACCTGAAGATCCCCGGTACGGATGGCCTGGGCCTGACCCGCGAGGTCCGTAGCCGGTGGCCGGATCTCGACGTGATCATGATCACGGGCTACGCGAGTATCAAAGGGGCCGTCGAGGCGATCAAGCAGGGGGCATCGGACTACATCACCAAGCCCTTTCAGGACGAGGAGATCCTCCTCGCCACCGAGAAGGTACTCGAGAAGAGGCGGCTGCTCGACGAGATCAACTATCTCCGCGGACAGCTCGCAGACCGGTACTCGTTCGCGAACATGGTGTCGCGCAATCCGCGGATGCACGAGATCTTCTCCCAGATCGAGGTGCTCGCCTCGAGTGATGCGACGACCCTGCTCACAGGAGAGTCCGGTACGGGCAAGGAACTCTGTGCGCGCGCCGTCCACTTCCAAGGCAAGCGCAAGGCGGGCAAGTTCGTGCCGATCAACTGCGCGGCCTTTCCGGAGAGTCTGCTCGAGAGCGAGCTCTTCGGGTACGAGCGTGGCGCGTTCACGGGGGCCGTTCACGACCGCATGGGAAAGATCGAACTTTCGAACGGTGGCACGTTGTTCCTCGACGAAATCGAGTCGATCTCGCTCAATATGCAGCTCAAGCTGCTGCGTGTTCTCGAGGAGCGAGAGATCGAGCGCCTCGGTGGCAACCGCCGCGTCAAGGTGAACATGCGGGTGATCGCCGCAACGAACGTGGATCTCGACGCGCTGGTCGCGAGTGGAGTGATGCGCGAGGATTTCTACTACCGCGTGAACGTGGTGCCGATCCGGATCCCGCCGTTGCGCGAGCGGATCGAAGACGTTCCGCTGTTGGTGGCGGAGTTCCTGAGGAACTCACAACTCGCCAAGGAGAAGAACATCAACCGTGTATCGAACAAGGCGCTGTCGCAGCTCATGGGCTACAGCTGGCCGGGCAACGTACGTGAGCTCGGAAACGTTCTCGAGCGCTCGATCCTAAAGACGAGCGGACCGATGATCCGCGACGTCGACATCCCCGGCGGGGAGCCGCGCCGCACCAACGAGGGTTCCCAGCGCCGTTCCTTCGATTACGAGATTCCGCTGAAGGAGTTCCTGCGTCGTGCCGAAAAGGACTATCTCGGGCACATTCTGAGGAAATACCGCGGGGGCATCAGCCACAGCGCCAAGCACGCCCTCGTGGACGCTGCGACGCTGCATCGGAAGATGAAATCCTACGGGATGAAGCGTGAGGAGTTCCGGACTCGGAACACCAAGGCCGATCAACCAATCTTCAACGTAAGCCCGCCGTCGACCTCGACCTGATCCGGTCGAACGCCTAAGGTGGGGAGCTGATACACAGCGTTGCGGGGGAGTTCATGTCGGGTGAAGTCGACCAAGAGGAGGAGCAGGGGCTGCTTCAGTTCCTGTGGCGTCATAAAATCTGGTGGATCACACCAGCCGTGAGCGTACTGCTCATCACGGCGCTGCTGCTCTATTTCGGTCGATCCACGGCATCTTCGCCGTTCGTCTACACCCTTTTCTGATCCAAGGAGACCAAGTTTCATGAACCTCGTGACGGGCGGGGCCGGCTTTATCGGTTCACACATCGCTGCACAGCTTCTCGCCAATGGTGAGAAGGTTCGCATCCTCGACGATTTCTCTACGGGCAAGCAGAGCAATCTCGAGGCTTTCAAGGACGACGTCGAAGTCATCCGGGGGGATCTTCGAGACCCCGACGCGCTCGCCAGGGCGGTAGACGGATGCCAGTACGTGTACCAGCAGGCCGCTCTGCGTTCGGTCCCGCGGTCGATCGATGACCCGCGTGCCAACAACGACGTGAATGTCACCGGCATCTTGAACCTGCTGATCGCGTCGAAGACGGCGGGCGTCCAGAGGGTCGTCTACGCGTCGTCTTCGTCGGTCTACGGCGCTGATCCGACGCTCCCGAAGGTCGAGACGCAAACTCCGCAGCCGATCTCGCCGTACGCGGCTTCGAAGATCATGGGTGAGTACTACTGCCGGATCTACTCGAACCTCTACGACCTCGAGACGGTGTCGATGCGCTACTTCAACGTGTTCGGTCCGCGTCAGGATCCGGAGTCGAAGTACGCAGCCGTCATCCCTCGCTTCATCGTGGCGGCGCTCGCAGACGAAGCTGCAGAGGTCCACGGGGATGGAGAGCAGTCGCGTGACTTCACGTACATCGACAACGTGGTGTCGGCGAACCTGCTGGCAGCGAAGGCCCCGGGGGTTGCCGGCGAGCCCTTCAATATTGCCTGTAACGAGCGCTACTCACTCCTCGACGTTCTGAGTGCGGTCGAGAAGGGGCTCGGGAAGACCGTGAAGCGCAACCACGAGCCGGATCGTGCGGGCGACGTGAAGCACACGTTGGCCGACATCTCGAAGGCCCGTGAGCTGTTGAAGTACGAACCTCTGGTGAACTTCGAAGATGGCATGAAGCGCACCGTCGAGTGGTTCGCGGCGAACGCCTGATTACGGCTGCGTCCGGTCGATCCGTCGCGTGACGCGATCGGCCGGGCCGCGGCGGCCACGCCGATGATCGTGCACGACCGCGCTGGCGAGAGACCGCTCCGCGCGTTGGCTTTCGCTGCGATCCTCCTGTTCGCTGCCGCAGGCTGCGAACGGAGCGGCGGTGGGTTGCCCGGCAACCCGCGCGTCGTCGTCCTGGGATTCGACGGAATCGATCCCGAGTTGCTCGACCGCTTTCGCGCGGCTGGGCGACTTCCGAACATCGACGCGCTCGCCCGCGAAGGTGACGTTCGCACCTTGCAAACGACGACGCCGCCCTTGCCCCCGGTCGCGTGGAGTTCGTTTGCCACCGGACTTCCACCGGCGGACCACGGCGTGCTCGGACTCGTCCGCCGTGATCCGGCCGATTACGAGATCCGCAGCGCAGCGCAGACGATCGACGGCCCCGAGTTCTTCTTGACGTTCGAGACCCGCGGCCCCACGGTCCGTTCGCTTCGCCGGGGTCGCACGTTCTGGAGCGTGGCGGATGCGGCGGGTCGGCGCGCGGTCGTGCTTCGCGTGCCATACGACTTCCCCCCGGCGCCGCTCGTGCGGGGACGTTCGCTCTCGGGGGAGGGGGTGCCCGACGTTCGGTTCCAGACCTCCGGTTACACTCAGATCGCGTCCGGCCCTACGGAGACGACGAACCCAGGGGCGACTCAGCGGGTTCGGTGGGTCGGCCACCGGGGCACGGCGGAGGTGCCCGGCTTACGTACGGGCGGGGTGACGGCGCCGGCGATCGAGATCGCGCTGTCTCGGGTTGGCGACGCCGTGCGGATCGAGATCGGAGAGGAGGCATCCGTTCTCGAACGCGGCGAGTGGAGCGAGCCCGTCGCGGTTCGCTTCGACCTCACGCCCTTCCGATCCATCTCGGCGAACGTCCGGTTCTACCTGCGCGAGCTCGAACCTCGTCTCGAGATTCTTCTCTCGGAGCCCAACATCGACCCGCGCGATCCATGGATGCCTCTCTCGATGCCGCCGGATTTCGCGGGGCAGCTTTGGCACCAGATCGGTCCGTACGACACCTTGGGATGGGCGCAGCCGACCGAGGCGTACGCGGATGGAATCCTCGATGAGGAAGCTTTCGCGACCCACGTGGCCACCTCGCTCTCCTGGTCCCGGCGGGCGACCCTGCACGAGATCGATCAACGAGACGCCGATCTCGTGGTGTCGGTCTTTACGGAGACAGACCGGGTTTCGCACCTCTTCTATCGAGAGATGGGCGAGGGCATGATCGAAGACATCTACCGCGCGATGGATCGGATCGTGGGTGACGTTCGAAGCCATCTCCCCGACCAAACGAAGCTGCTCGTGGTGTCTGCCTATGGGTTCGAGCCGTTCCAGCGTGTCGTTAGCCTCAACGCATGGCTCGAACGCGCAGGGCTCCAAGTCCGAAGCTCGGGCGCGGGCGACGGGCTCGCAACGGTGGATTGGGGCCGGACGCGCGCGTACGCGATCGGGGCAGGGCAGATTTACCTGAACCTCCGAGGTCGAGAGAGGGAGGGGGTCGTGGCGCCCGGGCCGGAGGCCGACGCCCTGCTGGTCGAGATCCAATCGACCCTTCTCGGCTTGCGCGATCCGGCCACGGACGTCTCTGTCGTCGCCGCTGCCGAGAGGGGCACGGCGCTGTTCGCGGGTCCGGCGGCACCGGACGCGCCCGACCTCCTGGTCTCGTTCGCGTCGGGGTATCGAAGCGCCTTCGCCGACGACTCCGGCGGCATCGCACCGCAGGTGATTGCCCCCAATGTCAGCCGGTGGAGTGGGGGCCACGGCGGCGCCCTGGCGACCGATGTCCCGGGCGTTCTCTTGTCGAGCGAGGCGCTCCGCCCGGGAGAGGCATCGCTCCTCGATATCGCGCCGACCGTGTTGGAGTGGCTGGGCGTTCCCATCCCGCCCGAACTGCGCGGGCGAGCGCTTGGAGTGTCGAGATGAAGTCTGGCGCAACTCTCGCTCGAATGTCATGACCCCTGGGCAGTGCAGACGTTCCGCTCCAACGGCCGAGTCGTGAAGAGATACCCGATACGATCTGGAGACCGGCTGCGGGCGGGGCTGGTCGCCGCGTGCGCGTTCCCCGCGCCGCGCGGCTCACAGGTGCTGGTCGACGAGATGGCCGAGGCCCTTGTCCGAGAGGGGGTAGACGCGCACCTCATTGCGCCTCTAGATCCCCGCGCGCGGGAGCGCCCCTATCGTACACACGCGGTCGAGCCGGCGGTGCCGCGCGCGCGCGCCGGCGGTGTGACGGGCCTTCTTCGTCCGCTCGTCGATGCGACGCTCACCGCGCGTCTCGCGCAGACGGTCGAACGTGAAGGCCTTCAGGTTCTCCACGCGCACAACTACGAAGGGCTCGTCACCTCGCTCGCCGTGCGTGCGTTACGCGGCGTGCCGGTCGTCTATCACAGCCACAATGTCTTCGCGGACGAGCTGCCCACGTACGCCCCTCGCGCGCTGCGTGCGGCAGCACGCAGCTTCGGTGCGTGGTGTGACCGGACGTTCCCACGAATGGCGGACCGAGTGGTCACGCTGAGCGACGACGTCGCGGAGCACCTGCAATCCCGGGGCGTCGAACCGCATCGCATCTGCGTGATTCCGCCCGGCCTCGACCCCACGCCGTTCGAGGAGCACCGCGCAACACTGCGGAAGCGACGCGCCATTTTCACGGGCAACCTCGATGGCTATCAGAACCTGGAGTTGCTCCTGGCTGCGTGGCGGTTGGTCGAGAAGAACGATCCTTCGAGTGAGCTCGTGTTGGTGACGCATGTTCAGCGCGGTGGTGCCTCGCGTCGCTTGCGGCGCTCGAACTGGGGCGAGCGCGTGCGGGTGCAGATCGCAACCTCGCTCGATCAGGTTGCCCGTGAACTGGGGTCGGCGATGGTGGGCGTCTCGCCCCGGTCTTCCTGGTCGGGCTTTCCAATCAAGACGCTGAACTACATGGCGAGCGGAACTCCGACCATAGCGCTGGTTGCGTCCTCCAAGGGGGTGCGCCCGGGAGAGACCGGTTGGGTGGTCGAGCAGGAGACGCCCGAAGCTCTTGCAGCCGCGCTGGTCGGCGCACTTGCTTCACCGCGCGAATGCGCCCGCCGCGGGCGGGCCGGGTTGCAAGTCGTCCGCGAGCATCACTGTTGGAATGATCTGGCCCCTCTGATTGCCGATGTCGCGCGTGCTGCAATCGCCGATGGAGAGCAGGCTCCAGCCCGGGCGCGTCGCGTCGCGTGATTTTGGGGCTTCCGGTGGGGAGCCGCCCGCGGTATGCAGGGCGGCGATGCTGGACTCGGAGTTGAGACAGGAGACGGACGACGTCGTGCGCATGCACGGCGAGGTCCTTCGTCGGCTGGGGCAAGAGGGCATCGGTGGGGTCGCCGAGCTGGCGGAACGCTTCGAGCAGGTCCGGCGCGCCACGCAGTCGCTTTCCGCCGACGAACTCACCGTGGCGGTGCAGCGCGTTTCGAGGCTTCTGGAGCGCCTGCGGGGCACCAGGGAACAGCTCCACGACCTCTCTGAGATGCTCAACGCGATGGGCACGGGAGGCCCTGGGTCCGATGCTTCGTCGGATCCCCAGGAAGCCCTGGATTGACTCTGCTTTTCGCCATTGGTAGCCAAAAACCATGCATGTCGCCCATGATGCGACCGCCCTCGAGGCGTTCCTATCCATCATGTTCCTGCCGGACAACATCCCCATCATCGGGATGCTGTTCCTGCTCTTCTGGTTCACGTACGTCGGATTCCGAGAAGCGCGCCGGAACGATGAATTCATCCGCCAGGGCCGCGAGGACGAGATCCTCCGCGACATGATGGAATAGGCACGAATGCCGTTTTTCATCATTGCCGAGAACTGCACCGGCTGCAGCGCGTGTGAGCAACGCTGTCCGACGCGGGCGATCTCGGGGGATCCGAAGAAGGCCTATTTCATCGAGTCGACGATGTGCATCGACTGTGGGGCCTGCGGCGTCATCTGTCCCGATGAGGCGATCCTCGACACCTACGGCAACATGACGTCGGTCTTGAAGAAGGCGGAGCGCCCCCTTGCGGTGGTCCATCCGGACAACTGCAACGGCTGCGGCGTCTGTATCGACGTTTGCCCGTTCGATTCGATTACCCCGTCGCCCGACAACGAGGCGGCCTACTTGGGGCTGGTCGAGGTGAACGAAAAGACCTGTGTCGGCTGCAAGCTGTGCGAGGAAGTGTGCGGCTGGGACGGCATCTACATCATGCCGCACGGAGCGCGTGAAGCCTTCCGCACCGCGCTCGGCTACGACGACACCGAAGAAGCCGGCGCCTGACCCGCGGGGTCGGACCGGCACCGGACGCCCCGGGCTAGAAACTCGTCAGGAGGCGACGGCGACGCACTGCGTCCATGGCTCGCGCCGTAGCCGTGGCCCTAGATCAGTTTGTTCAGCGGATACTCGATGATCCCGAGTGCGCCCGCCTTGATCAGGAGCGGGATCAAGTCGCGCGCGGCCGGCTCGCTGATGACGGTCTCGACCGAGAACCATTCCTCGCCGCCCAGTTGCTCTGTCGGGTACAGATTGGAGACGGTTGGAGCGGTGAGACTCGGGAGCAGGGCGATTACCGCGCTCAATTGGTCCTTGCGCACGTTGAGCTTGATGCCGACCTGAGTCTGGGCCTCGAGTGCGCCCCGCAGGAGTAGAGAGATCTGCTCCAGCTTCTCGCGTCGCGCGGGGTCGGCCCACGCGCCGACGTTCGCGACCAGCTGGGGGTTGGATGGTAGTAAGTCCGCGACGATACGCAGCTTGTTCGCACGCAGCGTCGAACCTGTCTCGGTCACGTCGACGATGGCGTCGACCAGTCCTTCGGCGACCTTGGCTTCCGTCGCGCCCCAGGAGAACTCGACGTCGACGGGGATGTTGCGGTCGGCGAAGTAGCTCTTCGTGACGTTCACGAGCTCGGTCGAGACCCGTTTGCCAGCGAGATCCTCTGGCTTCTGGATCGGGGAGTCTCCTTTGACGACGAGGACCCAGCGGGTGCCTTGCAGACTCACCTTCGAGTAGACGAGGTCGCACAGAGTGTGGACCTCCGATCTGTTCTCGACGATCCAATCTTGACCGGTGACGCCGCCGTCGAGAGCCCCGCTCTCGATGTAGCGGGACATTTCCTGCGGCCGCATGAGAGAGCAGCGAATGTCGGGGTCGTCGATCGTCGGGAAGTAGCTGCGGCCACTCGTCTGGATTCGCCAGCCAGCCTTCGCGAACAACTCGATCGTGGGTTTCTCGAGGCTTCCCTTTGGGATGCCCAGCTTCAGCGGTGCGTCGGAGCTGCTCATGTCGCTACTTCTGATAGACGTCGTCTGGGTCGAAGACACGCTCGTCCTCGATCGCCCAGTCGTCGCCGTCGAGGCGGCGGTAGAAGCAGCTGCGATAGCCCTTGTGGCACGCGGCGCCGCCGATCTGGCGAACCTTCAGGACGATGGTGTCGCGGTCGCAGTCGATGAGGATGTCGACGACCTCCTGCACGTTCCCGGATTCCTCGCCCTTGCGCCACAGCTTTTGGCGCGAGCGTGTCCAGTACGTGGCTCGTCGCGTCCGCAGAGTCTCCTGCCAGCTGTCCTCGTTCATGTAGGCGAGCATCAAGACCTCGCCGGTCTCGCAATCCTGCGCCACGGCGGGCAAGAGCCCCTTGCTGAAATCCGGACCTTCCATAACCAATTCTCCGCGCGACGGATGGGTGTCGCTCAGCGGTCCTCGCGCAGGATCGATTCGAGCTGACGGATTCGTTGCTGCATGAGCCGGTCCCGCATCACGAGGGCTTTCTCGTCCTCGGGTGTGAGCGCTATGGCTGCGTCCGCGTCGCAAGGCGGCACGAATCGCACCTCGGGCAGGGCCGGACCTGGCGGGATGTCTCGCCTTGCAGCACAGCCGGCCGTGGCTCCCACCACGAGGAGGCAGGCTACGGCGAGCGCACCGGCGGGGCGACGTCGCGACCCTCTCACGGAACTTGGACTACCCGCGCCCAGCGGGAAACGCAATCCTGGAGGCGTCCGGGCCTACGAGCGTGGAGATGCGGCCAGTGCGTTGGTAGAGATTCGGGTGTGAAGTTGACCCACATTGCGACGGCCCTCGATGCAACGATCGAGGGCGACGCGGCCATCGAAGTGGACGAGCTTGCGCCCCTCGACGGCGCGGGGCCACGCTCGCTTTCGTTCCTATCGAACCCTCGTTACGCCCCACAGTTGGCCCAGACGGGTGCGGCCGCCGTCATTCTCGGGCCGGACATGGAGGGGCCGGGCTGCGCCGTGCTACGCGTCGCCGACGCCTACCTCGCCTTTGCGAAGGCGCTCGAGCTCTTCGATCGTCCGGTCCGCCCGGCCGATGGGATCGACCCGCGTGCCCACGTGGCGGATTCGGCCCGGATCGGCGAGGGCGCCCGCATCGCGCCGGGCGTTCAGATCGGCGAGGGCGTCCGGATCGGTGCGCGGGCTCAGCTTCACCCCGGCGTGGTCGTGTACCCCGATGTCGCGATCGGCGACGACTTCACGGCGCACGCAAACGTCGTGATTCGCGAGAGGGTTCGAATCGGGGATCGGGTCACCCTGGCCGCTGGCGTTGCGTTGGGCGGCGAGGGTTTCGGGTACATCCCGCTCCCGGGCGGGGGCGTTCAGAACGTTCGCCAAATTGGCAGTGTCGAGATCCAGGACGACGTCGAGATCGGAGCCAACACGACCGTCGATCGGGCGGCCATCGGCGTCACCCGGATCGAGAAGGGCGCGAAGATCGACAATCTGGTCATGATCGCCCACGGCTGCCGGATTGGCTCCGAGGCGCTGATCGCGGCTCAAACGGGGCTGGCTGGAAGTACGGTCGTGGGCTCCCGGGCGCAGCTCGGAGGCCAGGTGGGGGCCGCGGGGCACCTCTCCATCGGTGCGGATGCCCGGGTCGCCGCCCAGAGCGGAGTCCCGAACGATGTCGCCCCGGGAGCCGTCGTGGGCGGCTATCCGGCCATGGACGTGGGCCTTTGGCGGCGGGTGTCTGCCGCCGTGCACAAGCTCCCCGAGCTGCTCCGCCGGGTCCGGCGCCTCGAGAAGGCCATGCAGGGAGATTGACGCCCTGCGGCAGCAATTGATTTCCGGGCCCCGTCCCCTATTATCTTCTGGGATTCCATGAAGATCCGGCTCGAAGACATCAGCGAGGAGCCGACCCACAAGACTTTCGCCGCAACGTCCAAGGCCGTGAACGAGCGTCTCGCCGAGGGTCGACATGAAGCCGAGGAGTTTCGGCTGACGAACCCCCTCGCCGTGGACGTCACGTATTACCGTGCTGGCGATGACCTGTACTTCCACGGAAGCCTCGTTACGACGATCAGCGCGTCCTGCGCTCGCTGCCTGGAAAAGTACGCGCTTCCGCTCGAGACGCCCTTTGAGTTCGTGCTGGTGCCAGAGGGGCCGCAAGAGCCCGACCAAGAGCTACAGGACGATGATCTGGCGTTGAGCTTCTTCTCGGGTAAGGAGGTCGACATCGAGCCTCTGTGCAGTGAGCAGGCGATCCTCGCTCTGCCGACCCGTGCACTTTGCCGGGAAGACTGCCAAGGAATTTGTGCCGTTTGCGGCGGCGACAGGAACAACGATGCCTGCAGCTGCGACGACACCGCGCCAGATCCGCGGTGGGCGACTCTGCGAGAGTGGAAGCCGCCGCCGGCATCGTAGCGAACCACAGAGTCAGCCAAGACCGAAACACACCCCGAGTCGGACGCGTGAGCGCATCCGCAAGGTGAACGAATCCCCCCACGCAGGAGAGAAACATGGCCGTACCGAAGAGAAGAACTTCCGTAAGCAAGCGGAACAAACGCCGCGCACACGACTCGCTCACCGCGCCGACGCTGATGGCTTGCCCGCAATGCGGCGAGCCGCGCGTGCGTCATCGCGCCTGCCCGACCTGTGGTGTGTACCGCGGGCGGAAGGTTTCCGAACCCCGCGGCGAATAGCGAGTGAGCCCGGAAGGAAGGGCCCACTGAAATGCGCATCGCGGTTGACGCGATGGGTGGGGACAATGCTCCCGGCGCGGTAGTGGAAGGCGCGGTCGCGGCGGCGCGGGATCTCGGCGTTTCGATCCTACTCGTCGGCGATCGGACCCGGCTCGAGCCGGAGCTCGCGAAGCACAAGACCCACGGCCTCGACATCGAAGCCCGGCATGCGGCCGAAGAGGTTGGCATGGACGAAGCGCCGACGGCCGCACTGCGAAAGTCGGATTCGTCGATGACGGTCGGGCTGATCGCGGTTCGCGACGGTGACGCGGATGGCCTGGTCTTCGCGGGGAATACCGGCGCTGGAATGGTGCTCGGTGCTCACGTCCTGGGACGCGTAAGCGGCGTGGAACGGCCGGCGATCGCAGTTCAGGTCCCGAGCGCCAAGGGCAGTACGATCCTGCTCGACGCCGGCGCCAACGTCGACTCTCGGGGAACCCATCTCGTGCAGTTCGCTCTGATGGGAGATGCCTACGCGCGCGCGATCCGTCACGTCGCGGCGCCGAGAATCGGCCTATTGTCGAACGGCACCGAGGACAGCAAGGGCAGTGCTGCCGTGCGCGAAGCCGGGCCCATTCTCCACCAGCTTCCGATCAACTACGTCGGCCGTGTGGAGGGCTCGGACATCGCGCGGGGCGACGTCGACGTCGTGGTGTGCGACGGGTTCGTGGGGAACCTCGTGCTGAAGAGCATCGAGGGCGTCGGCTCGTTGATTGGAGAACGCCTCCGCGGCCTCCTTCAGCAGGGAGTCTTGCGGCGCTTGGCGGGACTCATTTTGCGGCGCCATCTGCGCGAACTCGCCCGCGAACTCGACCCGAGCGAAACCGGCGGAGCGCTCCTGCTCGGGCTCAACGGTACTGTCATCAAGGCTCACGGCTCTTCGGATGCACGGGCGATCCGAAACGCGATCGGAGTCGCGTCGGAGCTTTCCCAGGCGCGCGTGAGCGACGAGGTCGGCCGGAGCATCGAGACCTGCCTGCAGGTCGTCGCCGCCGACGACGCGGATCTGCTGACCGAGGATGTCGAAGAGCCGGGGCGTGCCCGACGGCTGTGGAATGCGATTCGCCAACGGTTGCGGCGTGAGCGCGATGGCGAGGCTGATGACGGTGAGTCTGGCGCGGCGCCGGCGCGGGAAGCCACGCCCCTGCCGCCGCCGGAGACCGACGCGCCGGCCATCGAAGAGGGCACCATGGCCGCTCCGGCGTCCGAACCGGAGCCCAATGTCGAAGACGAGCCCGAGGCCAAGTCGTGACGACGATCGCATACCTGTGTCCCGGGCAGGGCGCGCAGCAAGTCGGCATGGGCGCCGACCTGTGCGCGGAGTTCGAACCCGCGCGTCGCACCTTCGAAGAGGCGGATGACGCGCTGGGCTTCGCGTTGAGCGCCCTCTGTCGCGACGGCCCCGAAGACCTGCTCACCCTCACGGAGAACACGCAGCCTGCCTTGATGACGATGTCGGTCGCCATCGCACGCGTGCTCGAGGCGGAGGGGGGCCTCGCACCGGCGATCGCCGCTGGCCATAGCCTCGGCGAGTGGTCCGCGTGGGTCATCGTCGGCGCTCTCGACTTCGCCCAAGCCGTGCGCGCGGTGAACAAGCGTGGCCAATTCATGCAAGCGGCGGTCGCACCCGGTGTGGGTGCGATGGCGGCGGTGCTGGGGACCGATCTCCCTGCGATCGAAGAGATGTGCGCCGCATCGAGCGATGGCGATGGGGAAATCGTCGTGCCGGCAAACCTGAACGGCGGCGGCCAAATCGTCGTCGCGGGCCATGCGGCGGCCGTCGAGCGGCTCGAAGTGGCGGCCGCGCGACGCAAGCACCGCGTCAGTCGGCTCAAGGTGAGTGCGCCATTCCACAGCCCGCTGATGGCTTCCGCGGCGAGTGCCCTGGCGCCGATCTTGGAGACGATTGCGGTCGCGGAGCCCGGTGCACCCGTCGTGACCAATGTCGAGGCGGCGCCCTTGCAGGACTCCACCCGGATCGTGCCGCTTTTGCTCGACCAGATCACCGCACCGGTTCGCTGGGAGGAATGCGGCCGCGTCATCGCGGATATGGCGGACGTTGGGATCGAGGTCGGCCCGGGCCGGGTTCTGGGCGGCCTCATGCGCAGAATCGAGCGGTCCTTCTCGTGCCTCCCGACGGGCTCGGTCGGAGGCGTGCGCAAGGTGCTCGAGGAGTTCGCGGCGTGAGCACGAACGCCGCGGCGCTGAAGGACCAGGTCGCGCTCGTGACGGGCGCTTCACGTGGAATCGGGCGGGCGGTCGCCCTCGAACTGGCGAGCCGTGGCGCCCACGTGGGGATCAATTACCGCACCGGCGAGGACGCCGCGCGTTCGTGTCTGCGCGCGGTCGAAGCGGCTGGGGGAACCGGCGAGCTGTGCCCGTTCGACGTGGCCGAGCCGGATGCTCCCGTCACCCACATCGCTGCGTTCGCGAAGGAAAAGGGCCGGCTCGACATCCTCGTGAACAACGCCGGCATCACGATCGACGGGCTCGTCCTGCGCTACAAGGAAGAAGACTGGCAGCGAACTCTCGAGGTGAACCTCGGCGGGGCGTTTCGCTGCAGCCGCGCGGCTGCTCGCTTCATGGCGAGGAGGCGCTACGGCCGGATCGTGAATCTCTCGTCGGTCGTGGCCTCGATGGGCAATCCGGGGCAGGCGGCCTACGCCGCCACGAAGGCTGGGTTGGAGGGGATGACGAAGGCACTGGCGCGCGAGCTCGCCTCGCGTGACGTGACGGTGAATGCCGTCGCGCCGGGCTTCATCGACACGGAGATGACCGCCTCGCTCCCCGAGGAGGCACGAGCCGCCTACCTGGCCATGATTCCGCTGGGTCGCCTCGGGCGCTCCGAGGAAGTGGCGACTGCGGTGGCCTACCTCTGCGGACCAGACGCGTCCTACGTGACCGGGCACGTTTTGGCGGTCAACGGGGGGTTGTACACCTAGACGGTGGCCTCGGCGTGCGCCGTGGCGTCAAATCTGGCAGAAACCGAATCAACTGGCTAAAGCAGTCCCGGCCAAACCGGCCGTTTCTGCGGTGGTTGAGCACATTCGTGTGCGGACAGAGGACGGGGAGAGAGGAGCAAGGCAATGGCTTCGGACGTCGAAACGAAGGTGAAAGAGATCGTCTGCGAGCAGCTTGGGGTATCCGACGAGGAAGTGGCCCCGAATGCATCGTTCATCGAGGATCTCGGAGCTGACTCACTGGACATCGTCGAGCTCGTGATGGCTCTCGAGGAGGAGTACGACCTCGAGATTTCCGACGAGGACGCGGAGAAGATCCGGACCGTCGGCGATGTGGTCGGTTACATCGAGAGCAACAAGAAATGAGTCTGTCCCGGGCGCCGCTGGCCGATTCTGATCCGGCGGTCGCCGAAGCCGTGGCGCGCGAGCTGCAGCGGCAAGAGGACAACCTCGAGCTCATCCCGTCGGAGAACGCGGTCAGCGCCGCGGTGCTCGAGGCACAGGGCTCGGTGCTCACGAACAAGTACGCCGAGGGATACCCCGGCAAGCGGTACTACGGTGGATGTGAGCACGTCGACGTCGTCGAGCAGCTTGCGATCGACCGGGCGCGTGCTCTGTTCGGCGCCGACCATGCGAACGTGCAGCCTCACTCGGGCTCGCAGGCGAACATGGAGGTGTATTTCTCGCAGCTCGAGCCGGGCGACACGATTCTGTCGATGAATCTCTCGCACGGTGGCCACCTGACGCACGGCAGCCCGGTCAACTTCTCGGGTAAGTGGTTCAACGTGGTGCCCTACGGCGTGCGTGCAGAGGATCAGCGGCTGGACTACGACAGCGTGCGCGCGCTGGCCCGCGAGCATCGGCCCACGATGATCGTTGCGGGGCACAGCGCCTATCCGCGTGAGGTCGACTTCGCTCCCTTCCGTGAAGCGGCCGACGAAGTCGGAGCGAAGCTCATGGTCGACATGGCGCACTTCGCGGGGCTGGTGGCCGCCGGTGTCCACCCGTCCCCGGTTCCGCACGCCGAGTTCGTGACGACGACGACGCACAAGACACTGCGCGGGCCGCGCGGCGGCATGATTCTTTGCCGCGAAGCAGAAGCCAAGACCATCAACAGTTCGGTGTTCCCCGGCAACCAGGGCGGCCCGCTGATGCACGTGATTGCGGCGAAGGCCGTGGCACTCAAGGAAGCGGCAGCACCTGAATTCGCAACCTACCAACGCCAGGTCGTGGCAAATGCCCGCGCGCTCGCCGCGGGGCTGATGTCGCGGGGAATGAAGCTGGTCTCTGGTGGAACGGACAACCACCTGTTGCTCATCGACTTCTCCGGCACGGAGATGACGGGCAAGGTCGCCCAGGAAGGCCTCGATCGCGCGCGGATCACCGCGAACAAGAACACCGTGCCATTCGAAACGCGCTCGCCGTTCGTCACGAGCGGCATTCGGATGGGCACGCCGACCGTCACTTCGCGCGGCATGGGCGAAGCCGAAATGGATCGCGTCGCCGATCTGATCGCTCGTGCGCTGGCGCACGTCGGCGACGATGCGACGTTGGCCAAGGTCGCGGATGAGACGACCGCGCTTTGTCGCGAGTTTCCTCTCTACCCCGGTCGCTGAGGCTGCTGCTTTGAAATGCCCCGCCTGCCGGGACCTGAACAACCGGGTCATCGATTCGCGTCTGGGCAAAGACGGGGACGTCATCCGTCGGCGTCGAGAGTGTGAGAAGTGCGCCCGACGCTTCACCACGTACGAGCGCGTCGAGGACTACCTTCCGTCCGTCGTGAAGAAGGACGGACGGCGAGAGTCCTTCGATCGAATGAAGGTGCTCGCGGGCCTCAAGAAGGCGTGCGAGAAGCGGCCGATCAGCGTCGAAACCATCGAAGAGACTGCGGACACCGTCGAGCGGACTCTGCTGGAGAAGGGCGACAAGGAAGTGCCGAGTTCAGCGGTGGGCGAAGCCATCATGGCGGCACTCCATGACCTCGACAGCGTGGCCTATGTGCGCTTCGCCTCGGTCTATCGCTCGTTCCAGGACATCGACGAGTTCGTCGACGAGCTCGAAGACCTGTTGAAGGAACGGCGCGGGGCGCGCAAAGCACGCCGCAAGCGCGCAGGCGTCGTCGCCAAGGCTCCTCGGTCGGAGTCGTAACCGTGCCGGCGAAGGCGCGGGGACGGAAGTCGGTCGACGCGCGCTTCATGCGCAGAGCACTCGCTCTCGCCAAGCGCGGGCTGGGCAGAACGCATCCCAATCCGCCGGTCGGCGCGGTCCTGGTGCGTCGCGGTGAGATCGTTGGGGAGGGATGGCACCGTCGCGCGGGGGAGCCTCATGCGGAGGCGGTTGCGCTGAAGGCCGCCGGTGGGTTGGCCCGAGGCGCGACGCTGTACTGCACTCTCGAGCCCTGTACGGTCGTCGGACGGACCCCCGCCTGCGCGCCGGCCGTCGCCGAGGCTGGTGTTCGCCGCGTGGTGTTGGGGAGCGTCGACTCCGACCGCCGGGTCGACGGTCGCGGGATTCGAGGGCTTCGGAGCGCCGGAGTCGATGTCGCCACGGGTGTGGAAACGGCCGCGTGCGACGAGCTGCTGCGCTTCTACAGACGTCATCGCACGCTCGGGCGTCCGTGGGTGCGGCTCAAGCTCGCTGCGTCATTGGACGGTCGGATCGCCCTGGCCGACGGCACGTCGAAGTGGATCACCGGCCCCGAGGCGCGTGCCAGGGTGCATCGCTGGCGCGACGAGTTCGACGCGGTTTTGGTGGGCGTCGGGACGGTGCGCGCCGATGACCCGAGCCTCGACTGTCGACGGACACGGGGCCGCGATCCCATCCGGGTCATCGCCGATAGCCGGCTGCGCACACCGCATACGGCGCGGGTATTTCAGGTGGGTGCGGCTCCCACCTGGCTGATGACCACCCGCGACGCTCCAGCGGCTCGTGCGCGCCGCCTCGAGAGGGCGGGTGGGCAGGTCGTGCCGGTGGCCTCCCGGGGCGGCCGGGTCGACCCTGCGGCGCTGCTGAAGGCGCTGGGCCGTCGGGGCATCACATCGGTTCTCGCCGAGGGGGGCGCGGAACTGGCGGCCTCGCTGCTGGGGCGAGGCCTGGTCGACGAGGTCTGCCTCTTCCAGGCGCCTCTCTTGATCGGAGGGGACGGAATCCCGATGATCGGAGAGTTGGGAGTAGGGTCGCTCGCCAGGGCACTTCGCTTGGGCGACGTTCGCGTTTCCCGGGTTGGGGTGGACCGGCTCTGGACGGCCCGACTCACCCCGGAGAGCTGAACATGCCGTCGACGCATAAAGAGGAAGCCCTGGGAACGGTGCTCGGCGATGTATCCGCCGGTCGTATGGTCCTGGTCGTCGATCACCTCGAGACCCCGAAGCGGGGCGAGGTGTGCGTTGCGGCCGACCTGACGACGCCGGAGCACATCAGCTTCATGGCGGTCCATGCCCGTGGGCTGGTTTGCGTCGCACTGGTTCCCGCGACCTTCCGGCGGCTCGGCATCCCGCTCATGCCGGCGGATCGGGTCGCCGAGGATGGCCTCGCTTACGGCATCTCGTTCGAGGCGCGGCGTGGTGTGTCCACTGGAATCTCCGCGGCGGACCGCGCGGCAACGATCCGGGTGGCCGTGGATGCGCGCTCGGGACCCAGCGACATCGTCATGCCTGGGCACATCCCGCCGATTCAGGTCGCGGTGGGTGGCGTGATGGAGAGTCGCGGACGGATGGAGGCGGCCCTCGATCTGGTCCGCCTGGCCGGGAGGGCGCCTGCCGCGACGGTCTGTACCGTCCTCGACGAGGACGGTGAGATCGCAGCTGGCGATGGCCTGCGTCGGTTCGCGCAGGACCACGGCCTGCGCATCGTCGCGGTCGATGAGGTTCTGCAGCACCGACTGCGCGCCGAGCTTCTCGTTGAACGGCTGGACGAGACCGAACTCGAAAGTGCGCACGGCGGGATGTTCCGCGCGATCGCGTATCGCAACAAGGTCGACGAGACCGAGCATCTTGCGGTCGTCCGCGGTCGGCTGGGCCCCGACGAGCCCGCACTGGTGCGCGTCCACTCGCAATGTCTCACCGGGGACGTTCTAGGCTCGCGTCGGTGCGACTGCGGTGAACAACTCGTGGCTTCCTTGCAGGCCATCGCCGAATACGGCCGGGGCATCTTGGTCTACCTGCACCAGGAGGGACGAGGGATCGGACTCGCGAATAAGATTCGCGCGTACGCGCTGCAGGATCAGGGGTTGGATACCGTCGAGGCCAACCTCGAACTGGGCTTCGACGACGATCAGCGAGACTACGGCATCAGTGCGCAGATCCTCCGAGACCTCGGCGTGAGTCGGATTCGGCTCATGACGAACAACGAGCGGAAGATCAGTGGTCTCTTGCGGTACGGGATCGAAGTCGTCGAGAGGGTCGCTCTCGAGGTGGAGCCGCACGCGGGCAACATCGGGTACCTGCGAACCAAGCAAGCCAAGCTCGGGCATCTACTGACTGGCCTCGATGGATCGCATAAGGAGCCGAGCTGATGCGCGAGATCGAGGGCAAGGTCGAGGGCGGCGGTCTGCGGGTCGCCATCGTGGTGGCTCGGTTCAACCGAACCGTAACTGGCGGCCTGCTGGACGGCGCGCTCGAGGGGCTGCGCAAGCACGGAGTCGCGGACGACGCGATGGATGTTCTGCACGTTCCGGGCGCGTTCGAGATCACGCTGGCTGCGTCCGAGGCGGCACGCACGGGTCGCTACGCCGCGGTCGTTTGCCTTGGGGCAGTGGTGCGAGGCGAGACACCGCACTTCGAGTTCATCTCACGAGAGGTCAGCCGCGGAGTCTCCGAGGCCGGGTGTCGGCATTCCGTCCCGATGGCGTTCGGCGTACTGACGACCGACACGATCGAGCAGGCGCTTGCCCGGGCGGGCGACGGACACGGCAACAAGGGCTTCGAGGCGGCGGTTACCGCTCTCGAGATGGCCGGGCTCCTTCGGGATCTCGCGTCGGCCTCGTAGGCAAGGCGTGGCCTCAGAAGCTGGCGTGCGTCGTCGCGCACGAATTTTGGCGGTGCAGGCGCTCTACTCGATGGAGGTAGGAGACGAGCCGGCGCGCTCTGCGATCCGCACCGCGCGGCGAATGTCGGAGGAGAAGGACGGCACCGAGGAACCCGCCGAGCAGGCGTACGCGGAACGGCTCCTCGCCGACGTCGAGCGACAGCGCATCCAAATCGACCAGCTCCTCGGAGGCTCGAGTACGCGCTGGCGGGTCGACCGCATGTCGCCTCTGGACTTGCAGATCCTGCGCGTCGCCGTTGCCGAGTTTCTGGCGGCGACCAGTGATTTGCCGGCTCCCGTCGTGATTGACGAAGCGGTGGAGGTCGCACGGGAGTTTGGTGGGGACAGCTCGCCCGGGTTCGTGAACGGCGTGCTCGATGCCGTCGCGCGAGAGCTTCGCTCCGGACAGATGAACCCGCGAACGGGGGAGGGGAAGGGCGGATGACGCGCGAGGACGAGCGACGAGACGGGCAGAGATTCGATCCGGAGATCGAGCCGCGTTGGCGCGCGTTTTGGGCGGAGCAGGGCACCTTCCAAGCGGGGAGCCGGCCCGACGCCGAGCGGAAGTACATCTTGGAGATGTTCCCGTACCCGAGTGGCGATCTGCACATGGGGCACGGCAAGAACTACTTCATCGGAGATTCGCTCACGCGCTACTACGTCATGCGCGGATACGACGTGCTCCACCCGTTCGGCTGGGACGCGTTCGGCCTTCCCGCCGAGAATGCCGCGATCAAGACGGGCCGCCACCCGCGCGACTGGACGCTCGGCAACATCGCAGAGTCGAAAAGCTCTCTCGAAGCGGCCGGCCTCATGTACGACTGGTCTCGCGAAGTCACGACCTGCGAGCCCGATTACTATCGCTGGACCCAATGGCTATTTCTCATGTTGCACCGCCGCGGCCTCGCGTACCGTGCCACCGCCACCGTCAACTGGGATCCCGTCGACCAGACGGTGCTCGCCAACGAGCAGGTCGATGCCTCCGGCCGGAGCTGGCGTAGCGGCGCGGTGGTCGAGAAGCGGGAGCTCTCTCAGTGGTTCTTCAAGATCACCGATTACGCCGAGCGCCTGCTGCAGGACCTCGACAAGCTCGAACACTGGCCGGAGAAGGTGCGCGCGATGCAGCGCAACTGGATCGGTCGCAGCGAAGGGTCCGAGGTTCAGTTCCAGGTATCCGGTGGCGATCAGACGATCACGGTCTTCACCACGCGGCCGGACACGCTCTTCGGCGCCACGTTCTTGGTGCTGGCGCCCGAGCATCCGCTCGTCTCGTCGCTGACGAGCGAGGGCCAACGAGCCGACGTCGCGGCGTATGTCGAGCAGGCGGCGAGGCGTAGCGAGATCGATCGCCAGAGTCTCGATCGGGAGAAGACGGGCGTCGCGATCGGAGCAACCTGCCGCAATCCGGTCAACGGCGAGGAAGTCCCGATCTGGATCGCCGACTACGTTCTTACGGGCTACGGCACGGGCGCGATCATGGCGGTTCCCGCTCACGACACGAGAGATTTCGAGTTCGCCCGCCAGATGAGCCTGCCGATCCGGACGGTCATCGTTCCCCAGGGCGAGGTCCCGTTGAGCGAGCCTTCGGAGGCGTCGGCCGGTGACGGAGTGATGGTAAATTCCGGCGACTACGACGGCCAGGAGAGCCGAGCCGCCGGACGCGCCATCACCGGGTGGCTCGAGGAACGTGGGCTCGGCAAGGCGACCGTCACGTACCGACTACGCGACTGGTTGGTCAGCCGACAGAGGTACTGGGGCGCACCCATTCCGATGCTCCACCGGCCAGACGGGACCGTCGTTCCCGTGCCGGAGTCGGATCTTCCGATTCGATTGCCCGAGATCGACGACTATCTCCCCCACGGAAAATCTCCGCTCGCCTCGAACGCCGCCTTCCTTGCCGCGACCGATCCGGAGACCGGGGAGTCCGTCGAGCGCGACACCGATACGATGGACACGTTCGTCGACTCGTCCTGGTACTTCCTTCGCTACGTCGACGCGCAGAACCAGGATGAGATCTGGTCGCCCGAAGCGATCCAACGTTGGATGCCGGTCGACCAGTACATCGGCGGTGTCGAGCACGCGATCCTGCATCTGCTCTACTCCCGCTTCATCACCAAGGTGCTGTACGACGAGGGCCTCGTCCCCGAAGACGAGCCGTTCCGCGCGTTGTTCACGCAGGGGATGGTGCAGCGCCGAGTGTCGACGCCTCTCGAGAAGGGAGCCGACGGCAGACTGACTCCGCCGCAAGCGTTGCAGAAGAGCCTGGGGCTATCGGCAGAACCCCTCACGCACGACGACATGGAAGCTCGCTTGAAGGAGGGAAGCCACTCTCTGGTATCGCGTGACGATCGGTGGAGCGCCCTCAGCGGCCCCGTCACGATGAGCAAGAGTGCGGGTAACGGCGTGCCGATGGGGCCGTTCATCCGAGAGCACGGCTCCGACGTCGCGCGAATTACCTTGCTCTTCGCCGCGCCTCCCGAGAACAACATGGAGTGGAGCGACGAGGGCGTAGGTGGCGCGGAGCGTTTCCTGAACCGACTCGTGGCGTTGTTCGGTGTGGAGCGCGAGAAGATCGCGGCGGAACATGCGCGCTTGGGAGCGGCAGGCCTGGATGCGGCGATCGTCTCGACCGACGGACTCGACGAGGCAAGCCTGGCCTTGCGCCGCCGGGTGCATGTGACGATCAAGAAGGTCACCGAGGACACCGAGACCTTTGCGTTCAATACGGCCATCGCGGCCCTGATGGAGTTGTTGAACGAGGGGCAGCGGCAGCGCGCGAGTGGTCCGGAGGCGTCTACCCTCTTCTGCGCGGTGGCCTGGACGACGACCCGACTCCTAGCGCCGTTTGCGCCACACCTGGCCGAGGAGTTCCACTCCTGGTTTGGCGGTGAGGGCTCGGTCTTCGATGCCGGTTGGCCGGTCTGGGACGAGTCGGCTCTCGTGGAGGACACGGTCGAGATCGCCTTGCAGGTCAACGGCAAGGTCCGTGACCGCTTGGTCGTTGCGCGGGACGCCGATCGGGAGGCTCTGCGCGAGGAGGCGCTGGCCAACGAGAAGGTGCGGGAGTTGGTTGGAGACCGCGAGGTTCGAAAGGTCATCGTGGTGCCCGGACGCCTGGTGAATGTGGTCGCTTGACCTCGGGACGATATGCGACGAGGAGGTGAAGGCATGACTCGGTGGCTCGCAGCAACGGCATCGCTCGTCCTTTTCGGCTGCGGGTACCATTTCCCAGGCGACGCGGGCGTGCTGCCGGGTGGGGGCACCCGAGTCCATGTTTCGACGTTCACGAACCAGAGTCGCGAACCCGGTCTCGAGAACTCGGTCCGTGATGCGCTCGAGAACGAGATTCTGCGCCGCGGGAACTTCGAGTTGGTCTCGACCGGGGAGGCGGAAGTGGTCCTGGAGGGAGTGATCAAGTCGCTCCAGTATCGACCGATCGCATTCTCCAATTCGGACGAGGCCCTTCAGTACGAAACGATCATGACGGTGTCCGTGTTGCTCCGTGACCCCAAGCGGAAGGCGATCGTCTGGAGAGTCTCGAACCTGCGCGAGAGTGATTCGTTCGGCGCGGTGCCGGGGACGGTCGTCGTGCAGTCTTCCCAGTTTCAGGAGCAATCCACGCTGAACGCACAGAACCTCGCTCAGTTGACCGACGTGCAACTCTCCGAGTCGCAGAAGGACGAGGCGATCGAGCGCGTGCTCGAGAACATGTCACGGGACGTCTACAACTCGATGACGGAGAATTTCTGAGCCCGAAGCGAGAGGCCGGGCGGGGGCGCGCTCCCGGCAAAGCGAAGCCGCCGGCCGCGGGTCGCGCGAGGCTTCTCGTGGGCGACTCCTATCTGGTGCGCGAACGGCTCGCTGCGCTGCAAAAGGAGGCAGTTGGAGAGCCACCGGCGTTCGGTGCAGCCGAGACCTTGTACGGTGATCGTGCCGACCTCGAGACCATCGCCGTCGCACTGATGACACTCCCCTTGATGGGCAGCCGATTCGTCGCCCTCCGCCAGCCGGAGAAGCTCAAGGAAGACGTCCAGAAGGGCGTCGCGGAGCTCCTCGGCGACATTCCGCCGCAGACGTACTTCGTCGTCGTGAGCGATGCCCCGGACATGCGCAAGACGCTATTCGCGGCCTTGAAAAAGCAGGGCGACGTCGAGGCACTCGGCGTTGGCTCGAAGCGCGACGGAAGCCGAGCTCGCCCGGAGTTGATGGATGCCGCGGCTGGGCTCGCAAAGGCGCGGTCGGTGGAGCTGAGCCGCGAAGCGCTCGCCGCATTCGTGGACTTCATCCAGGACGATACGTCGAGAATGGTCAACGAGCTCGAAAAGCTCTCCCTGCGCTACGCCGATCAGAAGCTCGAGCCGCGCCAGGTCCTGGAGAGTCTCGGAGGCGAGCGCGCGCTTACGGCGTTCGCGCTGGAAGGAGCTCTGCGCGAGCGCCGCATCGGACGGGCGATCGCGGAGTTGCGCCGCTCCTTGGCTCAGGGCGAGCGGCCAGAGGTGCTGGTGGGTCAGCTTGCCGGAGAGCTGCGGAGCCTGTTGCGGGCCCGCGCGCTGCTGGATTCGGGGCTCGATGAGTCGTCGGCCATCAAGGCCTTCGGAGGCGGTCGCGGCTACTTCGTCGTCCCGCGCGCACGCAACTTCCGTCGCGGAGAACTCGTGCGCGCGATTCGTCAACTCGGACGGGTGGACGTCGACGCAAAGACGGGACAGGGAGACCCAGCCGCCGGGCTCGAGCGAATGTTGCTTCAGCTCAATGCGTCGACGTGACGCGCGAGGCGAGCGATGCGCCGAGAGGCGTTATTGCGATGAAGCACGCCCTTGGTCACGGCCTTGTCGAGGGTGCGCTGCACCTGCAACACGGCCTGCTTTGCGCCATCCTTGTCGCCAGCCTCGACGAGGACGCGTACTTTTTTCACCGAGGTCCGCACGCTGGAGCGGATCGCCTGATTGCGAGCCGCACGCTTGATGGACTGACGGTGCCGTTTGATCGCTGATGGGTGATTCGCCATTAGATTCCTCGTGTTATCCGACTGTCCCTAACGATCGGGTGCTCCCGGGTCAATCGTGGCAGGCCCCGCCAGCGCACGTTTTGCGGCCTGCCAGCGCTCTTCAAGGGTTTTAGGCGACAGAGCCCGGAGGTCTTCGCCCGCCTGGCGGGCCGTGGCTTCGACATGGCGGAACCGGGCCTCGAAGCGGTCGATGGCCTGTCCCAGCGTGCGTTCGGGCTCCCGACCGATCTTTCGGGCCAGGTTGGCGACGGTGAAGAGCAGGTCCCCGATCTCCTCGGCGATTCGCTCCGGATCGCCGCCGGCCATGGCCTCGGTGAGCTCCAGGCGCTCTTCGTCCAGCTTCGCCAAGACGGGTTCCGGTCCGGACCAGTCGAACCCGACCCGGGATGCCTTTTCGGCGATCCGTTCGGCCCGCTGGAGAGCGGGTAGGGCCTTGGGCACGCCGTCGATCACCGAAGCGCCCGGCCCCCGCTCGGACGCCTTGATCTCCTCCCAGTTCTCAGCGACCTCGGTTGCGTCGCGGACGCCGACGTCCCCGAACACATGGGGGTGTCTCCGCTCCAGCTTGGCAACGACCGTCTGACAGACGTCGGCGATCGCGAAGGTCCCGGCCTCCTGAGCCATCTGCGCGTGGAACACCACCTGGAGAAGGAGGTCCCCGAGCTCGGTGCAGAGCTCCGCGGAGTTCCCCATGTCGATCGCCTCCGCGACCTCGTAGGCCTCTTCGATCACGTACTTCCGGATCGACTCGTGGGTCTGTTCGCGATCCCACGGGCAGCCGTCGGGAGCACGTAGCCGCGCCATCACGGCGACGAGATCGTCAAAGTTCCTCACGGAGCCTCCTGCTGAGCCGATTTGCTGGAAATGGGGCCAACGATTACGAAGAGCAATAGGATGGCGCCGCCGGTCAAGATCTTCACGACTCCCTACTGCCCGTACTGCCACGCTGCGAAGGATCTCTTCGCAGATAAGGGCATCGAGTTCACTGAAGTCGATGTCGCGGGCGACTTCGAGGAGCGGGCGCGCCTCGCCGACATCACTGGGCAACGGACCGTGCCGCAGATCTTCATCGGGGAAAAGTCCGTCGGAGGCTATGACGAGTTGGCGGCGCTCGAGATGCGCGGCCAGCTGGATTCGCTTCTGGGCGAGTGACTGCGTCGCTGTATGCGCGGATTCGTCCGCTCCTGTTCGGCCTCGATGCAGAAGACGCGCATCGCCGCGCGGTGTATCTCGCGGGCGTCGCCGGCCGCACATTGTCGGTGGCCGCGCGGGCCGGGCTTCGGGCGATGCCGCCGACGAGTTCCCGTCTGGAGCGACGGCTGTTGGGGTTGACGTTTCCCAATCCCATCGGGCTGGCCGCCGGCTTCGACAAGAACGCGGTCGCAAGTCACCTGTGGCCGGCGTTGGGCTTCGGCTTCGCGGAGCTCGGTACGATTACCGCGCTGGCCCAGCCGGGCAACCCGACCCCTCGAATGTTCCGGCTCCCCGAGGATCACGCCGTCGTGAACCGGCTCGGATTCAACAATGAGGGCGCGACGGCCGTCGCGGCGCGACTCGAGAGCATCCTGCAGGCCCGCCCCCGAATCCCCATTGGCATCAACATCGGAGGGTCGCGCGCGCGCGTCGGTGACCCGGAAGCGGAGCTCGAAGACTATCGCGAGTCGACGCGCCGGCTAGGACGACTTGCGGACTACATTGCGGTGAACGTCAGCTCACCCAATACGCCTGGCCTGCGAGACCTGCAGGAACCCGCGCGCCTCGGTCGCCTCATCGAAACGGTTCGCGGGCAGCTGAAGCGTCTCGGTCTCGGCGTCAGCGCTCCGAGAGTCCTCGTAAAGCTGTCGCCCGACCTCGCAGAGGAGGGCATCGCAGAGATCTGTGCGTCCGCGCTCGCCGCGGGCACCGACGGATTCATCGCGACGAACACGACGCTGTCTCGAGACGGTCTGAAGGGTGCCTCGGTCAACGAGGCGGGAGGCGTATCAGGCGTGCCGCTCCGCGAGCGTTCCAACCGAATCATTTCGCGGATCCGATTCGTCGCGGGGCCGAGCGTGCCGATCATTGGCGTCGGCGGTGTTTCGTGCCTCGACGACGTGCTCGCCAAGCTCGGTGCGGGCGCCGATCTGATTTCCCTGTACACGGGGATGATCTACGAAGGCCCCTTGCTGGCTCGCCGACTCGCACACGCGCTCGACGCGGAGCTCGCATGCCGCGGTTGCTCGTCCGTGGCAGAGCTCGTAGGCGCCGGACGGGCGGACGCTGCGGCCGGGCAGTGACACCGGCCGGTCGCTGGTCGGTTTGCGTAGTCGTCCCAGCACTCGATGAGGCGACGGAGATCGAGGCGTCGCTCCGCAGCGTCGGACTCGACGACGGGCACGAGGTCGTGGTGGTCGACGGGGGAAGTCGAGACGATACGGTTCTGCGCGCGGAGGGCTTGGGAGTTCGCGTGATTCCTTCGCCGCCGGGGCGAGCGACCCAGATGAACCAGGGAGCCGCGTCTACGCGAGGCGACCTACTTCTCTTCCTCCACGCCGATACGAGGCTTCCCGCGAACTGGAGTTCCGTGGTTCGCGCCGCGATGGACGAAGGCGCGGTGGCGGGGCGGTTCGACGTGGAGCTTCGCGGCGATCACCCGATGCTTCGCGTCGTCGCGCGCGCCATCAACCTGCGGTCGCGGTGGAGTCGGATCTACACCGGCGACCAGGCGATCTTCGTTCGCCGTTCCGTATTCGACGAAATCGGTGGGTACGAGCCGATTCTACTCATGGAAGATCTTGCGCTGAGCCGACGGCTGAAGGAGGCAGGACCGATTGCCAGCCTAAGAGCTACCGTGAGCACGTCGGGGCGGCGGTGGGAGGAGCGCGGGGTGTTTCGCACGATCGCGCTGATGTGGTGGTTGCGATTTCTTTACTTCGTCGGGGTGTCCCCCGATCGATTGGCTCGGATGTACCGGTAGGATTTCGGTCGCTTCGGCTAGCCGGCCGGGGCGCGCAGGCGGACCTTCTCTCCTTGTGGGCGACGGTTGCGTTGGTTCACTCCCACGACGAAAGAGACCTCTTGCCCGGCCGCCAGGGCCTCGCCGGCGCGGAGCTCACAATGGCTCACGTGGAAGAAGATCGTCTCGCCACCTTCACCGTGCGCGATGAATCCGAAGCCCCGATCGGCGAAGTAGCTCGCGACGCGTCCTTCGATTCGCGGACGCTCTCGTCCGAGCACGCGCGCGAGATCGTCGTGCAGCGGTTCATCTACGATGCTCGTACTCTCGACGGAATCGCCCTGGGGCGCCTCGAGGCGCGCCAGGAGATCGTCGAGGCGCTTGCGCTCTGGCTCGCCTGCCGCCTCCTGCTCGGATGCCGCACGAAGGTAGGGCAGCGCCCGAGAGAGTTGGCCGTGCTCGATCAATACTTCGGCGATTCGTGACTCGACCGCGGCTGCCAAGGTCGAGCCGGGCGGCACTCTGCCTCCGGCCAGTCGCTCCAACTCCTCGAGAGCGGAGCGCGGCCGCTTCAAGGCAATCTGCAGCTCCGCGATCTCCATGCGGATCTGCACCTCTCCGCGCGGGTGGCGCTCGAGCGCATTGCCCAAGACTTCGGCCGCCTCTGGTAGTCGCCCTGCGCGCCGCAGGAAGGAGCCCAGAGCGACCAGCGCGACCTCGCCCTTTGCCAACTCGGTCGATCGGCGCAGCGCAGCCTCGGCATCGCCGAGTCTTCCACCCTGCTCGTACGCGCGGCCGAGTCGTTCCCAGATCACGGACGAGCTCTGATCGAGCCCGCGGGCTTCCTCCAGGCAGCGAATCGCTGCTTGGTGGTCCTCGTCTCGTAGGTAGGTCTCGCCGTAGCTCGCCAGACGGTGCTCGCTCCGAATCACTCGCTCGCCGGGGCGGTCGTCGAGGTTCGCACACCGATCGAGTGCGGAGCGGGCCCGCTCGGAGTCGCCGGTCTCGCGGAGGTTGCGGGCCAGGTGGAAGAGGACCTGGATCTGGATGCCTCGACCACGCTCCTGCTGTTCTGGCGGGGAGGCACAATACGACTCATCCGCGCCGGTGAACGCATCCGCCGCGGCCCGCGGTCGGTGCAATCGCTCGAGACAGTATCCCTTTCGGAACAAGCAGAGGTGGTAGCCCTGGAACGTCTCCAGGGCGCGATCGTACCAGGTGAGCGCTCGGGCCCAGCGCTTCTTGCGCTGGAAGTACCAACCGATCTGACAATGATAGAGCGCCGCGCGCCGCGGGTTCAGTTCGACGCAGCGCAGGAAGAACTGCTCGACTCTCGCCTCGTTCCCGACCAACGAGTACGTGCGTGCAAGTTCGAGCACCAACTCCAGATCGTCCCAGCCCTCTGAGCCGCCTTCGTCGATCTTGCCGAAGCGGTCGACGATTCGGTGCAGCTCACCGCGTTCGCGCAGCGCCCGGACTTCGACCGCGCGCTCGGAGGCGCGCTTGCCTTTCACGTCGATGGGACACCTCCCAGGACGCGCCGGCCCTCGAGGTGAATTCCGCCGTCCGCCAAGCGCTGTAGCGCGAGAGGATAGATCCTGTGCTCCTGCTGGAGAATCCGCGAAGAGAGGCTCTCCTCCGTGTCATCGTCGAGCACGGGCACGGCAGCCTGCGCCAGAATGGGGCCGTGGTCCATTTGCTCGTCGACGAGGTGTACGGTGACGCCGGTCACGCGGGCACCGTAGTCCAGCGCCTGGCGCTGCGCATGAAGCCCGGGGAAAGCGGGCAGCAACGCGGGGTGAATGTTCACGACGTGCCCGGGGAAGGCTTCGAGCAAGACTCGCGTAATGAGTCGGTCGAACCCAGCGAGCGCCACGGTGTCGACCTCGTGTCGGCGCAGCACGTCGACGATCGCTCGGTCGAACGACTCGCGCCGGGCGAAGTCGGCGTGGGGCACGACCTCGGTCGGCACGTCGTACTTCGCCGCGTGCCGGAGCCCCAAGGCGCCGCGCCGGTTGCTCACGACCACGCGCGGAGCCGCAGCCAGCCGGTGTTCGGCGACGGCGGTCAGAATCGCTTCGAGATTCGATCCGCGGCCCGATATGAGGATGCCGAGATTCATGGGAACAAGGGGCCACCCGTGAGCGCCACCCCAAGGGCATTCACTTATTAGGACGATGACAGGGAAACTCAAGGCCGGCGGGCTGCGATCGCACTGAGATGACGCGGCTTTTTCTCTTGGCCGCGGTTCCCACTGGACGACGCGACGATTTCGAGGCCGACATCGGGTGCTTCGCACAGCGCTTCGAGTTCCCCTTGCTGTAGGCAAAACTCGCGGCGGGGGTGGCCCGTGGCCTCGAACTGAGCCGCTCCGAAGGTCTCGACGACCAGAAGCCCGCCTGGCCGGAGAAGCCTCGAGAGCGACGGAAACAGGGTCCGGTCGAGGAAGCAGGTCTGAATCACCAGGTCGAACGTCTGGTCGCCGAGTGGGAGTCGAGCGGCATCGGCGACGACACCGAGGATCGGCCCACCGCCTGGGGCGGTCTTGTCGATGGCGGCTCGGGCGAAATCGAGCGCGACGACCCGGAAGTCGAGCCGTGCCAACATCTGAGCATGCCTGCCGGAGCCGCAGGCTAGATCGAGGGCCCAGGGTGCGCTCCGCTCTTGGCGCAGCGCGCGCGCATGCGTCTCCACGAATGCGGACGGGGCTGCGGGGGCTGGCCCCCCTTCGTGGCGCTGCTCCCATCTGCGACGCTCCGTCATGTGAGCCGCTCGCGGCGCGGCGTTCGAGCCAGGACGGCTACGTCGACGACGGAGGCGCCGCTCGCGAGCAGGGCCCGACAGCACGATCCAGCCGTGGCGCCCGATGTGAGAATGTCGTCGACCAGGAGAACGCTGCGTTCGGGCACGGACTTGCGTGCGGCGAACGTGTCGGCCGCATTCCGGCCCCTCGCGCGACGTCCCAGGCGTGCCTGAACCTGGCCGCGGGATCGGACGAGCACCTGGGGCGCGAACTGTCCGGCGCACGGAGCGCACCGCGTGAGGGCGCGGGCGAGGAGGGCCGCTTGGTTGAAGCCGCGCCCGCGCAGCTTGCTCGTGTGCAAGGGAACCGGCACGACGAGGTCGTAGCACAGCGCCCGTGCTGCCGTGTGCTCTGCGAAGTGCCGCTCGAGTGCGACACCAACCTCGGGATCGCCGCCGTACTTCCAGCGCGCGATCGCGTCGGCCAGCACGCCGCCGGCGCGGTAGGAAAAGCACGCGAACGTCCGGCGAAACGGTGGGGGCCTCGACGCACATCGATTGCAGCGGGGCTCCGCGCCGGGCTCACCGCACTGCAGGCACGCGTCCCGGATGCAGCCCAAGTCGCGCAGGCATGTTCCACAAAACCGCGGAGGGCCAGCGCGGTTCAGCTCCCGGCGACATCCTGCGCACGTCGGCGGGTAGAGAAGTGCCAAGAGAACGTCTACAATTCGCATCACGGGAACCAGGCTCGCGTGTCGCCCCTATCCGACCAAGCTCATTGGAGCGAGGCGCGGATCGCCGACATTGTCTCGTATGCAACTGAGCGCGGGCCGGACAGGGACGGATGATACGCTTCTTGATTGGCGTTGGGCTCGGAGCTGCGCTCATGTACTGGTACCTCACCGGCGAGGTGCCATTCCGCGACGAGGTCGAGCGCATGATGTCTGCGCAGACCACTTCCTACTCGGGGTCTGAGTATGCCGCCAAGGGGGGGCGAATCGTCGGCGGAGGGTGACCCGGAAGAATCATGAAAGAGCTACCAATCATCTTGAAGCTCAAGGGGGAGCTGGCCGAGCTTCAAGTCGAAATGACACAGGAGCTGCCGGCACGGCTGGAAGAGGCGCGTGCCCACGGTGACCTTCGGGAGAACGCGGAGTACGATGCCGCGAAGAACCGACAGGGGCTCGTGCGAGCCCGAATGGCCCAGATTCGCGATCGCCTGGCCGACCTGTCGATGTACGACCCCTCGCGGATTCCCCGTGACCGAGTCTCCTACGGAAGCCGGGTCTCGGTGGAGGACGCCGACTCTGGCGACGAAACCGAGTACCACATCGTGTTCCCGGAGGAGGTCGAGCGTGGGACGCCGACGATCTCGATCGGCTCCCCGATCGGACAGGCGCTTCTGAACAAGGCTGTGGGCGACGCAGTCACGGTGCAGACGCCGAACGGTCGCAAGAACATGGAAATCCTCGATCTGACCACTTTGCACGACTCCGAAGATGGAGAGCCGGGCGCCTGAAGCTTCGTTTCGCGTTTCCATCCATATTCCGAGCAGTTGTCGGTCCGCAGAGCGCGTGCTAATCGTTTTTCACCCTCGGTCGTCGAAAAGTGGGCCCCACGCCCGCTTTTTTTGTTTGTACCGTCTGCTCCGGTGGACGGTATGCGGTCCGGGGCGTTAAGCGGAGACAATTTTGAGCGTACAGGTTCCAAACGCGGTGGCGGGGCTCGTCGAGCCGGTGGCCGAGGCCCATGGCCTCGAGCTGGTCGAGGTCCAATTTGCGCCCGCCGGCGACCGGAGCGTCCTGCGGCTCACTCTCGACCGAGACGGGGGCGTGACGGTGGACGACCTGGCCCGGATGAGCCGCGAGGTCGGCGACCTGCTCGATGCGAACGATGCGATGCCTGCCGGGTACACGCTAGAGTGTTCCTCGCCAGGGGTGAATCGCCCGCTCAACAAGCCCGCAGACTTCATCCGGTTCTGCGGCAAACCGGTCTCTTTGCAGACGAACACGGCAATCGAGGGCCAGCGGAAGTTCGAGGGGCTGCTCGTAGCCGCTGGCGAAGACGGTATCGAGATCGATGACCGCTCGCGAGGCCGCCTTTCCGTACCGTATGGGCAGATCGCCAAGGCCCGCTACGAGCACGACTTCGCCCGGGATCTCCGCGGCGAGCGAGACTGAGGGACGAAGATGGAGCTCCCGCTCGGCCGCGTCATAGAACAAGTCAGCAAAGAGAAGCAGATCGATCGCGATGTGGTCATCGAGGCCGTCGAGAGCGCGATGGTCCAGGCTGCGCGCAAGATGCTCGGTGCCGAGCGTCAGATCGAAGCGCAGTACAATCACGACATCGGAGAGGTCGAGTTGTTCGAGATCAAGCGCGTGGTCGATGAGGTCATCGACCCGTTGTCTGAGATTACCCTCGAGACCGCTCGCAAGACCTACGACGAAGGGGCAGAGGTTGGCGACGAATTTCTCGCTAAGCTGCCTCGAAGCGATTTCGGTCGAATCGGCGCGCAGGCAGCCAAGCAGGCGATCATCCAAAAGGTTCGCGACGCTGAGCGCGAGATCATCTACAACGAGTTCAAGGACCGGAAGGGCGAGATCTTCTCGGGGATCGTTCAGCGTTTCGAGCGCAAGAACATCATCGTGAACCTCGGTCGGACCGACGCGATCCTACCGGAGCGCGAGCAGATCCCCCGCGAGCGGTATCGCCAGGGCGACCGCATCCGGGCCTATATCTACGACGTCGATCTCACGGCCAAGGGGCCGCAGATCATCCTGAGCCGTACTCACCCGAACCTTCTCATCGAGCTTTTCAGGCAGGAAGTGCCGGAGATCTACGAGGGCATCGTCGAGGTCAAGGCCGCCGTGCGCGAGCCGGGCGGACGCGCCAAGATCGCCGTCGTTTCCAACGACCGCGACGTCGATCCGGTCGGCGCGTGTGTCGGCATGAGGGGAACGCGCGTGCAGTCCGTCGTACAGGAACTGCGCGGCGAGAAGATCGACATCATCCATTGGACGGAGGACCCGGCGGAGTTCGTCTGCCGAGCCCTGGCGCCGTCCAAGGTGGCGAAGATCATTCTCGACGAGGACGAGCACTCGATGGAAGTGATCGTCCCCGACGACCAGCTTTCGTTGGCGATCGGTAAGAAAGGGCAGAACGTGACGCTCGCGTCGCGGCTCACCAGCTGGCGTCTCGACGTTCGCGGCGAGTCCGAGGCCGACGAAGAGGTGCGCCAGTCTCGTGCCTCGTTGACCGGGATTCCGGTCGTCAGCGACGTCACGGCCGAACTGTTGATGCAGCACGGCTTCAAGTCGGCTGAAGAGGTCTCGCTCTCTGCCATTGAGTCGGTCGCCGAGGTCGAGGGCATCGATGCCGAGCGCGCCCAGGCGATCATCGAATCCGCGATTCCACACGTTGCGGAGGTGAAGGTGCTCGAGGCTGAAGCTGCGGTGAAGGCCGCCGAAGAGGCGGTCAAGGCCGAGGCAGAGGCCGCGCGTGTCCTCGAAGAAGCGCTCGCGCTCGAAGGAGATTCCGAGGCGGACGAGTCGGGTGCCGTCGTCGGGGACGAGCCGGGCGCACCCGCTGGGGACGAGCCCGCCGCACCCGCTGGGGACGCTCCGGCCGATGGGCCGGCGGCAGTCGTCGCGGGTACCCCGGACGCGGAAGCTCCGGCCGTCGGTGGAGAAGATCCAGCTGTCGAGGGAGACAAAGCTTGAGCGCGACCTCACATCGGCGCCATGAGCCCATCCGCACCTGTGCGGGCTGTGGCCAGCGTGCGCTCGGTGCGCAGATGCGCCGATTCGGGCTCGTAGGGGATGGTGGTTTGGAGTGGCGACGGGCAGGTGGTCGAGGTAGCTATCTGCATCAGTCGGGGGACTGCGCGCGGGACTTCGTTGCGCGTAAGAAGCGAGTGCCGGGCCTGCGGGCCCGTGTTGCGCGTGAGGCCCGAGAGGCCCTCGTCGCAACTGCCGAGCTTTCCTGAGCGGATGAACCGAAGAAGGACCGAGGGATTATGGCCAAGAGGATCCACGAACTGGCGAAGGAATGGGGGCTGCCCACAAAGGAGCTCATCGCCAGACTCGAGGAGTTGGGTATCACGGGCAAGCGTTCGCAGAGCAGCCTCCCGGATGCCGATCTCGGACGCGTCCAAGCTGCGATTGGTCGTGGCGCTTCCGATTCGTCGATTCGTGTTGGCGACGAGCGCGTCGTCGGCGAGCGTGTCGTCACCGAGAGAGACGCTGCCGGGGAGGTAACGACCCGAGAGCGGATCGTAGAAGCACGTGTCGGCACCAACGTGATTCGCCGGCGCCGCAAGAAAGTCGAAGTCATCGAGCGCAAGGAGCTATCCGGCGCCGACAAGGCTTCGATGGAAGACGGTAGTCTGCTCGATTTACCGGATCTCCCACCGGCACCGGAAGGTGGTGGCGAGGCCAGTCTGGTAGCGCTCGAGCCTGAATCCGCGCCGATGCTGGGCGACGATTCCTCGGCTTCCGACGATGCCGCCTTGCTCGACCTTCCGGAACCCGAGCCGGCCCAGGAGCCCGTAGCCTCCGAGCCGGTTGCCGAGGCACCGAGCGAAGCGGAAGTCCCGGATGCGACGAACGATGCGGCGAAGGCCGTGCCGGCCGCCGAACCGACTCCGCCTGCCGAAGGCGCGCCACCGAGCGAAGCCGCACCGGCGGCCGAGATCGCCCCCGAAGCGCCCGTACGACAAGCTCGTCCGGCTGCTCCGCGGATCGATCCGTCCGCGCCGAGTCTCGACGACGGCATGCGCCGAGTTCAGGTTCTCGGCAAGATCGACTTGAAGAAGGCCGAGCCGCCGCCGCGGCCGGCGCGCTCCACCACCACAGGCGCAGGGCCGGCACCGACCGGCGAGACGCCGGCAGGAACCGACGATAGCCCGCGCCGCCGCAAGGGCAAGAAGGTCATTCGCAAGCCGGGCCAGTTCGATCCGTTCGGCGAGCGCAAGAGTGGCCGCATGGGCCGCAAGCCGCAGAAGAAGCGCGCTGCGCCCGGCAAGGAACAGCGCCGCACCGAAATCACCACACCGTCTGCGCACAAGCGGCAGGTTCGCATTACGGAGGGCATCACGGTCGGCGATCTCGCCAAAGCCATGGGCCTGAAGGCAGGCGAAGTCATCAAGAAGCTCATGGAAATGGGCGTGATGGCGACGATGAACCATTTCCTCGACCCGGATCACGCGACCTTGGTCGCGTCGGAGTTCGACTACACCGTCGAGAACGTCGCGTTCGATGCCGAGAAGGAGATCGAGGGCACCGAGACCGAGGAGACGAAGGGCGAGCCGCAGCCGCGTGACGCCGTGGTTACCGTGATGGGCCACGTCGACCACGGCAAAACGTCCTTGCTGGACTACATTCGTGAAGCGAAAGTCGCCGATGGTGAAGCGGGTGGGATCACCCAGCACATGGGCGCTTACACCGCCGACGTGAATGGCCGCCGGATCGCGTTCCTGGATACGCCCGGCCATGAGGCGTTCACCTCGATGCGTGCTCGCGGGGCGAAGGTGACGGATATCGTCATCCTCGTGGTCGCTGCCGACGACGGTGTCATGCCGCAGACGATCGAGGCGATCAATCACGCCCGAGCCGCCGAGGTGCCTGTCATCGTGGCGGTCAACAAGATCGACCGTGCGGACGCCGACCTGGAGAAGGTGAAGCAGGGGTTGTCCGACAACGGCGTCGTCCCCGAGGATTGGGGCGGTGACACGACCTTCGTGCCGGTGTCCGCCAAGACCGGTGAGGGTATTGACCAGCTGCTCGAGATCGTTCTGCTCCAGGCCGATCTGATGGAGCTGAAGGCCAACCCAGAGTTGCGAGCGCGTGGCTCGATCGTCGAGGCCAAGCTCGACCGTGGTCGCGGGCCTGTCGCCACCGTGCTCGTCCAAGAAGGCACCCTGCGTGCGGGCGATCCGTTCGTCGTGGGACTTCAGCACGGACGCCTCAGGGCCATGCTCGATTGGCAAGGCAACTTGGTGAAGGAAGCCGGGCCGTCGACGCCGGTGTCGATCCTCGGCTTGAGCGGCGTGCCGGCTGCCGGCGACTCGTTTGCCGTGGTCGCCGACGAAGCGACTGCGCGACAGGTTGCCGACCACCGAAGCGACAAGCAACGCCAGTCCGAATTGTCCAAGCCGACCAAGGTGTCGCTCGACGACCTCTACAAGCAGCTCGAGTCCGACAGCGCGAAGGAGCTTCGTGTGGTCTTGAAGGTCGACGTGCAGGGCTCCGTGGACGCCCTCGTCGATGCATTCGCGAGGCTTGCGAATGATGAAGTGAAGGTCTCCACGATCCACTCCTCGGTAGGCGGGGTCACCGAGACCGACGTGCTTCTGGCGTCGGCATCGAACGCGGTCATCATCGGCTTCAACGTCCGACCGGAGCCAAAGGCGGCCAAGCTCGCCGAGCGCGAGGGCGTCGACGTGCGCCTGTATACGATCATTTACGACGCGATCAACCAGGTTCGCGACGCGCTCGAGGGCATGCTCGCTCCGGCCGTGCGCGAACGGACCGTCGGTCGCGCGGAAGTCCGCCAGGTGTTCGGCGTAAGTGGTGCCGGCGTGATTGCGGGCTCCTCGGTAATCGACGGCAAGATCGTTCGCGGCGCCCTTGCGCGTCTCTTGCGTGACCACGCGGTCGTGCACGAGGGGAAGATCGGCAGCCTGCGCCGCTTCAAGGACGACGCGCGCGAGGTCGCCTCGGGCTACGAGTGTGGTATCGGCCTCGAGGGGTTCAACGACCTGAAGCCCGGCGATGTCATCGAGGTCTATGAGCTCGAGGAAGTCGCTCGAAAGCTCACGCCGCAGGTATCGCACGGCAACCAGCCGAGCGCGGCCAGCGTCGCTTGATGGGTTCCCGGGCGCGTTCGCTCGTTCGCGGTTGAAGAAAGCGAATCCTGTTTGAAGCGTGATCGCCGACGGCGCGCGGAAGCGGAGGCCGTGGCGGCGGGCAGTTCGCCCAGCCGCCGCGCCGAACGCGTCGCGAGCGAGGTCCAACGAATGGTCGGGCAGATTCTCGTCCAGGACATCCGCGATCAACGGGCGGCCGCCGCGAACATCACCCGCGTGAAGGTCACGCCGGATCTACGGCACGCCCGAATCTACTTCGCGCTCCTCTCGGCCGAGCGTGGCGACCCCGCTGAGGCGACCCAGGCGCTGATGAGCGCAGCGCCGTATCTGCGTCGCCGGCTCGCACAGGATCTGGGCATGCGGTTCACGCCGGATCTCGAGTTCTTCTACGACGAGCAGCTCGACGACGCCCGAAGAATCGACTCGCTGCTGCGGTCACTGAACGACGACGACGAGCCGGCTGACTGATGGCCGACGGGATTCTCTTGATCGACAAGCCTGAGGGCTGCACCTCGGCCGACGTCGTGCGTGCGGTAAAGCGGCGGCACCGGCCATCGAGCGTGGGGCACCTGGGTACCCTCGACCCGATGGCGACCGGTCTCCTGCCCTTGTGCATCGATGGCGGCACGCGGATCGCTCAGTTCCTCGGTGCGGAACACAAGGCCTATACCGGCCGGATTCGCCTGGGCGCGGAAACCGACACCCTCGACGTTACCGGCAAGACGGTGGCGGAGGCTCCCGTGCCCCAGATTACCGCGGAGCGGCTCACGGCAGCGGTCGCCGGCTTCTTGGGCGATACCCAGCAGGTTCCCCCGATGTACTCCGCGTTGAAGAAGGGCGGGAAGCGGCTGTACGAGCTGGCCCGCGAAGGGGTCGGCGTCGAGCGCGAGCCGAGGCCGATCCACCTCGAGCGGTTCGAGGTGGCACCGAGCGCGGTCGAGGGCGAGCTGGACTTCGAAGTCCGCTGCTCCAAGGGGACCTACGTTCGGGTGCTCGCGTCCGATCTCGGCAAGGCGCTGGGCACCGTCGCGGCGCTGGCCACCCTTCGCAGAACGGAATTCGGCGATTTTCGGATCACGGAGTCCTCGAGCCTCGATGCCGTTCTCGAGCGCGAGCCCGGCGATCTGCCGGTTCTGGCGCCCCGCGAGGCGCTGCGCGGCTCGAAGGAGATCGCGGTAGACGAGAAGACGGCATTCGGAATTGCCGCGGGGCAACGTTACGTCCTGGATCGCCTCGAGCCACCCGTTTCCACAGAGGCACTCGGGGCGGTAATTGCGCCAAATGGACGGCTTTTGGCGGTCCTAGAAGAGAAAGAGGGGGCCTGGCGACTCCGCCGGGTCGTCATGCCCGAGGCGAGCGAACTTTACAGGCCGTGATCCCGATGTTACGGAAATCACGACAGAAACGACAGATGGAGGAAGAACTGTGGCTTTGGCCGCGACGCGCACGCGCGAGCTCGTAGAGAGCTACCGCGCACACGAGACCGATACCGGATCACCCGAAGTACAGGTCGCTCTTTTGAGCGACCGAATTTCGGGTCTGACGGAGCATTTCAAGACCCACGCGAAGGATCATCACTCGCGTCGTGGACTGATCAAGCTCGTCAGCCAAAGGCGACGTCTCCTCGACTACCTCAAGCGGGAAGACCTGGCGCGTTATAAGAAGCTCATCGAGCGCCTGGGCCTGCGCCGCTAAGGCGCTCGTCCGCGCCGCTAGAGCTGCGGCCGGCTCCCGGACTCGGTAGAGGCGCGATGGTTCACGCCCACCGGGGGAGAGAAGTATGCAAAAGGTAGTTGAAGTGGAGCTGGCGGGACGTCCGTTCTCGATCGAGGCGGGCCGTCTGGCCAAGCAGGCCGGTGGTGCGGCATTGTGTCGCTACGGCGACACCGTGGTGCTCGTCACCGCGACGGCCTCGACCTCGGTACGCGACAGTGTGGATTTCCTGCCGCTGACCGTGGATTATCAAGAGAAGACTTACGCCGCCGGTAAGATTCCGGGTGGCTTTTTCAAGCGTGAAGGTCGGCTTTCGGACAGGGAGACTCTCACGTCTCGTCTCATCGATCGCCCGATCCGTCCGCTCTTCCCGCAGACGTGGCGCAGCGAGATTCAGGTCATCGCGACCGTTCTGTCGGCCGAGAAGGACAACGACCCCGATTTCGTCGCACTCTGCGGCGCCTCGGCGGCCCTGTCGATCTCCGACATCCCGTTCGATGGTCCGATCGCGGGCATCCGCGTGGGGCGCGTCGACGGCAAGCTCTGCCTGAACCCGACCGCCGAGCAGGCCGAGGCGAGCGACATCAGCCTCCTCGTCGCGGGTAGCAAGGACGCTCTCGTCATGGTCGAGGGCGGTGCGAAGGTCGTTGCCGACGACATCATGCTCGAGGCTCTGTACTTCGCGCATGACGGTCTGCAGCCGATCCTGAAGATGCAGCACGAGCTCCAGAAGGCGATTGGCAAGGCCAAGCGCGAGGCTCCCGAGGCGGTCGTCAACGAGCCGCTGGTGAAGGCCGTTCGCAAGGTCGCGACGAAGCTCATGCAAGCGGGTCTCGACGAGCCGGCGAAGATCGAGCGTTACGCGAAGTTCGATGCCGCCAAGGCCGAAGTGAAGGCCGCGCTGGCCGAGAAGTTCCCGGACGACGGTAAGGCGATCTCCGGCGCGTTCGGTGATCTCAAGGCCGAGCTCGTCCGCGAGCGCATCGTGAAGCAGAAGCTTCGCCTCGATGGTCGTGACCTCACGACGGTTCGTCCGATCGAGTGCGAAACGAAGCTGCTTCCGCGTGTGCACGGCTCCGCCGTGTTCCAGCGCGGTGAGACGCAGGCTCTCGTGACCGCGACCCTCGGCACGTCCTCGGACGAGCAGCGGGTAGACGCGCTTCTCGGGCAGTACAAGAAGCGCTTCTTGCTGCACTACAACTTCCCGCCGTACAGCGTCGGGGAGACGAAGTTCCTTCGCGGCCCCAGCCGTCGCGATGTCGGTCACGGTGCACTCGCCGAGCGAGCCCTCACGCCGGTTCTGCCGCAAGGCGATTCGTTCCCGTACGTGATCCGAATCGTCTCGGAGGTTCTCGAGTCGAATGGTTCGTCGTCGATGGCCACGGTCTGAGGCGGTTCGCTGTCCATGCACGACGCGGGCGAGCCTCTGGCCGCCCCTGTCGCCGGTATCGCGATGGGCCTCATCAAGGAAGGCGACGACGTCGCCGTCTTGTCCGACATCCTCGGCGACGAGGATCATCTCGGCGACATGGACTTCAAGGTCGCCGGTACGGCAGAGGGCATCACCGCTCTCCAGATGGACATCAAGATCGCGGGCGTCAGCCGCGACGTGATGAAGGCCGCTCTCGAGCAGGCGCGTGATGGTCGTCTGCACATTCTTGGCGAGATGGCCAAGGAGATCGAGAAGCCGCGCGAGGAGATGTCGGACTACGCGCCGCGCATCACCACGATCAAGATCAATACGGACAAGATCCGCGACGTCATCGGCCCAGGCGGCAAGGTCATCCGTGGACTGGTCGAGGAGACGGGCTGCAGTATCGACGTTTCCGATGACGGCACGGTCCAGGTCGCCTCGTCCGACGGCGCATCCATGAAGCTGGCGGTCGACAAGATCAAGATGATCACGGCCGAGGCCGAGGTGGGCCGGATCTACGCCGGTACGGTTCGCAAGATCGTCGACTTCGGCGCGTTCGTGGAGATCATGCCCGGCACCGATGGCCTGCTGCACATCTCGCAGATCGCCGAGGAGCGTATCCGCGACGTGCGCGACGTCCTCAAGGAGGGCGAAGAGGTGCGGGTCAAGGTTCTCGAGGTCGACCGTTCTGGGAAGATTCGTTTGTCCCGCAAGGATGCCATGGCCGACGAAGGAAGTGCGGAGTAGTCGGCCGCAAGGTCGCACTACAGCCTGGATCGAGCTTGGGTAAGCCCCAGCAGACTTCAGTCCGCAAGAGCACGCTGAGCAACGGGATTCGGGTCCTCACGGAACCGATCCCGCAGTTCAGCTCTGCCACCATCGGCATTTGGGTCGAGAACGGCTCGCGCTACGAGTCGCCCGCCCAGAACGGGATCTCGCATTTCCTCGAGCACATGCTCTTCAAGGGCACCGAGCGACGTTCGGCCTTCGAGGTCGCTGAGGAGATAGAGTCGCTCGGTGGGTCACTCAACGCCTTCACCGGGCGCGAAGTGACTTGTTACCACGCCAAGGTATTGAGCGAGCATCTGCCGGTCGCGGTAGACGTCTTGTCGGACATATTCTTGAACTCGACGTTCGCCGACGAAGAGGTCGAGCGGGAGCGAACGGTGATTCTGGCCGAGATCTCCGAGGTGGAGGACGCTCCGGACCAGCACGTCCAGGTTCTCTTCGACGAGAAGTTCTGGCCTGGGGACCCGCTGTCACGTCCCATTTGTGGCACAGCGGATACGGTCCGTGACATGGGGCACGACGACTTCGTGGCCTTCGTCGGCGAGCGGTACCGGCCCGACCGCATCGTGATCTCGGCTGCGGGCGGGGTCGACCACGATTGGCTCGTTGGTGAAGTCGAGAAGAGCTTCGGTCACCTCGAAGGTACGGTCGACCGACCGCCGCAATCGCTGCCACAGCCGACGTTGCAACTCGGCGTGCATCAAAAGCCGCTCGAGCAGGTGCAGATGATGCTGGGCCTTCCGGGGCTCTCGGCGGTGGACGACGATCGCTACGCCGCGTTCGTGCTGAACACCGCACTGGGCGACGGCATGAGCTCGCGCCTCTTCCAGGAGGTACGCGAGAAGCGCGGTAAGGCCTACTCGATCTACTCGTACCTCGATGCCTTCTCGAACGCCGGCTCCTTCGGTGTGTATGCCGCTCTCGGCGCAGAGTCGGTGATGGAAGTGATCGAGATCATTCGCGCCGAGCTGACGAAGCTCGAGCGTGAGGGGCTTCCGCCCAAGGAGCTCGAGCGATCGAAGAACCAGATCAAGGGCGGGATGCTGCTGAGTCTGGAGAGTACCGCCGCCCGGATGCGACGCCTGGCGGTGAACGAGATCTTCTTTGGCCGCAACATTGAGCCGGACGAAGTCGCGGCATCGATCTCGGCCGTGACCGGCGACGATGTGCTGGCCATGGCCGGGCGGCTCTTCCGTGAGGGACCGATGGCAGCGGCGCTGCTCGGGAACTTGTCGGACACGCCTGTGGACAAGGCCGCTCTCGGCCTTCTTTGAGCGACGAGTGTCCAAGGGAGGAGAACGCTCCCGAGAGGTCGTCTCCGTCGCCATCTGGCGCGTAGGCGGCCGACCGGCCGCCTCTTTGCCAAAGTACATGACCGAAGGGGCGTCGGGGTGCGATCTGGCCGCGGCCCTGACCGAGCCCGTCGATCTCGCGCCGGGCGAGCGAGGGCTGTTCCCCACCGGCTGGGCGATTGCGCTTCCCCTCGGACTCGAGGCGCAAGTACGCCCGCGCAGCGGCCTGGCTGTGAAACGAGGCCTCACCGTCCTGAATGCGCCGGGCACGATCGATGCGGACTACCGCGGTGAGATCCGGGTCGCGCTGGTGAACCTCGGCCAGGAGACGGTCCGGATCCAACCAGGAGATCGAATCGCGCAGCTGGTCGTGGCACCCGTGGTACAGGTGTCCTGGCAGGAGTCAGCGACAGGCGAGCCCGCCGAGCTGAGTACGGGACGGGGCGGTGGGGGCTTTGGTCACACCGGCGTCTCGAAGAAAGAGGTCGAGGATCCAACCAATGGCTCGGACGACTAGAAGGCTCGACCGGTGAAGTGGGCAGTCGTTGCACCGCCTGGGTCGACGTGGGAGTCGGACCTGGTTTCGGTGCTCCGCGACCTCTTTGAGCACGACGTGGTCCGCGCCTACGAGCCCGACGCGATCCGTGGGACCGACTGTGTCGCGCTGTGCGGAGACGAGGCGTGGTGCGGGGCCTTCGCGTCGCAGGCTATCGCCGCAGGCACCCTGGGGCGCGCCGTGGTCGAACATGCGGCGGCTGGCGGGCTCACCCTCGCCACCGGTGCGGGTTTCGGTGCCGCGTGCTCGCTCGGACTCCTCCCGGGCCGTTTGGTGGCCAATGAGCCAGCCGGGTTCGTGGGCAGGATGGTTGCGTTGCGGGTGGAGGGTGTTGCGAACGCTTGGGCGGAGCGGGCGATGGTTGGCGATGTCTGGCGCATGCCGGTGCGCACGGCGACGGGCCGATACGTCGCGGAGGACAGCGAGCTGGACCGGCTCGAGCGCGATGGGCTGGTACTCTTGCGCTACGTCGACAATCCGAATGGCTCTTCGCGCGATATCGCTGCGGTCATGGGCCCCCGCCGCAACGTGCTCGGCATCGCCGTGCACCCGGAAAACGTAGTGGACGCATCGCTCGTGGAGGTCCAATGGCCAGGGCTCGACTCGGGCCGCTTGTTCTTCGAGTCCATATCGGATTGGGTCGAAGACGGCGCGCACCGTGGGTCGATCGAATCGCAACGCTGAGAAGATCGTGCGGAGCCCAAAGACCACAACTGCCGCGGCCGACGCGCCGCGAGCGATGCTTCTGGGCCGACTGGAAGAGGGGCTCGATCGTCCGGCCACGAATGCAGAACGTGACCTCATGCTGTGGCTCTGCCCACCGGCCGCCGAGCTCCGCCGCCTTCCCGCTGCCCGTGGACTCTTGGCGATGCCGTGGGAGGATGTCGACCGCGCGCCGGGAGCCGAGGTCGGCTTCCTGGGGGTTGGCGAAGAGGGAGCCGTTGCGGTCTCGGTGGATGCCCGCGTGTACGTGGACTCCGCGGATCACCTCGACCTGCGCGCCGGTGTCGCCGCCACGCTGGCGAAGCTCGTCGCCGTCGGGGTTCGTCCGCTCGCTCTTCAGATGGTGGTGCACTGCCGGCTGCCCGGGAACGACGCAGAGCGCGATGGCCTGCGGGCGGCGGTAGCAGGGGTGTCCGCCTACGCCCGAGCCGAAGGCGTTGCGACGCTCGGCGCGGAACTCTGCTTCGACCCGGAGTACGGTGACACGCTGCTCGTCGACTCCGTGGCCATCGGTTGGTGTGATGCCGCGGCCATGTCCGTACCGGGTCGCACGCCCGAGCCCGGCGACCGACTGGTGGCCGTGGCGGGCCGCGGTCTCGACCGGGTGCGGGCCGATCTCGTGTCGTCGGGCATGTCGTTTCTCGCGCTCCCGACGAGCAGCGACGTCCCGCTACGCGCCGCGATCGCAGCCATCGGTGAGCTGGGGTTGGACCTCACCCCTGCCGAACACGACCCCGCTCACCCAGACCGCGCGCTCGAGAGATCTCGCCCGGACCCGACGCGCAGCATTCTTCTGGTGATACCCCAATCGCGCCTCGACGAGGTGGGACACGTGGCTGCGTTGCACGGCGCGCTGCTTGCCGAGCTGGGGGTGGTGTCTGCGGAATCTCGGATCTCCGTGGGCAGCGACCTCAAGGCGGCCACGGTTCTGCCCGCGGTGGCCGTTCGCGAGCCGCTCGAGATCCCGGGGGAACGAAGTGAGCCGGACGACAGTGGTCCCGGCGACGACCTTCGGCTCGAGGATCTGCCCGAACCGGAGGACTACGACGACGCGCTGCGAAGGATGTTGCGGGCGCCGAATCTCGCTTCGCGCCAGAGGCTGTACGAACGATTCGACTCCTTCGCTGGCGGTGCGACCGTCTTGCATCCCGGCCCGGGAGGCGGAACGGCCGCTCTGCGCACACCCATGGCCGGTCGGGTCGTCGCCGTGGCGACGAGCGGGAACCCGCGTTTCACGGCCCAGGATCCCTACGTTGGGTTCTGCATCGCGGTCTGCGAGGGGGTGCGACGGCTCAGCACGTGTGGCGCCGTACCGCGGGCGCTCGTAGGGGGGACCAGCTTCGGAGCGAGCCATGACCCCGACGTACGAAAGAGTGCGGAACAGGGGCTCGCGGGACTGCGCGATGCCGCGTTGGCGTTTTCCTTGCCTTGTCTCGCGCTCACGACCAGCCCGGCGGGAGCCGATGACCATGGGGCGACGCCCGTCACGCCGGGGCTGGCCTTCCTCGGGACGCTCGACGGTCCACCTCTGACGCCGTGGTTCAAGGACGAGGGCGACGTCGTCATCCTTCTGGGACGATCCCGTGTGGAGGTCGCCGGGAGCGAATTCGCGGCGTTCCTGCACGCGACGGTCGACGGCAATCCGCCGTGGGTCGACTTCGAGTCCGAACGTGCACTCAACCGTGTGCTCGCGAGTGCTCTGGGGCGAGGGTTCTTGAAGTCCGCGCGTGATATCGGCGCCGGAGGCCTCGCATTGTCGATCGTAGGATCTTGCTGTGCGACGCCCGACGGTGTGCCAGCCCGGGGCGCACGGATCTCCATCGACGAGGGGATGCGACCGGATGCGTGGCTCTTCGCGGAAAGCCAGGCGCGCGCCGTCGTGTCGGTGTCGCGAGAGCACCTTGCGGCCCTGCGCGAACTTGCGGATGAGGCAGAGGTTCCGTTCTCGCAGATCGGCGAGGTCTCGACCGGCGTGTTAGAGTTCGGCGAGTTGATTGGGCTTACGCTGGACGAGCTTATCGATATCTGGAATGGGGCCCTAGCCGAGCGTCTCGGCGGGATCTGAAGGAGACCATGGACAGCGACGCCCAAGATCGGTTCAACGAGGAATGCGCTGTCGTGGGCGTGTACGGTCATGCTGAGGCCGCCAATCTGGCGTACCTCGCTCTTTACGCGCTTCAGCATCGGGGTCAGGAGTCCTCGGGCATCGTCTCGTCTCGGGGCGACGCCTTGATCACACACCGCGGCCTCGGGCTCGTGGCGGACATCTTCCGGCCAGAGATCATTCAGCGACTCGTCGGCACGGCGGCCATTGGCCACAATCGATACGGCACGCACGGCGAAAGCCTGTTGAAGAACGCTCAGCCTCTCGTGGTCGAGTACTCCGGCGGCGCGCTTGGCGTTGCGCACAACGGCAACATCGTCGATGCGGACGAAGTGCGGGCCGAGCTGGAAGAGGGCGGGGCCATCTTCCAATCGAACTCCGATACCGAGGTCGTGATCCATCTGATCGCGCAGGCCTCGGGGGAACGCCTCGTCGACAAGGTCATCAAGGCGCTGCGCAAGATTCGTGGGGCCTATTCGATGGTCTTCCTGTCGAAGGACCAACTGATCGCCGCGCGTGATCCGATGGGCTTTCGACCGCTCGTTCTGGGGCGGGTGAAGGATGCGTGGGTCGTCGTGTCCGAGACGTGCGCGCTGGACCTGATGAATGCGGAATACGTACGCGAGGTCGAGCCCGGTGAGGTGCTCGTGATCTCGGAGGACGGGCTCGAGAGCCTAAAGCCGTTCCCCGAAGCGCCGCACCGGCAGTGCGTCTTCGAGTACGTGTACTTCGCGCGCCCGGACAGCCGGGTCTTCGGTCGAACCGTGTACTCCGTGCGTCATGAGCTGGGCCGGCAACTTGCCCGCGAAAGCCACGTGGAGGCCGATCTGGTGACCCCGGTTCCCGATTCCGGTGTTCCGGCGGCGCTCGGCTATGCCGAAGAAGCAGGTATTCCCTATCAGCTGGGACTCATCCGCAATCACTACGTCGGCCGGACGTTCATCGAACCGACGGACTCGATCAGACACTTTGGCGTGCGCGTCAAACTCAACGCCATGCCGGAACTCATGAAGGGCAAGAGAGTGGTCGTGGTGGACGACTCCCTCATACGCGGCACGACGAGCCAGAAGATCGTCGCAATGCTGCGCGGCGCAGGAGCGTCGGAGGTCCACATGCGGATCTGCTCTCCGCCGACGATCTCGCCGTGTTACTACGGCATCGATACTCCGACGCGCGAAGAGCTCGTTGGGTCGTCCCACTCGATCGAGCAGATCCGCGAGTTCATCGGAGCCGACTCGCTGGCCTACCTGACCGAGCAGGGCCTCTACGCCTTTCAGCCGCCAGATGAGGATCGGAACTTCTGCGACGCCTGCTTTACCGCCCGGTACCCGATCCCGGTGACGGAAGCACCGGAGCCGCGCCAGCTTCACCTGTTCGACGCGTCCCAAGCGAAGGTCTGACCGGCCGACTCAGGCGGGCACGGGCCGGTGGGTCGACGGATCTCGGACGAGCACGGTGTCGCGCTGCCAGCGATCGCTCGGCTCGGGGCAGTCGACGTTGAAGTGCAGCCCGCGGCTCTCGCGGCGGTGGCTCGCCGACGCGATGATCACGTCGGCGACCGTCGCGAGGTTGCGTAGTTCGATGAGGTCGGCCGTCGGCAGGAAGTCCCAGTAGTCGCGCTCGATTTCCTCGAGGATCACGTCCATCCGTCCACGGGCGCGCCCGAGGCGGCGATCGCTCCGCACGATGCCCACGTAGTTCCACATGAGCCGCCGGATCTCGTCCCACTTCTGCGTGATCAGCACGGCCTCGTCGCTCGTACGCGCGCGACCAGGGTTCCAATCCGGGATGCCCTTGGGCACGGGCGCCACCTCGGCGAGGCGGCTCGCGGCGTCCTCAGCGGCTCGTCGCCCGAAGACCAACCCCTCGAGCAGGGAGTTCGAGGCGAGGCGGTTCGCGCCGTGGAGGCCCGTCATCGCCACCTCGCCCGCGGCGTACAGCCCGGGGAGCGGTGTTCGCCCGGACTCGTCGGTGCCGACGCCCCCGCAGGTGTAGTGCGCGGCGGGAACCACCGGGATGGGTTCCTCGAGTGGGTCGATCCCGAAGGCCCGGCACCGCGCGAGGATGGTCGGGAACCGCTTCTCGAGGAACACGGGGTCGCAGTGCGTGACGTCGAGGAACACGTTGTCGAAACCGTGCAGCTTCATCTCTTGATCGATTGCACGAGCCACCACGTCCCGCGGGGCGAGCTCCGCCCGCTCGTCGTACTCGGGCATGAATCGGGATCCGTCGGGTCGAACGAGCGTGCCTCCTTCGCCGCGGACGGTCTCGCTCACGAGGAACGACTTGGCCTTGGGGTGATAGAGGCAGGTGGGGTGAAACTGGATGAACTCCATGTTCGCGATGGGAACACCGGCCCGAAACGCCATGGCCACACCGTCGCCGCTCGCGACGTCCGGATTGCTCGTATAGAGGTAGACTTTCCCGGCTCCACCGGTGGCCAAGAGAGTCGAGCGCGCGGCGCATACGGTGAGGCGCTCCGAGTCGACGTCGAGCAGGTACGCCCCCCAGCAGCGTTCGGGACCGGGTAGATCGAATTTGGAGCTCGCGATCAGGTCTACTGCGATGTGTCTCTCGAGCACCCGGATCTTGGGATGGGCGGTCACAGCCTCGACCAGAGCGCGCATCATCTCCCGGCCGGTCGCGTCCAGGGCATGCAGAATGCGGCGCTTGGAGTGTCCGCCCTCGAGGCCCAGATCGACGTCGTAAGCGTCTTCGGCGTCGGGGCGTAGTGAGAACCGGGTGCCACGCGCGATCATCTCGCGGACCCGCTCTGGGCCCTCCCGGATCACCAGATCGACGATCTCGCGGTGGCACAGCCCGGCGCCTGCTCGCTCCGTGTCGGCCGCATGGGAGGCGAAGGAGTCGTCCGGGCTCCACACGGTCGCGACGCCGCCCTGGGCGTACTGGCTCGACCCTTCGGGAAGCCGGTCCTTCGTGACCACGCAGACGGTGCCTGCCTTGGCGGCCTCGAGGGCGAAGGAGAGCCCGGCGATGCCGCTGCCGATCACCAGGAAGTCGAAGTCACGCCGCATGCGGATTCCCTCCCGGGCGAATCGGCTGGCTCTGCTTGTGCAGCGGTCTCACGATCCATGGGCAGGGTACGGCTGGATCCGCCGCCCCCGCAAGCGCCGGCCCCTCGAAGCGCAACCCATCTGGATTTGACACGGCGCGCCCGGCAGTGTGGTCTACGGGAGGGGATGCGGGGATGGTTGGGGGACGTTTCATGAGATTGCAGCCTGTGGGCGCCTGGATCGCCGTACTCGCGATCTGTGCGGGAGTCGCCCTGGAGGCGGGCCCTGCCCGGGCCGAGGACGTGTTCACGTACAAGTCGCCGAACGGCGTTCGGCACTTCACGAACGTGCCCACGACCCGGAAGTTCAAGTCGTTCTCGGCGCCGTCTCAGCGACTGACGCTGCTGAGCGTGAAGCCGTCTCAGCCGGCCGCCTCGCGCTGGTCGTCGCTGCGGGTCGGGAAAGACCTGCGAGAGATGATCGCCAAGACCGCCTATCGCTTCGACCTCGAGCCGGCCTTGGTCCATGCGGTCGTTCGGGCGGAATCAGGCTTCAACCCCCGCGCGGTGTCGCGCGCCGGGGCGCGAGGGCTGATGCAGCTCATGCCCGAGACCGCGATAGAGGTGGGGGTGCGCGACGTCTTCCACCCACAGGACAACCTCGACGGAGGCGTGTCCTACCTGCGGGGCCTACTCGATCGGTACTCGGGCGATGTGCACCTCGCGTTGGCGGCCTACAATGCCGGCCCCGGCGCAGTCGACTCGCACGGTGGTGTACCGCCGTACGCCGAGACCAAGGAATACCTCCGGCGCGTGTTCCGTTTCCGCCAGGAGTACCTGCACGACGCGTTGCGTGAACCCGGCGGGCTCCGTCGGTGAACCCATCGACGTCGCCGCGCCGGTCCCGTCTTCTGACCGCGCCGAACGTCATCTCGCTCAGCCGGGTGGCGATCACGCCGCTCTTGATCTGGCTCCTGTTGTACCCTGGGCGCTCGGCATCCGCTCTCGCCGCGCTGGCCTTCTTCATCGCGTGTCTGAGTGACTGGCTCGATGGCTACCTGGCGCGTAGATCCGGCCAGGTCACGAACCTCGGCACGTTCCTCGATCCGCTTGCCGACAAGATCTTGATCCTGAGTGCCCTGATCATGCTGTGCGCCCTGTCGAGGGAGCCGCGTGTTCCGGCGTGGATCGTCGCCGTGATCGCGTCGCGAGAGGTGGCCGTCACGGGCCTGCGTGCGATCGCGCGGGACGAGGGGATCGTCTTGGGAGCCGAGACGCTCGGCAAGGCCAAGATGACCTTCGAGATCGTTGCCGTCTTTCCGCTGCTGGTGCACTACCAGTACTGGCTGATCGACTTTCACGCAGCGGGAATCGTGTTTCTCTGGGTCGCCCTCGCACTCGCTCTGTGGTCGGGCGTGGCCTATCACTGGCGTCTCGCGCAGGCGCTGCGAGCCCGGGACAACGGCGCCTTGCGTGCCGCCATCGATGGCGGTACGGTTTTGCCCGGGCACGTGAGTGATAGCTAGGTCCCGCGCAAGAGGGGGTCGCGAACCCCGCCAGGCCCGGAAGGGAGCAACGGTACCGAATTTTCCTCTGTGCCGCGGGGGTGCCTAGCTATCGCTGACGTGCTCGATCCGTCGAAGCCCTCACCCAAGGGGGCAGCCGACTTCTACGAAGTCCTCGCGCGACGAGCGCGTCCGCAGACCTTTTCGGAGGTCATTGGACAGGAGCATGTCACCCGAACGCTGGTGAACGCGATCTCCTCGGGCCGCCTCGCGCACGCCTTCGTCTTCAGCGGAATGCGCGGGGTCGGCAAGACGACGACGGCCCGAATTCTCGCGAAGGCGCTGAACTGCGAAAAGGGTCCCACTCCGGAGCCGTGCAACACCTGCCCGAGCTGCGTCGAGATCGCCGAGGGGCGCTCGATGGACGTTCTCGAAGTCGACGCGGCCTCTCAGACCGGGATCGATGCGACGCGCGAGTTGCTCGAGACGGTGAAGTACCAACCTGCCTCCGCGCGTTATCGTATCTACATCATCGATGAGGCTCACGGGCTGTCGAAGCAAGCCGTCGATGCGTTCCTGAAAACTCTCGAAGAGCCGCCCGCACACGCGAAGTTCATCCTCGCGACGACGGCGCCGCAGAAACTGACCGCGACGATCCTGTCGCGCTGCCAACGATTCGATTTTCGCGCCGTCCCGGGTGACACTATCGTCGAGACTCTCGTCGCGATGGTTCGCGGCGAGGGGATGGAGGCGGACCCCGACGCGCTCGCGGCAATCGCGCGCGAATCGGGCGGCAGCCTGCGCGACGCGACGTCGTTGCTCGACCAGGTGCTCGCGTTCTCCAACGGCCGCATCGACGCGGGCGCGGTTGGGCTTGCGCTCGGACTCCCCGATGTCGCCGCCGTTCGCGGAGTCATGGACGCGATCGTGGCACACGACCCAGCCCGTGCGCTGGAGGTAGTGGGGCGCGTGGTGGGGCAGGGCACCGACCTCGCTCGCTTCGCTCAAGACCTGCTGCAGCGAATCCGGAACCTGACCGTTCTCGTCGTCGCGGGGCCGAGCGCCCTTGCGGACTTGACTCGACACGAGATCGAGGAGCTCAGCCAGGCCCGCGATGGGCTCGCCACCGAGGACCTCCAGCGCTGGTTTCGGATTCTGATGGGCGGCTCCGAGGAGGTGGCGCGCTCGTCCAAGCCACGCCTCGTTCTCGAGATGGCGGTCCTTCGGATGGCGACGATGACCCCGTTGGTGCCACTGGACCAATTGGTCGCGCGGCTGGAGTCATTGGAACGAGGCTCCCGAGGGGGCTCGGGGCCCGGTGGCCAACCCCGACCCGGGACCCGCCCGGCCCCGACCCGGGCCGCCGCTTCCCCCGGACCCAGAGCGACGGAGCCCGAGGCTTCTCCTACCCGGTCCGCCCGGCCCGCGAGCGATCCGGCATCGGCGCCACCGAGGTCTCCGTCGCTCGAGAGAGTGCCCGAGGCGCGGCCGACCGCCGTGCCTGCTGCGACGTCCGCCCATCCGACGGCGGCCGAACCGCCCTGTACGCCGAAAGCGGCTCCCACGACCGCATCGGCCGCGTTGAAGCCCCTGGAGGATCCGGTCGTCCAGAAGCGCTGGCAAACCATCGTCGGGAACCTCCAGACGCAGCAGACGGCACGCTTCTTCCGTCTGGCATACAGCAGGGTCGTGGGTTTCGGTGACGGAGTGATCAAGATCTCCGTGACCGGCAAGAACGCTCTGCCGGAGCTCGAGAAGCCCGACACCAGGCGGATGATCGAGGAAGCCCTGGCCAACGAATACGGCGAGAGTCTGCGCTTCGAAGCCGTGTCGGCCGACGGGGCCACTCCGGGAGGCGCCGCCCGTGCCGAGACGGTCAGCCTGGAGCGTCAGGGGCGAGAAGATCCGCTGGTTCGGGCTAGTGTCGAGGTACTCCAGGGCCGCGTGGAGGGCGTTGTTGCGCGGAGCCGGCGCGAAGGTCCGTAGGACCGCCTGCGTGGGAGGATTCCCTCTCGGACTGCTAGGTTGCGAGCCATGGCGAAGCCGTTCGATCTGGGAGACCTCGGGAACATCATGGAGCAGGCAAAGGCGATGCAGGACCGCATCGCCGACTTGCAGGCCGACGTCGGCGGCAAAACGGTCGAAGCCTCGGCGGGGGGCGGCATGGTCACCGCGACGGTCAACGGCAAGCTCGAGGTCGTTTCGATCTCCATCGAGCCCGACGTGATCAACGACGGCGATCGCGAGATGCTCCAGGATCTGGTCGCCGCTGCCGTGAACGAGGCCATTCGCAAGGCGCAGGCACTGATGACCGAGGAGATGTCGCGCCTCACCGGGGGTCTGAAGATCCCCGGGCTCGGCTGACGCAGGATGGCGCTCGGGCTCACTCCCTCGATGGAGAGACTCGTCGAGGAGCTCAAGCGGTTTCCCGGAGTCGGCGAGAAGACCGCTCTGCGGTTCGCGTTCTTCGTCTTGCGCTCGGATCACGCGTTCGCGGCGAATCTCGCGCACGCGCTTCTCGGCGTAAAGGAACAGAGCCGCTTCTGCTCTGGGTGCTTCGGTCTCACGGAACAGGACCCGTGCCCGATCTGTTGTGACCCCCGTCGCCGAAGCGATGAGATTTGCGTCGTCGAAGAGGCCGCAGACATGATGGCCTTCGAACGCGCACAGGAGTACCGCGGTCGCTATCACGTGCTCGGCGGCGCGCTGGCGCCCCTCGACGGCGTCGGCCCCGACGACCTGCGGTGCAACGAGCTCGTCGCGCGAGCCAAGGAGGGTGACGTCCGAGAGATCATCGTGGCGACGAACCCCAGCGCCGAGGGGGAGGCAACGGCCCACTACCTGGCACGCCTCCTGAAGCCGCTGGGCGTGCGGGTGACGCGTATCGCGCGTGGCCTGCCGATGGGCGGCGATCTCGAATACGCCGACATCGTGACGCTCGCCCAGTCTCTGGAGGGACGCCGCGAGATGTGACGGACGGGGCACCTCGATCTGCCAATGGTTGTGACCGGGTAGGGGGAGTGCTAGTGAATCGTCGCTTCTCCGTACGATTTTCATGGCAGAACCACAGACGAAGAACCCAGGCGGCGCAGGGTCGGCCGGCGCCAAAGGCACCACGCGCCCGCAGCTGAGCTTCCGCACGCTCCTCCCCGATGATCTCGAGATCGATTTCGTGGGGAAGAGGAAGTTCTTCCTGATCGTGTCGACCATCCTGAACATCCTGGCGATCGTGCTGTTCTTCGTTCGGCCGTTGAACTACGGCGTGGATTTCACAGGTGGAACCGCCATCCGCTTGCGTTTCGAGCAGGCCACGACCGCTGCGGATCTCCGGGGCGAGTTGGGTGAGCTCAAGCTTCGCGATTTGACGGTTCAGGACTTCGGCGAGCAGGGCCGCGAGTTCCTGCTGCGCTTCGAGATCCAAGAGGGTCACGAGATGAGTTCGATCTCGGACACCCTGTCGACCCTGCTTGCCGCCAACAGAGGCGGCGAGCAGAGCTTCGACATCCTCAGTATCGACAGCGTCGGTCCTAAGGTCGGTGCGAATCTGCGCCAGCAGGGTTTCCTCGCCGTTCTCTTCGCAACGATCTTCATGGGGATCTACATCACCTTCCGGTTCGAGCCGAGCTTCGGTCTGGGTGCGGTGGTGGCGCTCGTGCACGACGTGCTCATCACCGCCGGCGCTCTCATGCTCACGCAGCAGAGCTTCGACCTCACGACCCTCGCGGCGCTGCTGACGGTGATCGGGTTCTCGGTTCACGATACGATCATCGTGTCCGACCGCGTGCGCGAGAATCTGCGCCGCAATCCGAAGTCTCCTCTTGCCACGGTGATCAACCGCAGCATCAACGAGACCTTGTCTCGGACGCTGCTCACCACCGGTACGGCGCTGTTCGTGTTGTTCGCGCTGTACTTCCTCGGCGGCAAGGGGCTCGAGCCGTTCGCTCTTACCCTCGTGGTCGGGTTCATCACCGGAACGTACTCGTCGATCTACATTGCGGCGCCGGTCGTTTTGTTCTGGTCGAACCGCTCGCGCCTGGCCAGCTGAGCTGCTCCGCCGTCTCGTCAATCGCTGACGGCAAGGCCTTCCAGAGCGCTGGAACATGCCTGTGGCAGGCGATGCTCCCGGGCGCCGCGCACCATTCGCTCCCGATACGCCCGTAGAGGGAGAAGTGTCTGTGACGTCAGGTCGGACACGTAGACTTCGCACACCTCGATGGCGCCGCCGGTCGTTTCGACCGCAAGACTCTCGCGCCAGTAGCCGCCCTCGAATCGGTCGAGTTCGACGAGGTCGGCAGCTGAGATCTCGAACAGGACGCCCCAGACCGCGGCCTCGTCGGCTCGCTCCACATTGGCCTTGGCCGAGCCGTCCCTTCCGACCTTGTTGCAGGTGAAGCGGTAGCCTCGGAGCCTTCCCGGTCCGTGAGCACGGGCCTTGGGGGCCCGGCGGGCCATCTGAGTCGAATCCATGTTCGATCCGTAGGCGAAGTAGAGCGGCATTCTGAGCCCTGCCTACGCCGGGGGCGCCCGCCGCGCCAGCCGATTGCTTCGCGACAGCGCTGCGGGCATCCTAGCGCGACCACTCGGGCCCTTGCGGGGGCGAGTGGAGTGCGTGGGTGCGGGCAACGAGGAGGATGGGGTGAGGAAACCCGAGCGGCACGAGCCGCGATCGAGCATCGCAGTAGGCGCGGTCCTGAGTCTCGGAGCGGTCTTCTCTGTCCTGGCGTGCGGTCGTCCCGAGCTCCCGAAGCCTCCGACACCAGAGGTCCTCACGGTCACGGCGTCGACGGAGGACGTGCCGATCTACGGAGAATGGGTAGGCACGACCGAGGGTTTCGTCAACGCCCAGATCCGCTCCAAGGTACAGGGCTACCTGCTCCAGCAGATCTATCGCAACGGCGCCGAAGTCCGGAAGGGCGATCTCATGTTCGAGATCGACCCCCGTCAGTTTCAGGCGCAGCTCGAGAGCGCACAGGGAGACTTCGGGCGCGCCCAAGCGGCGCTCGGCCGAAGCGCCCAGGACGTCGCCCGCTACGGTCCGCTGTCGAAGCAGGGTGCGGTCAGCCAGAAGGAGTACGACGATGCGATTCAATCCGAGCGGGCGAACCGCGCTTCGGTAGAGTCGGCGCAGGCGTCCGTCGATCAGGCCAAGCTGAATCTCGGCTGGACACACATCACGTCGCCCATCGATGGCATCGCAGGCATCGCCGTCGCGCAGATCGGCGACCTCGTCAGCTCCGTGACGGTGCTGACGACCGTGTCGACGATCGACCCGATGAAGGTCAGCTTCCCGATCAGCGAGCAGCAGTACCTCGAGTATCGGAGGAGCCAGATTCGTCGTCAGACGACCGGCGACGGAGAGACCCAGCTGACCCTGGCCGACGGCTCGATTTATCCCGAGCCGGGCAAGTTCTACGCGCTCGGCCGCGACGTGAATCCGGAGACGGGCACGATCACCGTCGAGGCGACCTTCCCGAACGCGAAGGGCCTTCTTCGGCCCGGCCAGTACTCCCGCGTTCGTGCTCAGATCGACGTTCGCGACGACGCCACCGTCATCCCCCAGCGCGCACTCACCGATCTTCAGGGGCAGTATCAGGTCGCGGTCGTCGGAAAGGACGACGTGATCGAGATGCGCAACGTCGAAGTCGGACCCACCTACGGCAGCGTCTGGGTCATCGAAAAGGGACTAAAGCCCGGCGAGACGGTCGTGGTGGAGGGGCTGCAGGGCGTCCGCAGTGGCGTAAAGGTCATCGCGAAGCCGGCACCCACGGCGACGCCGGCGCCGGTAGCGACACCCGGCGCGGGTCCGTCTGGAAGTCAGTAGATGTCCCGCTTCTTCGTTGATCGCCCGATCGTGGCGATGGTCATCTCGATCCTGATGACCCTCGTGGGGGTGGTGTCGATGGCCGGCCTGCCCATCTCGCAGTTCCCGAACATCGCGCCGCCCGAGATCCAGCTGTTGGCGACTTACGTCGGCGCGGACGCGATCACGGTCGAAGATGCCGTATCGACGCCGATCGAGCAGCAGATGAGCGGTGTGGACGGCATGATCTACATGTACTCCACCAACGCGAGCAACGGGCAGGGCACCCTTCGCGTCGACTTCGAGGTCGGCAGTGACGCAAACATCGACCAGGTGCTGACCCAGATGCGGTATCAGCAGGCGGAGTCCCAGCTGCCCACGGCCGTAAAGGACTTCGGCGTCACGATCAAAAAATCGACGTCGAGCCCGCTCGCTCTTTTCTCGATCTACTCCCCGAACGGCACGTACGACGCGAAGTTTCTCTCGAACTACGCCTACATCAACATCAACGATCCGATGACCCGAGTCCCGGGCATCGGTCAGGTCTCGATCTTCGGCGCAGGTCAGTATGCGATGCGCTTCTGGGTGAAGCCCGATGTGCTCGCCGAGATGGGGATCACGGTCACCGACCTGATCGACGCGCTGCAGACGCAGAACACGGTCAACCCCGCGGGGCAGGTCGGAGCCGAACCCGTCCCACCGGGGCAAGAGTTTACGTACACCGTCAAAGCGCAGGGGCGTCTGAAGACGCCCGAGGAGTTCGGCGACGTCGTCGTGCGGGCCAACCCGGATGGCTCTCTGGTGACGATGAAGGACGTCGCACGGATCGAGCTCGGCGCACAGAACTACGCCGTCATTGGTCGTCTGAATGCCAAGCCCGCTGCAATCGTCGCGATCTACCAAGACCCGGGTTCGAACGCGATCGATACGATGAACGAAGCCACCGCCTTGATGGAGGAGATGAAGGCGCGTTTCCCGTCGGATCTCGAGTACACGATCTCCTTGGATACGACGCAGGCGGTGCGCGAGGGCATGAAGGAGATCGTCCAGACGCTCTTCGAAGCGCTCGCGCTCGTGATTCTCGTCGTCTTCGTGTTCCTGCAGGGCTGGCGGGCCACTTTGATCCCGTTGCTGGCCGTTCCCGTCGCACTTGTCGGCACGTTCGCGATCTTCCCGCTGCTTGGGTTCTCGATCAACACACTCTCGCTGTTCGGACTGGTCCTCGCGATCGGGCTGGTCGTCGACGACGCGATCGTCGTGGTCGAAGCGGTCGAGCTTCATATCGAGAAGGGGCTGTCGGCGCGCGACGCTACCCTGAAGGCGATGGAAGAGGTGACCGGCCCGATCGTGGCAACGTCTTTGATCCTCGCCGCCGTATTCGTGCCGACCGCGTTCATCCCCGGCATCACGGGTCGGCTGTATCAGCAGTTCGCGGTGACGATCGCGGTGTCGGTGCTGATCTCGACCTTCAATGCACTGACGTTGAGCCCGGCCTTGTCGGCAATGCTGCTTCGTCCCAGGCAAGAGATGACGGGAATCCTGGGACGCTTCTTTGGGTCGTTCAATACGTGGTTCGCCCGCGCGACCGACGGCTACGTGCGCTGGTCGCACACCCTGATTCGCAAGGCCGGCCTTTCGATGCTGTTCCTCGCGGTCATCGGCCTCGCCGGCGGCTTCCTGGGTTCGCGCCTTCCTACCGGGTTCGTGCCCGAGGAAGATCAGGGCTACCTCTTTGCGAACGTACAGCTTCCGGATGCTGCATCGATGCAGCGCAGTGATGCCGTCTGTCGTCGCGTCGAGAAGATCCTTGCGGATACGCCGGGCGTCGCGAGCTACAATACGGTCGTGGGCTTCAGCCTGCTGAGTCAGGTGAACACGACGTACTCGGGTTTCTTCTTCATCACCCTCGAGCCTTGGGACGAGCGAGATCCGAAGGGACTCGACGCCAAGACGATCATGCGGGACCTGAACGTGCGCCTCGCCAAGGAAGTGCCCGAAGCGCAGGCCATGTCGTTCTCGCCCCCGGCCATCCCGGGCATCGGAACCTCGGGGGGCGTGACGTTCGTTCTCGAGGACACGTCCGGCGGTACCGTCGAGATGCTGGCGGAGAACACGAACACGTTCCTTGCGGCGCTGCGTAAACGACCCGAGTTCGCCCACGTCGGCACGACGTTCATTCCGGACACTCCGCAGATCTTCGCTGACGTCGATCGCGACAAGGTGCTCAAGCAGGGAGTCGCTCTCTCGGACGTCTATCAGACCCTGCAGGCGTTCATGGGCGGCGTGTTCGTGAACTACTTCAACCGGTTTGGGCGGACGTGGCAGGTCTACGTTCAGGCCGAAGGTGAGTACCGAACCAAGGCGTCTGACGTCGATCTGTTCTACGTGCGGAACTCCAAGAACGAGATCGTACCGCTCGAGACGTTCGTCACGATGAAGAAGACCTACGGGCCTGAGTTTACGTTGCGCTTCAACGAGCACCGTTCCGCCCAGATCAACGGCACCCTTTGGCCGTGGATCAGCTCGGGGCAGGGCATGGAGATCTTCGAAGAGGTCTTCGCGCAGACCATGCCGCCCACGATGGGCTTCGACTACATGGGCATGTCGTACCAGGAGAAGGAGGCGTCCGAGGGCGTATCGCCGGCCTTCATCTTTGGCTTGTCGTTACTCGCGGTGTTCCTGATCCTGGCTGCGCTGTACGAAAGCTGGGCGCTTCCCTTCAGTGTGCTGCTGGCGACGCCCATCGCGGTCTTCGGGGCGTTTCTCGCGCTGGCGGCACGAATGCTCGTGAACGACATCTACGCGCAGATCGGCCTGGTGATGCTGGTAGGGCTCGCGGCAAAGAACGCGATCCTGATCGTCGAGTTCGCACGCGGCAAGCTCGACGAAGGGGAGACCGTGGTCAATGCCGCGCTCGACGGAGCGCGGCTGCGGTTGCGGCCCATCATGATGACAGCTTTCGCGTTCATTCTCGGCGTCTTGCCGCTGGTGATCGCGACGGGCTCCGGCGCCGTCTCGCGCCGTATTCTCGGGACGGCGGTCATGGGCGGAATGGCCGCATCGACGCTGATCGGGATTTTCCTCGTCCCGGTGTCGTTCTACGTCGTAGAGAGTTATCGCGAGAAGAAGGCCGAGAAGCAGGCGGGGGAGTCCGGCCCCGAGGACGGCACGTCATGAGCCTGCGTCGCGCGGTCGCAGCCGCATTGACGCTGGCGCTCATGGGTTGCCCCGTCGGGCCAGACTACGAACCGCCGGAGATTCATTCGCCCGAGGAGTTTCGGGCGGTCGTGCCCCCCCATCGGGCCGAATCTCTGGCCGATCTGCCGTGGTGGGATCTGTTCGAAGATCCAGGTCTCCAGCAGCTCGTGTCGCGTGCGATCGAAGGGAACTACGACCTGCGCGCCGCCGCGGCTCGCGTCCGGCAATCCTCCGCGTTCGTCGGCGTGGCGCGGTCCGAACTCCTCCCCCAGGTGGGTTATGATGGGAGCGGCGCGCGCCAACAGTCCGTGATCGTTCCGACCCTACCGCCGCAGACGTTCAACCTCTTCAGCGGCGCGTTCAATCTCGCATGGGAGATCGACCTCTGGGGCCGCATCCGACGCGCGACCGAGGCCGCGGAGGCGGGCCTCCTCGCCACCGAGGAGGCGCAGCGCGGCATCCTGTTGTCCTTGGTGAGCGGCGTGGCCGAGGCCTACTTCCGATTGATCGAGCTCGATGCGGAGCTCGCCATCTCGCGCTCGACCGTAGGGTCGTTTCAAAAATCGCTCGATCTCTTCAACCGTCGTTACAAAGGCGGCGTGGGGTCGGACCTGGCCGTCGCGCGCGCCGAGGCCGCGCTGGCGAACGTCGCAGCGACGATTCCCGCGCTCGAAACGCAGGTCGTGACGACGGAGAACGAGATCAACCTACTCTTGGGTCGCGAACCGGGTCCGGTGCCTCGTGGCCGAGTGCTCACGGCGCAGCAGACGCCGCCCACGATCCCAGCCGGTCTCCCGTCGGAGCTTCTGACCCGCCGGCCCGACCTGCGCCAAGCGGAGGATCGCATCCGTGCGGCCAACGCGGAGATCGGTGTGTCGGTGGCGAATTTCTTCCCGCGTATCGGCCTCTCGAGTCTCTATGGCTCGAGTTCGACCGATCTGTCGGACATGCTGAACGGCACTTTCGGCGTCTGGGGAATCGCCGCTCAGATCACCGGCCCGATCTTCACGGGTGGGCGCAACTACGAGCAGTACCAGGCGCAGGTCGCCGCGTGGGAGACCGAGGTCGCGCTGTATGAACAAGCCGTTCTGCAGGCCTTCTCAGAGGTCTCGAACGTGCTCACGGCGCAGCAGAACCTCATCCAGGAGCGCGCCGCCACCCAACGCGAGGTGGACGCGCTGAAGCGATCGGTGCATCTCTCCTTTCTGCGCTACGACATCGGCCTCGCCGACTATTTCGAGGTCCTCGAAGCGCAGCAGCAGCTGTTCCCCGCCGAGCTCGACCTCGCCCGCGTGGAGCGCGACCAGCTGCTGGCGGTAGCACGGCTGTACCGCGCGCTCGGAGGAGGCTGGGAACTCGAGATGGCCGACTGGCAGTGGCCGAAGCCGACGCCCAGTCCGTCACCGTCGTCGTAGAGCCCTGGACCGCAACTGGCCGGTTCCGCTAAAGCCATGTCTCGTTCCCAGAGCCCCCGTAGCTCAGTTGGATAGAGCGCAGGATTCCTAATCCTGAGGCCGCGTGTTCGAGCCACGCCGGGGGCAGTGTAAAATCAAGTACTTACGTTTTTGACGGCTTCGGCATCGGAACGATTTGCCCCGTTTTTGCCCCGTTTCCATCGGTGACGCGCCCGGCGGCGCGCCGGAGGTCGTCTTCGTTGATGACGTTGTATCGCTCGAAGACCGTGCGCGTGCGCCAGCCGCCTATCTTCATGATGACTGCTTCGCTCTCGCCGCTGCGGCGGTAATTGCGAGCCATGGTGCGCCGAAAATCGTGCGGTCGTCGACCCGGCACACCGGCGCGCTCACAGGCGCGTCGCCAGACCTTGTAGGGGAAGAACTCGACGGGCTTGCCGTCCCGGTGGAAGACTCGCGAAATGATCGCGTTCTTCTGACGCTCGACCGCGCTGGTGCGGTCGCGCCACCGCTTGATGACGTCGAGCGCTTCGACAGGCAGGTAGACGAGCCTGCCGTCCTTGTTCTTGGTCGTCCCGATCCCGAGTCGGATCGTCCCGGCTTCGAGGTCGACCTGTCGCCACTCAAGGCGAAGTAGCTCGCTGCGCCGGAACCCTACCCAATACGCCACCGTAACGAGGGGCCGAAGGAAGTTGTCGGGAAGCTCGGCGAGCAAGCTATCGAACTCCGCGCGCTCGAAGAACACCTCGCGGGCGTTGTTGACGCTGATGGAAGGGAAGGGAGGTACGCGAAAGAGTTTTCCCGCTTTGAAGCCCACGCGGAACGCCCTTCGGAGACAGGCCAACTCGCGTTGCAACGTGGCGGGCTTCGCCTTCTCTGCAAGGCGTTGCTCAACGTAGTGCGTGAGCCGCGTCATGGTCACGGCCAAAGCCAGGTCGCTGCCAAAGACGGGTTTTAGGTGTGCCCAGCGCTGGATGACGTCCCTCTCGTTGAAACCGTTCACGCGGTAGTTGCGGCGGAGGTCCTCGATCAGCTCGGAGACGCGGGTCTTCGCAGCGTTCGGCTCGTAGAGCCCCTGGCGCATTTCCACTAGCCGCTTGTCACGCATCTCCTTTGCCTCCTTGCGCGACTTTGCGTTGGTGGGTTCCTCCCGACGCTTTCCGTTTCCCAGCGGAAGGCGAATGTACCACACGGTGCCTCGGAGCCTCACTCCGTCGCGGCGCTTCATCGGTGGCCTCCTCTCTTTCGTAGGAACTCCGCGACCGCTTTGCGGATCAGGTCTCTGACGTTCGAATCTTCGTCGACCGCCAAGTGGCGAAGACTGCGGTACATGTCGCGTTCCAGCGAAACGGTGGTCGTCACCATGTCCGTGGCCTTCTTCTTGCCTGGGCGCCGCTTCGTCGCCATTGCCGTATGATAGTATGCTAGTACGCTCGTATCAACGAGCAGATACGGATTCGCCGTAGGCAGGAAGGTTCAGGAGAAACTTCTCGACGTCGCGCCTGAGCCAGAGGGGTTGTCCGAGGAGACTTCGGCCGGGAGGCAGGTCGTCAGTGTGATGATCAACCCAGCTCCTCGACCGCCCCAGCATGCGTGCGACCTGGGCGCTATCCAAGAGACGCTCTCCGTGATCGCCCTGGCAGCCCATAGTTCCTGAGGAGATGTGGAGTCGGAGAGCCTCGCGGAGCACCTGAAATCTGGCGATGGTCGCGTCACAGTCCGAGAGCAGGTGAGCAGCCACTGCCGGCGGCAGTCTCGCGACGCCCTCCGGCCGCTCCGCGATCTCATCGAGGCTCGGCACTGGTCGAAGGTCACTCACTGAATCAGCTCGATCCAGCACGAGCCCGCACAATCTCCTGCGACACGCAGCCCGATCTGCGCCAGGGAGCCCCGCTCTGCTCGCGTTCGAGGTACTCGCCCACCGTCTGGGGTTCTAATCAGCCCGACGGATCGTGATCGGCAGCACCCTGGCGCATCACGGCTTTGGAGAGCGCCGAGCGCATCGGTCGAGAGAAGCGCCTTGCTCACCCCCAGGGACTCGGCTCGACGGGGCCTTTTGCCTACTTCTCCTGCTTCTCCGGCGCTCACGAGGCGAGCCACACTCTCACGCCCGTCCGGCGAAGCTCCGCGAGCACCGCCTCCAGCTCCTCGGCTAGTCGTTCCACCCCTGCGTCGTCGTCAGCGTAGAGCCGGTTCATCGCGGCGACAGCCACCAGCGCCCTGGCCACGAGGTCGGGGCGGTCGGTCGAAGGGGGTGCGTCCCCTGCGACGCGGAAGGGGCCGTCGTCGTCGAGCGTCCAGACCCACGGCTCGGCCGGGCCGTGGACCATCTCGGCGTTGATCTCGTCGGCAGCCCTGCGGTCGGCCTCGTCGGGCGTGAGTCCCTCGGCCGCCTCCAGCAGCGCGGCTCGGGCGGCCCACCGGGAGAACACCCAAGGAGGCCAGTCCGACGGGTCCGGGCCGAGGGCTCCCGCCTCCAGGCCGCCCCCGTCGTGACGGGGAGTCTCGGGGCTCGGCGCCACAGCCTGCGGGGCCGAGGCCAGCCCCCTTTCGGCGATGATCTTCTGAGCGAGCGCGAGGTAGCTCACGGCCGAACCCCCTGCAGGAAAAGCAGGGAAAGGGGGCGAAAGCCCCTCCGAGGTGACCCGTTGCCTGCTTTTCTTGCCTTGCAGGCAGCCCCCGCGCCGTCCCACCGGGGGGTCATGACTGCGACCCATCCCTGCTCTTGCGCCGCTCCAGGATCTCGACGGGGCGGCCTCCCGTGGGCTCGACGCGCACGCGCCACTCGGGCGAGCTGGTGAGCACCTGGATCGCTTTGTTCAGGTTCGCGGCCGAGATCCGGTCACCGAAGAGGGTCTCACGGATCCCTGAGCGGGACATCTCCCCGCCGGGCGGGATGGCCTCGGCGATCCGGTCGGCGTCGCGGTTGCCGGACCGACCGGAGAACACGGTGCGCACGCTGGCCTCGCAGTAGTCCCAGACCGCCAGCGCGGACTCCAGGTGGGGGACGTCGATCTCGGCCCGGCCGTCGAGCAGCGCATACAGGAGCGAGAGGCGAAGCACGTGGGCCTCGGCTCGGGCGAGCAGGTCTCCGATCAGCCCTGGGCGGTCGGCGGACAGCTCCGCGTACATGCCGCGCCACAGGTGGTCGGCGGCTGGCGTGCGCCGCACAACTCCCAGCAACTTGGCAGCGTCCAGGGCCTCGCGGGTGCGCCGGCCCAATTCGTCACGCTCGTGCTGGGGCACCACCCCAGGCGAGGGGAGCAGCTTGCCCCGCGTCACGAGCACCACGAGGAAGCGGTTTCCCAGTCCGTTGGCCGCGTCGGTGTCCGACAGGTACCTCTCCAGGTCGGCGAGGGTCGAGTGCGCGATTACGGCGATGTGAGCACCAGTCGCGCGGGTCGGCGAGTTCTTCGTCAGGGTGCCTAGGCTCTCATCCCCATCCCAGACGGCGCGCAGTACGGGCGACAACGTGTTGCCGTCCCGTTGCATTGCCTTCAGAGCCCCGGCAAATTCCGATTCGCTCACCAGTAGGCGCTTGTCGTCCACGCCGGGGTCTACGACTTCCATTTCGCCCTTCTTGTTCGGTCGCTCGATCTTGTCGCGAACGGAATGGATCAACCCCTCGCCGGACGAGAGGCCCGACGACACCAGTAGCGTGGGGTCGGCATCCTGCACGGTGCGCAGCGCGACTTTCTTGCTGTCCCCCTTCCGTGCTCGCGCCGACTTGCCGACCAACAGCAGCGACTCATTCGTGTAGTGGCGTGTTTCCCCGACGCACACGTGCGCTGTTCGCCCCACGGCCGCTCCGAACGCGACCAAGAACTGCAGCAGGATCGCTGCCGGTGCTGCCTCGGTGTACGGCAGGTAGGCTCGCACTACATCACCGGCGAGTCCTCGCAGTGCCTGAGTCGCCTGCCGCGAGGCCTATCTCGCCAAGCCACCATGGCGACGTCGCGCCCGTCTTCTCGTCGTAGTCGGCCATGTCGCACGCGATCCAAGAGCCGCTCTTGGACGTTACCTCGCAGTCGCGGAAGACGATCTGCTTCCCAGCGGACAGACGGGTCAACGCAGCCCGCATCTCCGCGGGATAGTATAGCCAGTACTTTCCGTACTCGTCGGGTGCTTCGAGTCCATCCTTCGGATCGAGCATTGTAGGAATCAGCACGACAGCGATGCACTCGTTCCCGCCATACTTGGATTGCACGTTGCTTTCGCGCAGGCAGGGCGTCACCTCATCGACACGACCGGCCCCGTAGAGCGACAGCTCACGTGCATCTCCGGGCTGCCCCTTGCCGGACACGTCATCCATCAACTCGCGCACCTGCTCGCCTACCGAGGTCTCCTCCTCCGGCAGCACCGTGCCGAAGATCGCCTTCTTGAAGGGCGCCAGCGAGTCGCGCCGCCAGCGCGCCTTTCGTTCCTTGACGGAGTCGAGTTGCGGAGAGCCATCGCGTTGAAGATCGGTGAGCGCCGCCTCCGCCTCCCTGATGGCCCGCTCCTCATCCAAGATCCGCGAATCCCATTCGTCGATCGCCTTCCACGTGATCCCTGCGGGCGGCGCACGATCGACGGTCGGCGTTGGCGTCGGCAGAGCGCGAACCGGCTCACCTCGGGAGCATCCACACACGAGGGCTGTCGTGAGAACGCACGTGACACTGAGCCTTGCGGTGAAATGTGCCATTCTAGTGTAGCGTTTCCTAAATAGCTGTAACATATCCAGTGCCCGCGACGTCTATCTCAGCATGGGGTACAAGGCGGATGTGCGGCTGGTGAAGAAGGATCGAAAGGTCTTGGAGTCCTGGCTTCGAGCGCCGACGATTTCCCAGGAGATGGCGCTGCGAGCAAAGATCCTCATCGCCAGCGCCGATGGCGAAGCCATTCGGCCCCTGGCGACGCGACTGGGCATCTCACCCACCACGGTGTGCCTGTGGCGGCGTCGCTACGAGAGCGAAGGGCTGGCGGGCCTTGGTACGCGACACCGTAGCGGGCGCAAGAAAAGCAAGGTGACACCGGCCAAGGAGCGAGCGGTCGTCGCCGCCACGATGAAGGAGCCCAAAGACACGACCCACTGGAGCACGCGTCGTCTGGGCAAGAAGGTTGGGCTCAGCAACGCCACCGTGTACCGGATCTGGCGCAAGTACGGGCTCCAGCCGCACCGGGTCCAGACCTTCAAGTTCAGCACCGATCCCGACTTCGACGCCAAGCTGGCCGATGTCATCGGGATCTACCTCGACCCTCCAGAGCGCGCCCTGGTCCTGTGTGTGGACGAGAAATCTCAGATCCAAGCGCTTGATCGCACCCAGCCCCTGCTGCCGATGCGGCCAGGGCTTCCGGCTCGGATGACGCACGACCACGAGCGCGTACGATCGACGTGACGAGCGGGCGGCTCAGCGAGCGGCCGCCCTGATTCACGTTCCGTACGTTCGCAGGGTCGTGGGCGACTGACTCACCCGAGGACCTCGGCCGCGCCCTCGTTGAGGAGCCATGGAGCGCCGGTCATCTCGAACGCACCCATTGGCCATAGCGCTGCGCGCTGCCAGCCCTGCTCTTCGGTGAAGCGGTTCCAGAAGGTGCGTATCGAGTCCAGGGCGGCTCCTCGGATCCACTCGGGTGGAACACGCCAGGCCACGACGGCAAGGCACTCAGGGCGCTTCTTGAGCTGCTTCTCCAATCCGAGCCGGGTGAGGACCTTGGCGAATGCAGTCTCGGCGTCGCTGTCAAAGGTCTGCTGATGGAACGCAAAAAGGGAGCCTGGTTCCCATGCGCCCTTCTCAAAGATGTCGCAAGGTCGCGCGTGAAGCTCGATCTCACCCGGTCGGTCTCTCGATAGGATGAAGTCGACTCCCTCGGGCCTCTGCGCGCCATCGTTCCAGCCGGTGGAGGCGGCCAGCCGGTAGCCCTCGGCATCCAGTAGAGGAATGGGATCGGCCATGAGCGCGATGCCGGTCTTCAGCAGCTCCTCGACCTCGCTCAAGTTTCCTTGAAGGGCACCGACGAGCATCAGCACATCCTTGTCTCGCGCATCGGTGGGTAGCTCCCACGTCCACAAGTACCGGGTAAGAAACGAGGCATGCGGGGCCATCCCCAGCCCGCCCAGCATGGCGGAGGCCAGAGTTGGGACGTAGCTCGGGTCTTTCTTGAACTTGACCTCAACCGGAAGCACTTCCTGGCGTTCAACCAGCCAGTCCGGCTCGCCTGGCTTTCGATCTACTGTGCGTGGAAGCCACCCCTCACCGGTCAGCTTGTCCAGAGCCCACCATTCGGCCTGCGCGGAATCCAAGTCGGCCGTGAGAGCAAGCGGGCTCTTGCCTGCGACGGAGCGCTCCTCCAGCGGGACGGCAACCGGCCAGTCGTCGCCTGCGGCTGCGATGAGACGCTCGAACATCGCGCGGTGTTCGGGAAACAGCTCCTTCGGCCGCTTGAAGGGAAAGACAACCTCCACGAGTTCTCGAACGTGTTCTACAAGTAGGGCTTCTGCCCCGAAGACACCGACGATCTGCTGAAGGTGCTCGACAAATGGGCGAAGCGCTGGTGCGGCCGACACGTCCAGCACCCTGTCCTGCCAATCCGGCGGAAGCGTTCGGACGGGTATCACAGAGAGATAATACGTACTGTCACGGTAGCGATCCAGTATCGGCGCACCGTCTTCCGCTCCGCAGCGCTCGGTGCTCAGGTCGCCGCCGTCGCGGATCGCCTTCTTGATCCGAAAGACCCGCACAAGGCCATGATGGAGATCGTGCGAGAGGGGGATGAGATTCGCGTCGCGCTTGGTGGGTATTACCGGGCTGGCGCGAGTTCACCGGACGCGTTGGTCGTCGGGTAGAGGTCGAGCCGGCGAGCCGGAGGTTGAAGAGGCTACCCAGTAGACCGCGTCGACGGGTGGAGGAGGTGCTGGGTGTCACCGTCTGCCATTCAGTTTAGGGGGCATCGTTCGGTCGGAATGCTCGGGGGCGTCGCGTCCGTGCGGACGAGGCGGATGGTGCAGACGGTCTGGACGAAGTCGAAGCCACGCACCTCTGCCACCATCTTCCCGCTGATACCCTTCCGGTTCTGGGGGAACACTCGTCCGCGTCTCAGGACCATGGTCGAAGCTCCGGTCTTGGCGGAGCACGGCTGGAGCGTGCCCCCCGCCAGGTGGCTTCCCTTCGGTGCCTTCGTAGAGATGCCGCCGGCGAATGTGCCGCCGCCGAAGAAGCCCGATACATTCTCCGCGAACTCGCCGATCTGGGCGTCGGCAGCGAGTAGCAGTGGTTCCCGCGCAAGCTCGACCGGTACCCGGCGGCCGTCGGGCCAAAGGAACGTGCAGTTGAAGGGACCAGGGTCGCGTTGCTCCCACGTGCCCTCGAAGCTTCCTCCAAGGGCTGGTCTGGCGAGTAGTATCGATGGCAGTGCCAGAATGCAGAAAGCGAGAAATCTGTTTCGATTCGTCATGGCGTTTTCCTCATTCTATTGGGGGAAGGTCGGTAGTAACCCCAGCCGTATCGCACTGCGACGCGCTGGGGCCTGTCGATGAAGCCTGACACATGTTGCCGACTCGCGCTATCGGAGTTCTTCGAGCCAGGCGGTGGGACGCGCGCTCGCCGCTTCGGCGTTGCCCACTTCGGCCTCCGGGTCGAGGACGTCGATGCGTCGGTCACGGAACTTCGGGCGGGCGGCGTCCGCATCCTCGGGCCGACCGTTCGGGAGCCGTCGGGGCTCACCTGCGCCTACCTGGCTGCTCCCGACGGGGTCGTGATCGAGCTGACGCAGTACGAGTAGGGGAGGGGCGACCCTACGCTCATCGGCATGCGTCGGGGAGCACGCGGCCGTCGGGGAGATGGAGGAGGTCGACGCCGTTGTGGTCGATGGGTGAGGGGAGGTGATCATCCACCCGCGATGCGGTCGAACATCTTCCCAAGACGACGACTCCGGCGTAGCTGGTCGAGGATCACCGGCTCTTGCCAGCCTGTCGGCTCGAAGAGGTACTCCTCGTCCAGCTTCACTCTGCGGAGTCGGGCCTCTTCGAGCTGGGCGCGCCGCTCTCGGTTCCTCCGCGCACGGTCGATGTCGTGAGCTGGGGGCTCAAGGTTCGGGAAGGGCGGGAGCACGAGACCCATCCGTGCGCCGGTCTCGCCGGTGTCGAGAGCCATGCCGTCCGAGTCGACGTCGACCAGGCGTCCTTGGATATAGTGATGTCCGCCGTCAACCAGACCATGGCCGTGAGCCAGCGGAACACCCTGCGCCCGTCCTGGTCGGTGATCCAGCCCTCGGGGATGGGCTCGGCGTTCTCGCGGTAGCACGACCCCCATGAGCTTCGTTGGAGACGTGCCATCCGCTCGCGTCCGACGTGAACCGGCTGCCCGTCCGGGGCGACGGCGTACTCTCGGGCGGTGAGGACTCGGGAGTCATCGGACATGGGGTATCGATACCCTTCTGGTCGGTGCTCGGTCCACGTCGCGAGCGGGCTCGGCGGTCATTGAGGGCGTGGATGGGGAGGGCGCGGTGACGGACGAAGATCCAGGGTACGTTGTACGTTGAAGCCTCCGGGCCTGGAGCATCGAGAGGGCGATCGCCCTGTTGTGTCCCGACGATGTAGGCCGATGAAGTCGTGCCCGTGGCGGGCACCAGGCGGGCACGACCTGGCACTCTGGAGCACTTTCCGGGGGGTCGTACCGGCGAAAAGTGCTGAGGAGTGCTGAGACCTACTCGCCAGGGGATTTTCGATTCCCCCCGCCTTGAGACTACCGAAGGTAGCTGTGGAAGGGAGGCATGGACAGTCGTGCGATCGTCGCGATCGCTCGACGACGGTGGGCGCTCGACGCGCCGATCAACTCGCATGACTCTTGAGCGGACTCGGCTCCGCGGGGCAGAAACGCGGCAGGGGGCTCGGAACGCTTGCTGCGGAAGGCCGCGAGGGTGAGCGTCGGATAAGCAATCCTGTGGTCCGCCTGGAAAAACACGATTCATAGTTTAGCATGGGCCGTACCAAGCGGGTCACGAACAGCATACCCTCGACGTCGATGGTCTCCGGATCGATCGGCTCGCCCACGAGGCGGTCTCTACACGGGTCGCCGATCGGAGGAGAAGGGGAGCCAGAGTACCATGCGCCACCTGACAGCCGCCAGCACGTCGCCGTCGAGATCGCAGTAGCGACGGAGGAGAGATGAAGTCGTTCCCTGCGCGATATCGGAAGACGATTGGCTCTCTGCTCATGGTGGCCGCATTTGTCGTGCAGTGGGTCTTGACGGAGTACGTCGAGCCCGCTGCCGAAGCGACGTTCAGCAATCCCGACACGTGCGGCGACACATCGTTGCAGACACAGAATCTGGAACTCCTCTTCCACGTCACTGGAGAACCCACGCATCTGCACGACGCCATTCGGACGCGGGCCCTCTTCTACTACGAGTTTCTCACATCGCCGGCTTTCGACGAGGCTACGGTAGACCATCGACTGGGGCCCGTCGCTGAGGCGATGACAGCCACGCCCGACACGTTCGAGGAGTACGCGAGGCTCAAGGTTTCCCTTGGGAAGCATGCCGGTCGACTCTGGGGGGACGAGTGGCGTCCTGGCGCGCAAGCCATCAAACGGCGTGGATTGTACCTCCGCGTTGCGATCTTCTTGGTGTCTCTACTGGGGCTCTTGCTCATCTGGAGTGGTGAGAACTTCGAAGGCCAGGGGAAGCAATGAAGAACACCTCTGGATCCGTGGTCGATCGTCAAGTTGTCCCGGCCGATGATCGACGCGGTCCCGGCCGGCTGCGCCTCGCCACCGTTCAAAGCCCCGGAACTCCCGCAGCAGCTTCTCGTCCTCCAGGAGCCCGACGGTTCCGGCGCTCACCCGTGGCAGCAGATCGAGGCGTAGGGTCGAACGGTCGAGCGCTTTCGGGTGCGTGCACCGCCCCGTGCAACGGCCTGCCCACCGGGAACGGGCGGCCTTGACTGCCCCGTTCTTGCCCCGCTTCGCGAGCAGAGCGTTGCAGTCCGTTGCAACGATAGGAGCACCGAGGGCTACGATCTTCGACCGTTTCGTTGTAGGACGCTGCAGATCGCTGCACCGGACGCGCATTCCTAATCCTGAGGCCGCTGGTTCGAGTCCAGCCGGGGGCACCTTACACGGCATCCGGGCTGTCGAGCACGAGCCCCGTGGCGAACCTTCGTAGCCTCGAATTCTCGCGAATGAGACACGGGCCGCAGCCGCCTCCCAGGAGCGCGAATCACGGCCGCTGCGCAGCCTCTCGGCGCGCCCTGGTCGGGACGCCGGTTCGTGTTCGGGTTGCGCATGCGGCGTCGGCCGCGAGGCCGGACGGCGCCCATACTGCCCAAGAAGTTCGTGGAGCACCGGAGTCCCCGCGGGCTCGAGGCTGATTCTCGCGGTCGGCAATCGGGTCTTCTTGGTACGAGAGTTGCGGTTTGGATTCGCCCAGCGCCGCGCGAGATGTGGCCCGCAGGGAGGATCATCGAATGAAGCAGGGTACTTGGCACTCGAGCCTCGGCGTCGTCATTGTGGCGGGTTTCACGCTGGCCATCGGCGCGCAGATCGCGTCGGCGGATCTGACCGAGGTCCAGGAGGCTCCCGACGGGACCATCCTGGGAGAGCAGAACTGGAAAATCGCCGAGGGGCTGCTGCCCGCCGAGATCTTGAAGCTCTATCAGGACGGCGACTACGCGCACCCGATTCGCAAGCTCCAGGGCAAGAAGGGGAAAATCGTCGACCCGCGCCTGGTCGAAGCCGCCCGCAAGAACGCGGACCGCTTCGCGGTGAACGAGGCCGGTACGGTCGTCGACAAGAAGTCAGGTGTGCGACCGCCCGTCATCACCGGCTGGCCTTTCCCCGACATCGACGCCGACGATCCGAAGGCGGGGACGAAGGTTCTCTGGAACTACATCTACACGCTGCAGTGGGCGGGCTCGTTTCACACGGTCTCACCCCTCAACTGGGTGGATCGGCAACAGGGAATCCTGCGACGGATCGCGGTCGACACGCACTTCAAATACTACGACGGGCAGCCTCCGGAGATTCAAGAAACCATCGGCGACAACCCGCTCGGAATCTTGAATCGCACCATGGCCGTCGTGAAGGAGCCCTCGGACCTCCAAGGACTCATCAGTCTCAACTGGCGCTACCGCGATGGGGACAAGAGCGATCAGGCTTGGACGTACGTCCCGGCGCTGCGGCGCGTGCGATCGGTGAATCCCGCCAATCGGGCCGACGGTTTCCTCGGCTCGGACCTCTCACAAGACGACGGCCCGTATTTCGACGGCAAGCCCGAAGACTTCGAGGTCAAGCTCGTCGGCGACGGTTGGATCCTTGCCCCTTTCGACAATCCCGGTCTCGACAAGGTGAGCCCGCCGACCCGCCTGACGGAGGACACGGAAATCTCGGATTTGATCGATGGAAGCACGACGGGCTGGCGTGTGAGCTATCCGAACGACATCCAGCTCATCGCGTCGCAGGGCGAAGGCTGGGATCCCAAGAGCGATCAGGTCTCCTGGTCGCCGACGCAGCTCGGCTTGGTGCCGCGCCCGGTTTGGATCATCGAGGCCGTTCCCAAGAACCCGTACTACATCTACGGCAAGCAGATCATGCACATGGACAAGGAGAACTTTCGCGGATACTGGAAGAGCAAGTACGACTGGAAGGGCAACGTGCTCTCCAACTACGCGCCTCCGGAATCACTGATCCACGAGATCCCGGGAGCCCCGGGGCACATGCGCATGGGCTACAGCGGCGGCGTCGCGATCGTGAACAACTTCAAGCAGGACCGCGCCACCGTCTCGGGCTTGCCCGTGGCCGACACCGAATGGTGGGTGGAGATGGACGACGGGCTGTTCGAGACCTCGCGGATGGTTCGTCAGGGGAAATAGCTCGGACTGGTCCGACGATGGACGACCACGCACGAAAGGAGATTCATCGCGCACTGAGCTCGGCGCTTCAGCACCTTCATCAGCGGGGAGCCAAGCAGGAACGGGGTCGTGGACCGTCCCGGTCGAAGAAGGGCTCCCCACACGTCGAGCGATCGTGTGGGGCGTCGCGAGCCAACCATGCCATCGCGCCGCTTCTCGTGGAGACGGCGCACCTTCTGGAAGAGCAGAAGGCCAACCCCTTCCGGGTACGCGCCTACCGCAATGCCGCGGCGACGATCGAGAACCTCGAGCGGCCGGTGATCGACATCCTGCGCAGCGAGGGCCGTGCAGGTCTCGAGCGGATTCGCGGAATCGGACGATCGCTCGCACGCTCGATCGAGCAGATCGCCCTGAGTGGCCACTTCGGATTGCTCGACAACCTGCGCGGACACGCCGACCCCGAACACCTCATCCGAGCGGTGCCCGGGCTCGGCCCCGAGCTCGCCCACCGCATTCACACCGAACTCGGGATCGAGACACTTCCGGAACTCGAAGCCGCCGCGTACGACGGTCGACTCGGGCGTATGTCCGGGATCGGCGTGGGACGTCTGCGAAGAGTGCGCAGCGCGCTCAATGAGTTCCTGCATCCCCGCCACGGCGTTCGTACGACCGGGCTCGTTGGGGTCCTGAAGATGGAGCCGGAACCGTCGGTGCGCGAGATCCTGAGCGTTGACCAGGAGTATCGCACGGCCGAAGCGCAACGACGGCTGCCGCACATTGCACCGCGGCGCCTCAATCCGAGCGACGAAGCATGGCTCCCCATCCTTCATACCGAACGCGGCGATCGCCACTACACGGCCCTGTATTCGAACACCGAGCGGGCACACCGCCTGGCGAAGACGCATGATTGGGTCGTCGTCTACCGCGACGACGACGACGGTCACGGCCAATGGACGGTCGTGACCGAGCATCGTGGACGCATGGCCGGGCAGCGCGTCGTGCGTGGGCGGGAGGGCGAATGCGCGCGACTCGCCGCAGCGAAGACGGCCTCCTGATCCGAGTGGGGAAGAAGGACAGGCAAGGGCACCACGCGTGCCAGGACCCGCTGCGATTCGCGGCTCCGACCCTGCGACGCGGCCCGGTGAGGGCGGTCGTTTCCGTCTCGCCGTCGGCGAGAACCCCTTCGGCACGGTGTCGCGCTTGTCCTCAGCTGGAGGCCGCGTGGGCGAGATCGCCCACGGTGGCGGAGAGTTCGGCCAGAGCGCGCACCATTCCTTCGGTGATTTCGTGCGGGTCGGGCACGAGTGCCGGACAGGTGAGCACGCCGATCTCGAGTCGATCGACGTAGCTCCAGAGGGTGACGTTCAATCCCACGCCCTCGATCACTGGACCGACCGAGAAGATGTCGACGAGCTTGGCTTGGGCCCAGCCAAGCGTGACACGCGGTCCAGGGACGGACGACACGATCACGTTGATGGGGGGCCGGTGACGGTTCGCGAGCCGCAGCCGTGAGTAGAGGCGCATCGCGCCGGCGAAGGGGCGGGGAGGGGCGTACCCCGCCCAGTCACCGTAGAGATCGGCTCCCAAGAGTGAATGGAGCTCTTTTGCACTGCTGGTCGTGGCGTGGGTTGCGCGCAGACGTTCTCCCGGGTCGGCAACGTCGGTGCGAAGCGCGGTGAAGATGTTCGAGAGCTCGTTGCCTCCGAGTCGACGGCTCCCCTCGGATCTCGTCGAAGCCGGCACCTCGGCGACGAGAGGCATCGATGGAAGCGCTGCGCGCGCCGTGAGATAGTCGCGCACGGCGCCGGCGACCAGAGCCAGCGATACGTCTCCCACCGTGACGCCATACGCGTTCTTGACGGCCTTCACCTCCGCGAGCGAGACCGACGTGTGAGCAAAGGCTCGCTCCGAGGTCAGTGCACCGTTGAGAAGAGTCCGGGGACTATCGAGGAGAGGAAGAGGAGGGGTCGTCTTCTGCACGCGGCGCCGACGGCCCACGGCTCGAAGGCCGGTCGCCGTGCGGCGCAACAAGCCGGGCAGTTGTCGAAGCTGGCGCCCGTGGTCGACCGACGCGTCGCGCAGGAGTCGACCGATCGAAGGCATGGGCTCGGCCGCGGGAACATCCGCCGGAGTCTCGTCCTGTCCGTGCGGTGGATCCATGACGTTCGCCAGAAGATCGGACACCGCGACCCCGTCTGCCAAGGCGTGGTGGATCTTCACGACCGCGGCGATTCGCCCCCCCGCGAGACCGTCGACGAGCCAGAGCTCCCAAAGCGGAACCGAGCGATCGAGCGGTGTGCTCGCGATTCGGCTGACGATGGCGTCGAGCTCTCGCGGCCCACCCGGTATCGGCGCGGTCATCAACTGCACGTGGTGCGAAAGGTCTGGGTCGACGGTGATCCAAACGGGATGGTGGAAGCCGAACGGGAGGTCGACCAATCGACGTCGGAACGGTGGAAGGCGTGGCAGCCTTGGCTTCAGCGCCGCTCGAACGCTTTCGATGTCGGTGACCGCTCCGGGCCCCACCTCGAGCACGGCAACCTTCATCGTATGCGTGTGCAGGCTCGGCGTTTCTAGGTAGAGGAGGTTCGCGTCGACTCCGCTCAGTCGTTCCACCTCATGCCTCCGATGGCGGCCCGGCCGCCCGATTCCCCGTCACGAGACGGCCTAGGCGACTCAGAATGGGGAACGGGTGCTCGGTGGCGAGCCGGTCCAGCGTCTCCTGCATGGTGGTGGTGATCTCGTCGTAGCAGCGCTTCACGATCGCAGGATCGTCGGCGGCCTCGGGCGGCAACTCGCCCCAGTTCATTGGCTCACAGATCTGCATGGTGATCTTCGCGGGCAGGGGCAACCCGGGTACTCCCGCCGTCGAGAGCCCCCACGGGATCTGCAAGGCGATCGGGAACGTGGTCATGCGTAGGCGCTCGAGCCCGAGCAGCGAGCTGATCTGGTCGCCGCGCGTAAGGATGACGGTGGAGCTGTGGCCGCCGTGACCGACAACCGGCACGACGGGAACACCCAACTGCAACGCGAGCTTCACGAAGCCCATTCGATCACCGAAGTCGATTCGATTCCGATCCGACCAGGGCCGAAATGCCTCGCGTTCCCCACCGGGGTAGACGAGCACCGGGTGACCTTCTGCCAATGCCCGGCGGGCGTTCTCTCGATTCGCCGGCACCTCGCCGATTCGTCTCATGAGCGTGCGGAAGCCGGGAATGCCGAAGGCCGCGTCGAACGCCAGGCCCACCAACGGGCGCTCGATCCCCTGCGTGCGGTACCAATGCGCGAAGAACACGCTCGTATCGGGCGTCAGAACTCCGCCCGAGTGGTTGCCGACGAGAAGCACGGGGCCCTGGCGTGGTATGCGGTCGAATCCCCTCACCTCCGCATCGAACCAACTCGCGAGCGTCTCCATGTACGGAAGGAGGCCCTGCAGGAAGTCCACGTCGAGCTGGAAGGGCGCCTCGGCAACCTCGCGCTCCGTTGCGCTCGCCCACCACTGAACCGGGTCGAGGCTCGACGCGGTTTCCCACAGATCCTTTGCGAACGTGGTCAGGTCCGTCGGAACGGCGAAGCTCCGCGGCCTCGGTCGCGGCAGACCGGGTCTCCGAGAACGGTACACCGCATCCACGAGCTCGTGGGTCCGCGGGTCGCCGGTTAGGCCGAACCGCATCTGGGTCGAGACGTATCCGAACGACAGCCCCTCGGCCGGGTCGGCGAAACCCAGTGCGCCGCCGGCGCCCGGATGACCGAAGCTCCGCGGCCCGCAGCCCGGCGCGAGCGACGGTGGCAGCATGAAGCCGAGTCCATACCGCGAGGGGATGTACAGCACCTTGTCTGCCCCCGAAGCCTGCTCGGTCGTCGCACGTTCGACCGTTGCTTGCGAGAGGAGGCGTCGACCGTCGACCTCGCCAATGAGGGACGCGTAGAGGCGCGCAAGCGAGCGAGCGTCGCTCACACCGTTGGACGACGGCATCTCCGCGGCGAGTAGGTCCGGACGGTTCCACATCTCGTCGTAGGCGAAGAGCGACGAGGGGCCACTCATCACGCGACCGGCCAGCGAGCCCGCACCGAGAAGACCGACGAGAGACGAGAGACCGCCCCCGGGAGGAATCATTGGTGCGAAGCGTGCCAGCTCGCTGCTCGGAAGACCGATCCGAAGATCCAGCCCGAGAGGGGCGGCGATCTCGTCGGCAAAGAACCGGCCGAGGCTGCGGCCCGTGACGCGCCGAACCACCTCGCCCAGAATCCAGCCGTAGGAACGGGCATGGTACCCGTGAGCCGAGCCCGGCTCCCAGTTGGGCGCCTGCGCCGCAATGGCCCTCACGACCGGATCCCATGCGAAGATCTCCTCGAGCGTCAGGTCGCCCTCGACGGCAGCCAGGCCGGCCTGATGCGATAGGACCCAGCGCAGCGGGATCTCTGCCTTCCCGGACGCCCCAAACTCTGGCCAATAGCGGGCGACCGGGGCGTCCAGATCCAGGAGGCCGCGCTCGACCAAGAGGTGAATGCAAACCGCCGTAGCGCCCTTCGTGGCAGAGAAGATCAGGGCGACGGTGTCGTCGTTCCAGGGCTGCGTCTGCGCGCGGTCGGCGAACCCTCCGTAGAGATCCGCGACGGGTCTTCCGTCTAGATAGACACAACACGCCGCGCCCACGTCTGCGTGATTCTCGAAGCAGGAAGCGAAGGCCTCCTGCACGAGCTCGAAGCCTGGCGCAACGAATCCATGTATTGGAGGAGGAGTTTGCATCCGTGCGAGCCGCCGCCGACCTATCTCGCAAACCTCGTGCCGCCCAGAACTCGCTAGTTTCGCTGCAGGCGCCGTCGGGCGATCTCGTATCTGAGAACGTGGGGCCTCGGGTGGTCAAACCTCGGAATGAAGAACCGTCAACGAAACGTGAACCGGCCGGCGCGGATCGCGCTCAACCGCATGGTGTCCAGCCGTACGTAACGGTCGCCCTCGAGCACGAAGAGAGAGTCCGCGACGAGCTCTGGGTCGTATCCCTCGCGGCGGTACTCGGCCTTGCGCTGCTTGAAGGTTCCCGTCAGGCGCATCTCGCCGAGCAGGCGCACGAAGTACGGTCTCTGGTAGACAGCGAGTCTCTCCCGAACGACGTTCGCAAAGGCGTCGATCGAGAATGTCTCGTCACAACGCAGGCTGACCATCCCGGCACGGCCCTCGCTCCCGGCGACCTCCACGCCGTACACGGTCGACTCGAGCACACCCGGCGCACCATTGAGGATCTCGGCCACTTCGGTCGTCGAAACGTTCTCTCCCTTCCATCGGAACGTATCGCCAAGGCGGTCAGCGAACGATACCCAGCCGCCGTCGTGAAGGACCATCAGGTCGCCCGTATCGAAGTACCGATCGCCGGCGCCAAAGAGGTTCGTACGGATCTTCTTGTTCGTAGCGGCGACATCGATGTAGCCATCGTAGGGTGCGACGATCGAAATGCGTCCGAGCAGCAGGCCCGTCTCGCCGACCGAGACCCGTCGGCACCACCCGTCGGCACCGCAGAAAAGCTCTCCCGTTTCCGGGTCGCAACGCACGATCACCTGACCACCGCGAAGGCGGCCGACCATGCCCGGTCGACCCGCCACGTTCACGAGCGCCACGTTGCCTTCGGTGGCGCCGTAGAACTCGCGGATCAGCGGGATCTGGAACCGCGTCTGGAACCGCTCCCAGATGTCCGGACGCAGACCGTTCCCCATCGCGATTCTCAAACGATGGCGCGCCTCGTCCGCGCGCGCGGGCTGGTTCAGCAGATAACGGCAAAGCTCCCCGATGTAGATGAATGCCGTCGCCTCGAAGCGACGCACGTCGTTCCAGAATTCCGACGCCGAGAAGCGGCGACGAAGCGCCATGCACGCCCCCGTCGCAAGTGCGGCACTCCAACCCGCGAGCATTGCATTGGTGTGATAGAGCGGCAGCGTCACGTAGACGACGTCTGTCGGGCCGAGATCCATGATTCCGGCGCCAAAGAATCCGCCGCCCAAGAGAAGCCGTGAGTTCTTGATCACGGCCGCCTTCGGCAGCCCCGTCGTCCCCGATGTGTAGATGTAGCAGGCCGGCTCGTCGGGCAGGGGAAGCCCGACCCTGGGTGCGGCGCCGTCCGCGCCCGCTGCGTGGTCATCCAGGGATGCGAATACCGTCGGCAGGTGCGTCCCCTCCGGGTCGCGGACGACGTACACGGTAGGATCGATGCCGGCGTCGTCGTCGGCGAGAAGGGCCGCGAGCTTCTCCGAGTGCTCTTCCCCGACCACGATCAGCCGAGGCTTTGCCGTCGAGAGCGCGTGTGCGAGAGCCGGACCGGCCACGTTGGTATTGACGAGCGCGCCAACCGCGCGAAGGCGAGAGAGCGCCCCTAAGATCACCAGGTACGCGGGCCGGCTGTCCATCAGCAGCGTCACGACATCCCCCGGGCGCACACCTAGATCGTGCAGCGCCCGGGCATATCGCGTGACCTCTCGGTCGAGATCGGCCCACGAGAACCGGTCGTCGCCGTAGGCGAGGCCGATGTCGACGGGCGACACCCGCGCGCGTTCCTCCAGAAGCGCCGCGAGGTTCCAATGAGTCCCTGGAAGACCGCGACGCAGGTGTGGAACCACGCGAGCCATCGCGCCCAGCTCCGCCAGCCAGTCGCGCAAACCTCCAGGAATCAACGACGACATCAGATCGGCTCCTCCTTGTTTCAGGTGGATGCGGTACGCGACTTTCGTTCGCCGTTGGTCTTGGGCTTGGCCATGATCGCTCCTCCTAGGTCGGAGGAAGTTCAGCGCAATCGCCGTGCCGACGAGAAGAGTGCGTCCCGTGGTCGTCGGTAGCGGGATTCTCTCGGGGATGGGAAAGATCCCGGGGGCCTATGGCGGAGGCGAGAATGGCCGGCCTGGTCGACCCTTGGTCGTTGTCGGGTGTGCGAGCCACCGCGGGGGCAGGGCGGTTGCCCCCGCGGTGGTCACATGCAAATGCGGTTCCCATGAAGTCCGCGGACGTGACGACCCGTCGCTGGAGATTGACGTGGGTGATTGCCCTGGCGGGGGTTCTCGCGTCGGTCTCGGTGGCGCGCGTCCTCCAGAACCGAGAGATTCGCCTCGGGGAGGCCGAGTTCCGGTTGCGGGCGGAGGAGCGTCTGGTTGCGATTGAGCACGAGTTCACGGCGGTGAACATGGTGGTCGAGGCCCTTGCGGCACTGTTCGATTCGTCCAACGAGATCGGCCGCTCCCAGTTCCGCGCCTTCACCGCTCCCTTGCTGGCACGCCTGAGCAGCATTCAAGCGCTCTCTTTCAACCGACGGGTCACCGAGGCGGAGAGGCTTCGCTACGAGGAAGACTACCGGACCGCCGAGGTTCCCGACTATCAAATCACGCAGCGCGCAGTCGGCGGAGGAGTCGAGAGAGCATCCGATCGCCCCGAGCATGTCGTCGTTCAGTACATCGAGCCCTACGTCGGCAACGAGCGCGCTCTTGGATCCGATCTCGCAGCCGAGCGAGTGCGACGCGAGGCGCTCGCTCGCGCCCGTGACACGGGCGCGACTGCGACGACGGGCCGAATTTCGCTCGTCCAGGCCGACGATGACCCCGTTGGCGTGCTCGTGGCTCACCCCGCCTATCGCACAGGAGCGCCGATCGATACGCTCGACGATCGTCGGCGGAACCTCGTCGGCTACGCGGTTGCTGTCTACCGGATCGATGAGGCCGTCCGCCTGGCTCAGGGACGCTTGGGGTCGGAGGGGATCGAGCTTCGATTGATCGACCTCGGGGCCGAACCCGGCCCGGAACGACTCAGCCCCGTTGCGCAAGATGGTTCCCCGGCTACCGGGCGCGGCGTTTCTGGCTTCTTTCAGCCTCCGCCGCCAACCGTGTATGGGAGGTTCGTGGTCGGAGGCCGGACGTGGGTCACCGTCGCGAGTCCGTCCGCAAAGCAATGGCGGACCCGTTCGCGGACGACCGGTGCCGCCGCGGTGCTGTTCGCGGGGCTCCTGATCACCGGGCTGGTAGTCGGTTACGTCGCTAGACAAGAGAAGATGAACTCTGCGCTCCGGGCGGAGATCGCAGACCGAGCGCGCGCCGAGGAAGAGAGCCGACGCAGCGAAAGCCGGTATCGCCACGTCGTGGAAGACCAGACGGACCTCATCGTTCGTTGGCACGCGGACGGACTGCGTAGCTTCGTGAGTCAGGCCTACTGCGAGCACTTCGGGCTCACGCAGGACGAGTGTCTCGGGAGCAGCATCTTCTCGGTCGTGCACGAAGAGGACCTTTCAGAGGTCAAGCAGCGGCTCGGCCGCCTGTCTGCCGAGAATCAGGTCTCGACCGGAACGCACCGGGTGGTCCTGTCCGACGGTCGGGTCCGCTGGCAGCAATGGACGGACAGGGCGATCCTCGACGACGGAGGCGAGATCAAGGAATTCCAGTCGGTCGGCCGCGACATCACCGAGCAAAAGGAAGCGGAAGCGCGCCAGGCTCTACTCACGAGCGAGCTCGACCATCGGGTGAAGAACACGCTAGCGACCGTGCTCGCGTTGGCCGCCGAGACGGGTGCGCACTCCAACAGCGTTCCGGGGTTCCAGGACGCGTTCAGCGGTCGGCTCCAGAGCATGGCCCGAGCCCACGAAGCGCTGGCCCGCAACATGTGGAACGGCGTCGATCTGGACGAGCTGGCTCGAGTCACCCTGGAACCCAGCGGGGAAGGAGGGGCGGCACGCGTCGTCGTCGAAGCGGCCAGCATCCGGCTTCCTGCGCGGTCGGTTCAGCCCGTGGCGGTCCTACTGAACGAGCTCATGACGAACGCGCTCAAGCACGGGGCGCTCTCCGCCGCCGCCGGGAAGGTCCATCTCCGCTGTGAGCCGACGGCAGACGAGGGAGTCGATCTCGAGTGGGTGGAAAGCGGGGGCCCGCCGCCCACGGCGCCGGGGAACCACGGTCTGGGATTGTCGTTGGTGAGTGATCTGATCGAACAAGAACTCGGGGGAAGCATCGAGCTTGGATTCCCGCGAAGCGGGTTTCGCTGTCGCATCCACATCGACCTGAGCCTCGATGCCCCCCACGAGACGCCGCCCGCAGCGCCGACGCCCCGGATTGAGCGCGACGATCTCGACGACGCGCGTTCGCTGATGCGGATCCTCGTCGTAGAGGACGACCACCTGCAATCGAGGAGGATGGTGCAGCTCCTCACCGAGCTCGGATGTGAGGTCGTGGGCCCCATCGGGCGGCTGGACGCGGCCCTCCGAGCGGCCCGCGATTCGTGTCTCGATGGAGCCGTACTCGACGTTGATCTGCGCGGCGAGAGCAGCATCGCTGTGGCCAGTCTGTTGGCGGACCGGGGTTGCCCCTTTGTTTTCGTAACGGGTTTCGCCCACCTCGACGGCCTGCCCGGTTTTCTCTCGCGCGTCTCTCATCTGACGAAGCCTGTTTCACGGTACGATCTCGAGACGACGATCCGCGCGTTTCGCGCGGTCTGAGCGTGTCCGCGCGCCTCAGGAAGAGGACAGGGGCACTGTGAATCGACACGAGACGCCCACGGGTTCGAACGTGAGACTCACGTGGCCTGCGACTTCGTACGGAATCGCCTCCTCGATCAGCTCCAATCCAAGGCCTCGGCGCTTCGGTGGCAGGGGGGCGGGGCCGCCGCGTTCGCGCCATACGAGCTGGAGGCGGCGGTCTGGCGGGTTCCCGAGAACCTTCCACTCCAACGAGACGCGCCCCGTTGGAACGGACAAGGCCCCGTAGGCAGCGGCGTTCGTCTTCAGTTCGTGCAGCGCCATGCCGAGTGGCCGGGCCACTGCCGATGGAAGGGTCACCGGCTGTCCGAGAAGCGAGATCGCCTCACTTCGGGTCGTTTCGGACACGACCAGGAGCTGGACGAGGCGCGTGAGATCGACGCCTCTATCGCGCTCTTTCGCAAGAGCCGTGCTCAGCCGGGTGATCGCGCCGATGCGTCCGCGAGCCGTGGCTCGAAGGCCCTCGAGGGAACGAGTCGAGTCGATGGTCTGATCCATCACTGCTTCGATCGTGGCGGCGATGTTCTTGACCCGGTGCTCGAGCTCGCGCTGGAGCCGGCGCTCGGTCTCCTCCGTTGTGGTCTGCACGGTGATATCGGTCGAGCAGTACAGAACTTCCAACGGTTCTCCGTCAGCGTTGCGCATCGTCGAGGTGCGCAGCGATACGAAGACCTCACCTCCGTTCTCATGACGATGGCGATGGCGCTGTGCTGTGGCGTGGGTCTCGAGGGTCTCGGGCGACGCAGGCCCCCGGTCCCCGATCTGCTCGCGGTCCTCGTCGAAGTACAGAAGCGAGATGTGGCGCCCGATCACCTCGCTGGCCCCGTACCCGTATGCCCGTTCGGCGCCTGGGTTCCACGACCGAATGATGCTGGTGGCATCGGTCGAGAAGACGGCCTCGTGCACGGTCGCGAGGATGTCCGCCGCACGAAGGGGTCCGCCGGCGAGACTCTCGGCCGCGGTTTCGGTTGGATGACGGGGCTTGCCCCTCATGTCGCGGTCCGGTGCGCGGTGAGACGCACGAGCGTCGACACGAGGTGCTCCTCTGCCACGGGCTTGTTCAACCGTGGGTGGTCGTGCAGGTCCGAGGGGATGCATTCCTCCCCGAAGCCGGTGAGGAATGCGAAGGGGATTCCGTTCTCCCGCAGGTACGTTGCCAGCGGGAACACATCCTCTCCATTCAAGCTGACATCGAGGAGTGCGACCTCGGGGGGATCCGCCGCGGCCGCCTCCATGGCGGCGGGAAGGCTCGAGGCCACCCCGACGATGTCGGCTCCGTAGGAGCCCAGGAGCCAGCGAAGGCTCTTCGCGACCGGGTAATCGTCCTCGACGATGAGGACACGCAGCCCCTTTAGCGGAACCTCGTTCATCGACTCTAAAGCATATACAAGAGTGCCTGCCGGGCGCCATCCGCGTCGGCGACGCGTTCAGGCCGACGGGCAAGGGCTACCCTCGGCGATCGCTGCCCGATTGCTCGGCGCGATACATCGTGATGGGGAACGTGGGTGTTCCGGCATCGCGCAGCCCTGACCGTTCTCGTTCTCGGCGGTTTACTGGGATCGGGCTACGTCATGCTTCTGCCGCCATTTGGGTGGGGCGACGAGGTGCCACACTTCCTTCGCGCCCACCGCGTCTCTCACGGCGATCTGCGTGCGGTCATCGACCACGGGCGTCGCGGCGGCTTCGTCCCGAGCGGCGTGTCCCGGCTGATTCGCGGAGCCGGACTTACGGCAGTGGCCTGGGACGCATGCTCGCTCTCTCCGGGGCAGCTCCGCGCCTTGTTCGACATCCAAGCGACCCACGGCGCGCGGCCTGCGAGTGTCTTCATGCAGGAGTTTGGAGCGCCGTACCCCCCGATTGCCAGCGTTCACTCCGCCCCGGCAGTCCTGCTTGCACGCAGTGTCACGGGACGCGTCGTCCTATGGCTCTACGCCGCCCGGCTGGCGAGTCTCGTCGTCTGGCTGGGCCTCGTTGCCGTGACCATGCAGATGGCACCTTCACTGCGGACCACCTTGGTGGCCTTGTGTCTTACGCCGACAGCTCTCTTCCTCGCCGCCACGTGCTCCGCCGATGGGCTGCTCGACGCGGTTGCCTTTCTGTGGGCGGCGTACGTCTTGGCTTTGTGCCGCAGCGATCGGCCCAGCCCGAGTCTCGGGGATACCGCCGTCGTGCTGTGCTTCGCGCTCACCCTCGGCGTCGTGAAGCTGGTCTACGCCCCTCTCATTCTGCTTCTCGCGCTCGTTCCCGCCGGTGGGCGTCGAGCCACGTGGCGGTCGTGGGCGGTGCTGCTCAGCGCCGCCGTAATGGTTGGCGGTCTGGGTGCCCTCGGGTGGGTCGCCGTCTCCGGCGGCAGCGCGACCGAAGCCGTCGTGTTCGGCGGTACACCGGCCGGCGAGCTCGACCCGATGCGAGTCCTTACAGACCCGGCTCGAACGCTCCTCGCGCTCCCGAACACGGCAGCCGCCGAGTGGTATCCGTGGCTGGTCAATATCGCTTGGCCAAAGTTCACCCGCTGTATGCAGGCTCATTCGATCGCGGTGCCCTTGGTCTGGGGAGCCGTACTCGCGGCGCTGGCCCTGGATGGGAGTGCCTGGCGCCCGACAGTGGGCCAACGGCTCGTAGGCATCGCCGTCTTCGCTTGTGTCTTCTGTACTGCGGTGATCGTGGCTCTCGCGACCTGGACGCCAGCGGGCCACGATCGCGCGATCGGCGTTCATGCCAGGTACTTCCTACCGGCCTTGCCGGCGCTCGCGATCGCGCTCCTCCCCCCGCTTGGACCGCTCAAGGAAAGGACGATGAGGCTCCTCCATAATTGCGTGCTCATAGGCGTAATTGCCGCAAACGTGCTCGTGCTGATCGCGTTCCTTCGCCAGTACGACTGGAGTGCGTAGCCGGCCCTTGCGTAGCGTGCGTTCGAATCCGGCCCGCCCTCCGTTTAGGAAAATCACGGAGCACGGTCTGCGCCTCTTGTGCCCATGCTGGTTTCGTAGGACATGGACCCAGCAACCGGAGCGGGACATGCACCACGATGGTGCGTGCTGCCAAGTCTTGTAGACTCCGGAGAAAGAGGAACTCATGCGTACTCATTCGACATCCGCATTCGTTGGCGCAGCGCTCGCGGTTCTCGTTCTTCTGGTCGCGTCCTCCGCGACGGCGGCGGACAAGCCGAACATCCTCATCCTTTGGGGCGACGACATTGGCTACTGGAACGTCAGCGCCTACAACCGCGGAATGATGGGCTACAAGACGCCCAACATCGACCGGATCGCCGACGAAGGGATGCTGTTTACCGACTCCTACGGGCAACAGAGCTGCACGGCGGGTAGGGCGGCCTTCATCACCGGCCAGAGCCCCATCCGAACCGGGCTGACCAAAGTGGGGCTCCCGGGCGCGAACTTGGGTCTGCAGGCCGCGGACCCGACGATCCCGGAGCTGTTGAAAGCCCATGGATACGTGACCGGTCAGTTCGGCAAGAATCACCTGGGAGATCTCGACGAGCATCTGCCCACGAACCACGGCTTCGACGAGTTCTTCGGTAATCTCTACCACTTGAACGCCGAAGAGGAGCCCGAAAACGTCGACTACCCGAAGGATCCGAACTTCAAGAAGCGCTTCGGCCCTCGCGGGGTCATCAAGTCGTCTGCGGACGGCAAGATCCAGGACACGGGGCCGCTGACGCGCAAGCGGATGGAGACGGCGGATCAGGAGTTCGTCGACGCCGCCAAGGACTTCATGGAGAGGTCACACGAGTCCGACAAACCGTTCTTCCTCTGGTGGAACTCGACGCGAATGCACATCTGGACGCATTTGAATCCAGAATGGAAGGGCAAGACCGGGTTGGGTGTCTACGCCGACGGCATGACCGAGCACGACCATCACGTGGGTCAGATCCTCGATAAGCTCGACGAGCTCGGGATCGCCGACAACACGATCGTCATGTACTCGACGGACAACGGCGCCGAGACGTTTACCTGGCCCGACGGCGGCACCACGCCGTTCAAGAGCGAGAAGGCGACGACTTGGGAAGGCGGCTTTCGGGTGCCCACCGCAGTGCGGTGGCCCGGCAAGATCAAGGCGGGCTCTGTTTCGAACGAGATGATCGCGCATGAGGATTGGCTCCCGACCCTGCTCGCTGCGGCGGGGGAGCCCGACGTCAAAGAGAAGCTACTCAAGGGCCACCGGGTTGGAGGCAAGAACTTCAAGGTTCACCTCGACGGATACAACCAGCTTCCGATGTTCACCGGAAAGGGACCAACCGCACGCAAGGAGATGTTCTACTTCACCGATGATGGAGACCTCTCCGCGTTGCGCTACAACCGGTGGAAGATCTTCTTCAGCCAGCAGAACCACCATGGATTTGGTGTCTGGATGCGCGAGTTCACGAAAAACCGCATGCCGATTCTCATCGATCTGAAGGGCGACCCATTCGAGCGCGCGCCCGAAGAAGCGATCGGGTGGCCGAAGTGGGCCATCGACCGGATGTTCGTGTTCGTACCGGCGCAGGCGTTCGTTGCGGACTTCCTGAAGACGTTCAAGGACTTCCCGCCGCGCCAAAAGCCCGCGAGCTTCAGCGTCGATGAGGTGCTGAAGACGCTCCAGGATACGCCGGGACCGATGCGGTAAGGCCGAGCGCGCAACCGTCGGCGCCCCCACCGCAGCTACTGCGGCGGGGGCGCCGATGCTACGTTCCCACTGATGAGGTTCTGCAGAGAGTGGGTCGCCCGAGGGCAGTACGGATGATTTGGGTCCAACGCATGATCTGGGTCGTTCTGGCGATCTTCTCAGCCGCAGTGCTCTATGTCGTCTTCTCGGGTGGCCTGGTCGACGACGAGGCCGCCAACGAACACGATCGTCAGGAGGCGGCCAAGCGTGGGCTCGAGCCGCCCGCGGCTGGCGAGATGGCCTACGACCGCTTCCTGCCTGGCGGGCGGCAGAACTCGAAGGAGCCGGCTTTGCCGGCGCGCTGAGATCCGCGCACCTCCAGAGCCGGAACCAGCACACCCGCGTGCCCCGCGGCTTCCACCGGCCCCCGCCGTGTCGCCTGCGTCACCGATCTGGTCCGACAGGCGGAGTGCTGGACCCGCCACCGGTTGTCTTCCCTTGCCAGATGGCCCCGTTTTGGCCCAGAATGCCCGGGTAGAGCAGGCTTCGCCGCCACAGGTGTGGGTTTTTGTTCGGCGAGGCAGCCGGCTTGGATGATGTGTGGGCTCTTCGCTCACGGGGGGAGGGGTGTGGAGAAGCGGCGTTCGGGGACGTGGCGGGCTAGGTGCGCGGAGCCTGTGGCATGAATCGCCACGAGCTCGAGACCCACGAAGACGTCTGGCTCGCCTCTTGGGCGATGCGCAGCGCCGACAGCCGCGGTCGAGCCCACCCGGAGCCCGAGCACGACCTGCGGACTGCGTTCCAGCGCGATCGCGATCGGGTCATTCACTCGAGCGCGTTCCGCCGGCTCGAGTACAAGACGCAAGTTTTCGTGAACCACGAAGGCGACTATTACCGGACGCGGCTCACCCACACGATGGAAGCGGCGCAGGTGACGCGCACGATCGCGAAGTCTCTGCGGCTGAACGAGGACCTCGCCGAGGCGATCGTACTCGCGCACGATCTCGGCCATACGCCCTTTGGCCACGCCGGGGAGCATGTCCTCGACGCACTGATGGAGCCATACGGCGGGTTCGAGCACAACGCCCAGAGTCTTCGCATCGTGGAGGAACTCGAAGAGCGCTATCCAGACTTCCCGGGCTTGAATCTCACGTGGGAAGTGCGCGAGGGGATCGTCAAGCACGCATCGGAGTACGACCGCCCGCTCGTAAAGCTCTTCGATCCGGATATTGCACCGACGCTCGAGGCCCAGGTCGCCGACTTCGCCGACGAGATCGCGTACAACTGCCACGACATCGACGACGGCGTGCAGAGCGGCATGCTGAAGCCCGAGCAGATGGAAGACGTCGCGCTGTGGCGCGAGGCGCACGCGGCAACGCTCGAGCGATCACCGAATGCGCCTTTCTCTATCCAGCGCTATCAAACGGTCCGCCGCGTGCTGGACGCAATGGTGTCGGACCTGGTCGCGACCGTAGGGCAGGGCATCATGGACAACCGCGTGCAGACCATCGACGACCTCCGGCACGTCCGCCCGAGGCTCGCGCGATACAGTGACGACATGGCGCGGAAGATTCGTGAGCTCAAGGACTTCCTGATGGAGAATCTATACAAGCACGTGCGCGTCGTGCGCATGGGCGTAAAGGCGAAAACGGTTCTGACGGGAATCTTCGATAGCTACCTGGAGGAACCGAGACAGATGCCCGAGCATGTTTATGAACAGATCGAGAAGGGTGCGGCTCCTCCACAAGTCATCGCGGACTACATCGCCGGCATGACCGATCGCTTCGCACTCGAGGAGTACAAGAAGCTGTTCGACCCCATGGAGCGCGTATGAGGCGTCGCGTCTACATGGAGATCCACCGCGAGGATCACAAGAACGATGCCCTCGGCCTCGTATTCCTTGGTGCGCTCGAACCCGAGAGATGTCTCGCGTTGCTGCGGACGTACCTCGGCCCGCATGCGAAGCTGAAGCACGCAGAGGTCGACGATGCCGTCCTGCGCGTGGAAGCAGACGTGCGCGAGTTCGCCGAAGAGAGCCAGAATCTCGTACGTATGGCACGCGACATGATGCGGGCCGGGCGGTTGAAGGGAGCACTCGGCCAGCTGGAGGAGGCGCTTCGCATGTCGCCTCTGAATGCCCAGGCCCTGAAGGGGTTGGGGCGCCTGTACTACCGAAGCCGCCAGCGCGAGGAGGCTCGCTACTACCTGACGCGCGCGCGCGAGGTCGCACCGGACGACAGCGACGTGCTGCGCCTCCTCGCGGAGATCGCGCTGCACGACGAGCGCCCGCTTGCCGCGCGCGAGTACCTTCAGCAACTCCTCACCTTGGACCCGAAGGACAAACGAGCTCGAACCGCCCTGGCGCGGCTCATGCCTGAAGGTGCGCGACAGATTCGAGAGACGATTTCGTCGCCTGGCGTTTCAGCCGCGCAGCCTCCACTGGTTGGCTCGCCTGGCGCGCAAGAGCAAGAACCGAAGAACCCGCCTCGCTGAGGACGGCTGCGGCAAAGCCGCGCAGGCTCAGTGTCTGTACGCGGGTCAACCCGGCGTATGAGCCGTCAGCATGTCGAGCGGCTCGAAGACCCGGAGGCCCCCGAACGCGATCACGGGGCGAAGCCGAGGGAGTAGAGGGCGGACGGCCGGGCAGTGTTCTTCGCCCGGATACACGATGAGGTACTCGGCCTCGGCTGCGCCGAGCAGTCGTGCCGTCTGCTGCGGATCGTCACCACAGGTCGTCCAGTGAAAGCCGGCGCGCTTCGAGAAGGCAGCGAGTGCTTGTGCCTTCGTGCTCACCATCCGAACTGGGAACTCGCGAGAATCCGCCCAGCGAACGAGCGCCACCTCGTCGGGCGACGCTCCCGCCGTTGCGAACCGCAGGAAATTCGTCGTTTCGCGTAGCGAGCTGGCTCCGGTGACGACCGCCCATGCGACCAGAACGAACCCGACACCACGCAGCCAGCGTGGCGCTGTCGTAAGAAGAACCACGAGCGCCAACGTCACCGGCAGAATCATCGGCAACCCGTGCCGCCAGTGGAACCACCATTCCCAGATGAGCGTTCCGTGATGGGCGTGAACGATTGCGAGAGCCCCGAGGCCTGCCAGCAAGGTCGCAATGAAGGTGCGGGAGTCGCGCGCACGTAGCCACGTCCACGTCTCGCGTACGCTCGGCGCGCGCAGCGCCACGACGACGAGAGCGAGCGGAACGAGGTAGACTGCAGCACCGAAGGAGCGAGCGTAGGCGTTCGGATGACTGGGATCGAACGCGACCTGGAATCCGGAAAGTCGATCCAATACAAACGCCGTCCACGAGCCGAACCCGAGCGTGACTGGAAAGGGCGCCAACTCTGCTGTTTCGCGGTACGCGGCGTAGTCGATCAATACCATCGGCGAGATCGGCGTGACGAAGCCTGTGAGGTGCCATGCCCAGAGCCCAATGATCGCACCGGCCGCACCGAGCGAGGCCACCGACGCGACGACGGCTCGCCGAGAATGCGCCGTCAGCAGGAGGCCGCCTGAGACCGCGACCGAAAGCGGCAGCATCTGCGGCCTCGACAGAAAAGAAGCCCCAGCGAGAACGCCCGACAGAACGGCCCACGCAACCGGAGATCCGAAGCGCGAGCGGTCCAGCGCCAGGAGGCTTCCGAACGCCGTCGCGTACACTAGGCCTTCGGCGTAGGGCAGCGACGTGTGTCGAAAGAAGACCGGGTTCAAAGCGAACAACAACGCTGCGAGGTGGCCGACATTCACATCCGGTGCATGCCGCCAGCGAGGTGTGCGGTCGACGACGGCAGCGACGAGCGCGTTCGCAAGGGCATAGAGCAGCACGAGCGAGAGCCCGAACAGCGCCACCGGCACGGCGACGGCCGCAGTTGCGAGATCCAGACCGCGGGCGGCGTACCCGAGCACCAGCGGCCAGAGCGGATAGATGTTGCTCGCGTGCGGAAACGACCGGAAGCCCTGGTGATAGAGCGATAGCCGGGTCTGAAGGCCGTCGCCGGCGGCCACGTGCCCGGCGACTTGGTAGTAGTTGCTGCCGTCGAGCGCGTGATGCCCGACCGGCTCTGGCCAAGCGTGGATCTTCAGGGCGATTCCGCCGAGCACGATGAGCGCGAGCAGCGCCCGAGCGACATGCTGGCGAGGGACTCCTGGCAGAGCCTCGTCCTGGGAACTCTCAGCCACCTACGAAGGGCTTCGGCGGATTGCCGCGGCCCCTAGAGCCCGAGCAGACCTTGGCCCCCCGAGGGCAAGGGGATGAGGGTCGGCCCAGATCGAAATCTCTTTAGTTGTCATAATCTATCTTATCGGACCCAATGACACGCCGCGGATGCTCGCTTTTGAGCCTCGAACTCCCGCGGGCGAGGATTCTGTGGAGCGTCCTTCGTGGCGCCAGACTGCGGATTCCGACGAGGCCAGACGGACGCGTCGCCGACGGACGGATCGAGAAGGCCGCTGGGCGCCCACCGCTCCGCTGAGCTGAGCTCCTCGCGCGTCGCCCCCTGACCACCTTGCCGCAGGCCTTTCGCGCACGCGCGGCCACACTCCCTGTGCCTTGCCGACGCGATCGGAGATCCGTGATCGGAAGCAACCCGCGTGTAGGCGCAGTTGTGGACACGGCCCGTTACGCCCTCGTGTTGATCCAACGGCCAGAAGACCGAGCGCCGCACGGAGCCTGCCCATTGCGGTACCGCTACGAGCTGCTGGCCTCGCGCTCGACCATACGGTGGCTCGCGCTTGCATCGAGATCGAGTCCGTAGACCCGCTTCAGGTCCTGGATGACCTCGAGTTCCGCGGGCCCGAATGGGGGCGCCTTGCCCTAGGTGCTGCAAGCACCCCTGCCGTATGCCTCGAAACTCCCTTCCGAAACTACTGCGTCTGGAACTGCAGCGGGTTGAGGCCGCCGAACTGCGAGGCCGGCGCTTCTGGGGGCGTGCCTCCCAGGGCGATGAGCCGGGCCCGCGCAAATTCCTTGGCGGGCCCCTGCGGGTTGTCCTCCAGGTAGACTCCGTACAACTCCACCGCTCGCTCCTTCGCGCCACCGGCCTCCTCGACCTGTGCTAGCTCGATCGTGACCTCGGGCTTGGCCGGGCCGGCGAGTTCGCGCGCGGCGTCGAGTTCGGTTCGCGCCGCCGCGGTGTCGCCTTTCTTCGCGAGGGCGCGGCCCAGGTTCAGGCGGGCAAGCTGCTGTAGCGGCACGGTGGTCGAGCCACCGAGGAACTGGCGATAGAACTTGATCGCATCGTCCGGCTTGTCGAGCTGGAGCGCTGCGCGGCCGGCGTACAACGTGGCGAGTCGCCCGTAGTCGGTACCGCCGAGATCGTTCGCCAGAGCGACGAAGCCGTCATACGCCTCCGACCACTGGTCGGCCTGGTAGAGCTCGATCGCCGAGTAGAACTGTCGGTTGGCGGTTGCATTGCGAGACGAGATCCACCAGCTCACTCCGATGATGAGGAGGAGTACGGCGACGAGACCCGCCGCGCCATATTTGACGATAGCCTGATTCTGTTGCGCCCACTCGACGACCTTACCGGTCGCCGTGACGAACTCGTCCGGCTGCTTCAGATCCTTATGGGAGGGTCGCTTGACGCGCGCGCTCATTGTCTACACATCCTCATCTGGGCGGCTCCGTGCGAGAGATCTCTTGCTCTCGAGGGCCGCGTTACATCTTGTACTTGAAGTCGCCCGGCGCCATCCGGTCGAGGATGTCGGCCCACTTCTCTGGCGAGATATCGGAGAGGTTCTGCTCGTGGCCCTCTTCCTGCTCCTGCTGCAGGATGCTGGACTGTTCGAGAACCTTTTTGGCTACATAGATCGGGCACTTCGAGCGAATGGCGAGCGCGAGTGCGTCGCTCGGGCGAGAGTCGATGCTCATCTCGCGATCGGCGACCCTCAAGTGAATGGTCGCGTAGAACGTGTTGTCCTTGAGGTCGCTCACCTCGACCGCCTCGACGGTGGCGTTGAGCTCGCCGATGATGGTTTGCAGGAGATCATGGGTCATCGGCCGCGCCACCTCGATGTTCTCGAGCTCGGTGGCGATGGCGGTTGCCTCGAGCAGGCCGATCCAGATCGGAAGATTGATCTTGTTGTCGGCGTCACGCAGAACGACGATCGGCGTCTTCGTCGCCGGATCGAGCGTCAGCCCGTCGAGGCTCATTTCTATCGAGTCTGCAGGATTCATGCCGTCCGCCGCCTAGCACCCTTCCTACCCATGCACTCTCGCGTGGTCAACGGTTCGGAGGGCCTCAAGAGATCACGAGCCGGTCGATCACCCGGTAGAGCTGGTTCAGATTGCGACACTCTTCGACGAAGTCGCAGAACGGCCCGTACCGATCCATTTCGCTGTCCCCGAAGCCCCAGGTGTTCTGGCTTTCTGGGTTGAGCCAAAGAACCTGCTTCGCTCGCTGTTGGATGTCCCGCATGACCCACTCGTGCGCCAGGTTGTAGTTGTTCCGGGCGTCACCCAACACGATCACCGTGGTGCGGCGGTTGATGATCGACAGGTGATCGCTGTGAAACGACTTGAACGCGCGACCGAAGTCGGAGTGCGCGAAGACGTTGATCACGTCTCCTCGGAGCGCCTGATCCACCGCCTCATTGATTTCGAGATCCTCAAAGAGCCGAGTAACCTCACCGATGTCGGCCACGAAAATGAAGCTCCGAACCTTCGAGTAGAGATCTTGCAACGAATAGACGAACTGCAGCATGAACCGCGACACGTTCCGGACCGAATCCGAAACGTCGCACAGCACCACGATCTGAGGCTTGTGCTTCTTGCGCCGGTCGAAGTGCACGTCGAAGGGGATTCCGCCGAACTGGGTGTTGTGCCGTAGCGTTCGTTGGAGATCGAACGTTCCCCGCTTCGCACGAGAACGCTTGATGGAAACGACATTCTTCAATCGCTGCGCCAAGCGAGACACCGCCTCTTTCATCCGGCGGATCTCGTCCTCGCTGAGGTAGTAGAAGCTCTTCTCTCCGAGGTCCCCGAGTCGCGTCGGATCGCCAGGCCGCTTCTCCTTGCGCGCAGTCTCGAGCTTGGCGGCGCGCTTCATCATGTCGGCGAGGTCTGCGAGTCGTTGGCGGATGAGCTCGCGTAGCTTCGCGGCCGTCTCCGGGTCGAGGCCCATACCCTCGAGCTCTTCGGAAAGCTGTCCCAACTCACGAGCGATGTCAGACAGGCCCATCTGCTCGCCGAGCGCGTGCCCGAGTCGCCCCTCTCGCGTGCGCCCTTCCCCGCCGCCCTCGCCCTCGCCCTTGGCCTGTTCCATCGCCTCGCGGATCTTCTGCTCGAGGGTGCCGTCGTCATGCTCCATCAGGGCTTTGGCGACCTCGGAGAGTTCGACGTCGTTGTTCTCGAGCAGCTTCTGTAGCTGGTCGAGGAGCTCCTGGTAGTCCCTCGCCGTCTCGGAGACCTGCTGGCTCCCTTCCTCGCCGACCTCCTTGATCGCGTCGCCGAGCCCGGAGAAGAACAAATCGAAGAGCTCGTCGAAGGTCGCGGCGTCCGTGGAACGCTTTACCATCGTCGCCCGCAGCACTTCGCGCACGAGCTCTCGCGAGCCGAGCCCGGTGCCCTCGAGTGCGTTGAGAGCGTCGAGAGTCTCCGACGTAGACAGCCGGAGCCCATGGTGCCGAAGAAGAGCGCCAAACTCCAGGATGCGGGCTTCCACGGGATCTCCTCGTCACGAGCCGCTGGCCGAGCACCAAGAGGTGCCCTGCCCTAGGGCTCAGTGCAGCACGTCCTCGTTGCTGCCATCCTTGTCGGAGGACTTTTCGGCTTCCTGCCGGGTGCGCTGCCGAGACACGTGCTCGCGCAGCTCCTTCTCAGCCTTCCGAATGTCCGTCTCGTACTTGAAGATTGTACTCAGCGTGTCTCGAACCTGCTCGTCTCCGAGGCTTTCGACGTTCATCAGGGCCAGAGCCCGGGCCCAGTCGAGCGTCTCGCTGATGCTCGGGGCTTTCTTCAAATCGAGCCGCCGGATCTTCTGAACGATCGAGACCACCTCGGCAGCCAAGGCCTCGGAGATCTCGGGAACCTTTAGGCGCACGATCTTCGACTCGTGCTCCGTATCCGGGAAATCGATGAAGAGATGCAGGCAGCGGCGCTTGAGTGCATCCGACATCTCGCGCGAATTGTTGCTCGTCAGCACGACCATTGGGATGTTGCGCGCCTTGATCGTGCCGAGCTCGGGTACGCTGACCTGAAAGTCGCTCAGGATCTCGAGTAGGAATGCCTCGAACTCCGAGTCTGATTTGTCGATCTCATCGACGAGGAGCACCACCGGATTCTCAGACGTGATCGCCTGCAACAGGGGACGCGGCAGGATGAAGCGCTCGGAGAAAAACACGCCGTCCTGCTCGGAGATCCGGTCGACCGCTTCGTTCAGCGTATGGGTGCCTGCCAGCACCTCACTGATCTTGTCCTTGAGAAGCTGGGTGTACAGAAGCTGCTTGCCGTACTCCCACTCATAGAGCGCCTTGGCTTCGTCGAGGCCCTCGTAGCATTGGAGCCGAATGAGGTCCTGGTCGAGACACCCGGAGACGACCTTCGCCAGCTCGGTCTTGCCGACTCCGGCCGGTCCCTCGACGAGGATCGGCTTGCCCATGCGCGACGCCAAGAACACGACGGTCGCGATGGCACGGTTGCAGATGTACTTGCGTTCGGCGAACTGTTCTATGACCTGGTCGATTGAATCGAACATCGGAACCTCGCGAAAAAACGAACTAAAACACAGGCCCCGAAGCAAGACAACGCGGTAACGTCTACGCTATTCTCGACGATCGTGTGCACACTCGCAGTTTACACGGACACGTGGAGCGACCTCCCTCTGGTGGTGGCCGCCAACCGTGACGAGTTCTACGAACGTCCGGCGGTAGCCCCGCAGCGTCTTGGGGGCGGGGACGCGTTCGGCGGACGCGACCTGCGCGCTGGGGGCTCTTGGCTGGCGGTCGGTCGCCACGGTTTGGTCGTGGGCGTGTTGAACCGCCGCACCGAGGCCCCACCCGATCCATCATGCTCGTCTCGGGGCGCTCTGTGTGTCGCGCTCGCCGAACAGACGTCGATGGACGGAGCGATCAACCTTCTTCGAGACCAGAGGCCGACGCGGTACAATCCCTTCAACCTCCTCATTGCGGATCGTCGGTGTGCGGTCGTCGCCCAGAACCGCGCAGACGAGCTTTCGATCGAAGTACTCGAGCCGGGGCTACACCTCCTCACGAATCTCGACCTGAACGACATCGAGTGCCAGAGAATCTCGCGTTCAACGCATCGGTTCGCGGAGCTGGTGCCGCGCTACGAGGCAAGCCGTGATCGGGCAAAGCTGGTCGACGACCTGCACCTCATCCTGGCGGATCATCACATTGCGCTCGACGATCGAAAGCCGACCGACCAACTCTGCATCCACACCAATCAGTACGGAACGCGCTCCTCGAGCCTCATTTCGCTGGATGACCACGGCGACGTGCGCTTCCTGCACGCGCCCGGACCGCCGTGCCGGACCGCGTACGGGCGCGTAGAGCTCCCGTGGCCCGTGGGCGTCGCCCCTACTTCTTGAGGCGTGCCAGGAGCGCGTCTGCGCGGCCCGCCGCCGCCGCAAGGATCGGATCGCGGCTCGCGCGCCCGGCGCGCAAGCTGTCGAGCTCCAGGCGCTTGCCCGTCCGAAGCGACACCAGCTCCCCATCGACGGGTGCGAGTAGGCAATGGAGTGCCGCGGCTTCACGGATGTTGATGCGCCCCAACACCGCGCCCTCTGCGGCCCCGCGTGCCACCAGGCAGACGTGATACGATAGGGGCGCCTCAGCCTCTTTACGGCGACCGAGTCGAAGGATGGAGCGCTTCTCGAGCCCGGTTCCCAGGACGAAGGGCGACGCGGGCTGGTCCGTCGGCTCGACCGTCGTGCCCTGCCAGCGCAACGTTCCCGAGCTCGCGACGTAGAGGTCCCCCAGCGCGGGTGCGATCACTGCGGCCGACCACGGTTCACCCCGGTGGAGCAGCCCAAGCGAGACGGTCCATGTCGGAAGCCCGGCCCAATAGGCATCCACTCCATCGATCGCGTCCACGGTGAGGACCCATTCCGTCCGAGGAAGCGGTCCGGCCTCGTGCACGACCGCGATGCGCGTGCGGGGCCGACTGGCGTAGGCCTCGCGCGAAAGCCAGGCCTCGATCTCGCGGGTGATTTTGCCGCTAGCCGTTCGACGCTGCGCGTGCGCGGCGCGCAGGTCCAGGGCCATCGAGCCTGCGTGGCGGGCGAGCCTGGCCAAGCCGCGGGCGTCGAACGGGGCTCGTGGCCGGCCGTAGCGCACTCCTCGGTCAGTCGACATGATCGAGGCCGCGTTCGAGTGCGCGCTTGGTAAAATGATCGTCACCAAGGCCGATGTCGTAGGCGAGATCGGAGACGTTCACCGTCGTCACGGAGCCCCCCTCCGGTTGCTTCATGACGAGCTGCATCGCGGTCGGAATACCACTGACCTCTCGGATGTTCTCGAACCGCAGCATCTTCGTTGGCGTACCGTCCGCATCGGCGAACATCTCCATGCGGCGGACCCAAACATCGGCTTCGGAAATCTCTACCGTGACGTGGTCGTAAGACCGCGTGTCGCTCCGCTGTCGCAACAGAAAACGGGCACTGCCGACCGGTGCGTTCGGCGCCGGGCCGATCGGACGCGCCTCAACACTCTGCGGACTCCACAGGAGCACGTTCTGTACGATGTCGAGGTCCGCGTATGAGAAGTCGGTGCCCATGAAGCTCTTGTGACGTGCCTTCGAGGTGATCTGCCGAGTCCGTCCCAGCTCGGGGAGGTGAAGCCATTGTGCAGGGGGACCGGCCTCCTCGGCGTGACGCAGAAACGCCGTCCCGCGGACGCTGGCCGGCTCGAGAAACACTACGAGCGTCTTCTCCCCGTCGCCTTCGCGCCTCGTCAGCATCACGAGCTTCCGCACCCGCTCGTTGCCCAGTCCGTCGACGATGGTCAGCGTCAAGGTCTGGCGGCGGTCCTTCCAGCTCCACTTCGACCTGGTGTTCTCCCGCGCTCGCTCGAGGAGCGCGAGGCTACCCTCCGGCGCAGCCTGCGACGGCGTGCAGCTAGCGAGACCCACAGCAACCGTGATGCTGGCGACGGCGAGCAGGGCGACCACCTCGCGCCGGCCACCGCGGCCACTCATGCTGGGCGGGCCTGGTACCACGTGAGCCCTCGCCATACGTACTGTACTCCCGCCACCGCAGTGAGACCGGCAGCGACCGCGAGGAGGACCTCGCCGAGCTGGGGCACGGGAAACCCAGGCTGCCAGAGCAAGAACAGACAGACCCCGAGGCCGCCGATCTGGAAGAAGGTTGCCCACTTTCCGGTTAGGCTGGGCGCGATCTCAATCGTCTCGCCCGTCACGAAGAACAAGGTCAGGTACCCGGTCAGGCACACGATGTCGCGAGTCAGGATGATCGTGAGCACCCAGAACGGCACCGCCCCGATGAGGGAGAGCTTCACGAGGAGAGTAATCACCAGGCCCTTGTCGGCCAGCGGGTCCAGATATGCGCCAAGTTCGGTCTTCGTGTTGGTGCGACGAGCGATGTACCCATCGAGGCCATCGGTCAGCCCGGCTGCGAAGAAGAGCGCGAACGCGAGAGCAAAGCTCTCGGAGTCGAGCGCAATCAGAATTGCCGGGATCGCGGCAATGCGCAGCAGCGTCAGCGCGTTCGGAACGTTCAGCGCGTTCAGCATACGGCTTCCCCGAGTAACTTCTCGATCTGCCCGGCCAGCTTGTGGGTGACGAGCGCGGTGACCCGCGTCCCGGTCTCCTCATCGTGTCGTTCGAGGACACGCCCTTCTCGGTGTACGCGCGCGAGAATCTCCCCTCGTCCGAACGGAATCCAGAACTCCACCTGCTGGGCACTTCGCGCGAGGTGCGCGTCGATCGCGGCGAGGACGTTTGGAACACCTTCACCGGTTCGCGCTGAGGCGAGGACGCCGCCGTTGCGCTTGACCTCGTAAGCGACGTGTTGCCGGTCGTCGTTCGTCAGCCGATCGACCTTGTTCCAGACCAATACGGTCGGAGCGTCGGGCACGCCGATCTCCGCGAGGACTTCCTCGACGACGCGTCGGTGCACCTCGCGCTCCGGACTCGATCCGTCCACGACGTGCAGCAGGAGGTCGGCGGTTCGGACCTCTTCTAGTGTGCTCTTGAATGCCTCTACGAGCTGGTGCGGAAGCTTGTGAATGAAGCCCACCGTATCGCTCAACAGCGCCGTGCCGGCCTTCTCCAGGTCGAGGCGTCGGACGGTGGGATCCAATGTCGCGAAGAGCCGGTCGTCGATCAGTACATCTGCGCCGGTCAGACACTTCATGAGAGTGGACTTCCCGGCGTTGGTGTACCCGACGAGGGCGACGGTCGGGAACGGAACCTCCGCACGTTCGCGGCGGTGCAGGTCGCGTGTGCGCGCAACGTCTCGCAAACGTCGACGCAACATCGCCACGCGTTCGCGCACCCGCCGGCGATCCACCTCGAGCTGCGTTTCACCGGGCCCCTTGGTGCCGACGCCTCCGCCGCGCTGGCGCGACAGATGGGTCCAGTGTCGCGTGAGCCTCGGCAGCAGATAGTCGAGCTGCGCCAGCTCCACCTGCAGTTTCCCCTCGATGCTCTGGGCGCGCTGTGCGAAGATGTCGAGGATCAGTTGGCTCCGGTCGATGACGCGTACGGTCGGATCCCCGAACGTGCGCGGGTCGACGGTGCGCTCCAGATTGCGTTGCTGGGCTGGCGAGAGCGGGTCGTCGAAGACGAGCAGGTCCACGCACTTTTCCTGCACGATCGCCCGGATCTCATCGACCTTCCCAGCCCCGATGAAGGTGCGAACATCGGGTGTGTTCCGACGCTGCGAGGTCGAGCCCACGACTACGGCGCCGGCGGTCTCACAAAGCCGTCCCAGCTCGGCGAGAGACTCGTCTATCGGATGGAGGGCGCCGTCAGACCGAGTCTCGAGGCCTACCAGCAACGCTCGCTCGGCTTCTTGGCGAAGCTCAATAGGGCCTTTTCGACTCATGCCTGATTGTGCGCCCCGAGCGGCTTCCGATCCAGAGCCGAAGGGGTCAGGAGACGAACCTTGCTTCCACGCCCGTGAGACGCTCTGCCAGGTCCGCGATCAGCTCGTGGTTGGTAGCGACACCGTGTTTCTCGAGCGAGATCCGGGTCTCGAAGGCCTCTCGCTTCACGTGGAGGTAGGTCGGACAGTTGCCCGGATAGCGGGCCAAGGTCTGCCCGAGGCGCTCCAGGTCGTCGCGCGTGAAGCGGCTGCCGTCGATCAGGATCTTGAGCTCGCGGATCGCCCGAGCTCGGGCCTCATCGAGCCGGATGAACTGGTCGGCGATGACCTGACACCGCTCGTCGGTGATGTCGAGCTTGCCGGTCAGCGAGAGCGCCTCGCTGCTGGTGATCAACGCCTCGTTCTTCCGATAGGCCTCGGGCCAGGCGATGACCTCGACGATGCCGTCGAGATCCTCGAAGAAGAAGGTGGCGTACCGATCGCCCTTCTTGCTGTTCTTCAGGCGCAGTCCCTGAATGACCCCGGCCAGGGTCACCTTCTGCTGCGCCTGCTGGTCCCGGAGCCCTGCTGTCGTACACGTCACGAGTTTCTTCAGCTGGCGGCGGTACCGGTCCAGGGGATGCCCGGTGATGAAGAAGCCAAGGGTTTCCTTCTCCTGGCGCAGCAGCTCTTCGGAGTCCCACGCATCGACTCGATTGAAGGTGAACGTCTCCCGACCGCTCGTTCCGCCGCCTACGAAGAGATTCCCCTGGTTGACATTCGCCGCAGCGAACGCCGCCCAGCGCAGGAGATCTTCCACACTGGCCAGAAGGCTCGCGCGGTCGATGTCGGTATTGTCGAACGCGCCACACTTCACGAGGCTCTCGAGTACGCGGCGATTGAGATGCGACGACGTGATTCGGCAGACGAGGTGATCCAACCCCTCGAAGGGGCCGTTCTCGTCCCGCTCCTCCAGAATCGCCTGGATTGCCTTTGCCCCGACGCCTTTCACCGCCCCGAGACCGAATCGGATCTTTTCCCCAGTGACCGTGAAATTCTCACGGCTCTCGTTCACGTCCGGCGGGAGAACCGGGATCTTCTGCGCGCGCGCCTCGGCGATGTTCTTGTGAGTCTTGTCGGCGTCGCCCATCTCCAGGGTCATGAGCGCAGCGACGAACTCCTCCGGGTAGTGCGCCTTCAGGTATGCCGTCTGGAAGGAGATCAGGGCATAGGCTGCGGCGTGCGACTTGTTGAAGCCGTAGCCCGCGAACTTCTCGATCGTGTCGAAGATGTCGCCCGCCTGCTTCTCGGCAAGCCCGTTCTCGGCGGCGCCTTCGCTGAAACGAGACCGCTCGCGCGCCATCTCCTCGACCTTCTTCTTCCCCATCGCGCGCCGCAGGTTGTCCGCGTCGCCGAGGCTGTAGCCGGCCAACACCCGCGCCGCCTGCATGACCTGCTCTTGGTAGACCATCACCCCGTAGGTCTCCTTGAGGACGGGCTCGAGGAGGGGATGTGGATAGGTCGTGACCTCACGGCCATGCTTGCGGTCGATGAAGTTGTCGACGATCCCTGATTCCAGAGGGCCGGGACGATACAGAGCGTTGATGGCGACGATGTCCTCGAAGCAGGTGGGCTTCAGACGCTTCACCAACTGGGCCATGCCGCTCGATTCCATTTGGAAGATACCGACCGTCTCACCGCGGCCCAGGAGCCGATACGTCTTCTTGTCATCGAGGGGCAGATTCGGAAGGTCGATCGTGACGCCCTTGCCGTCACGAATCCGGTTCACCGCATCCTGGATCATCGTGAGGGTTTTCAACCCCAAGAAGTCGAACTTGATCAGCCCGACCTTCTCGATGTCGCTGCCGGAGAACTGCGTGAGGACCACGCCCTCCTTGTCGATGCAGAGCGGTACGGTCTCGACCAGGGGCTTGGCGCCGATCACGACGCCCGCCGCGTGCTTCGACGCGTGCCGCATCAGACCCTCGAGGCGCAGGGCGTACGCGAAAAGCTTCTCCTCGCGCGCGCCTTTAGCGCGGATCTCGGCCAGACGGGATTCCGTCTCGAGAGCCTGCCGGAGCGGCACATCCCTACCCTGGCGCGCCGCTGGGTACAGCTTCGCCATGCGGTCGGTCTCGCCGTAGCCGAACTCGAGCACCCGGCCGACATCCTTCAACGCAGCCTTTCCCTTCAACGTTCCGAAGGTGATGATCTGCGCTACGCGATCTTCGCCGTACTTTTGGCGTACATACTGCAAGACCTCATCGCGCCGCTCGTAGCAGAAGTCGACATCGATATCGGGCATCGACTTGCGCTCGGGGTTCAGGAAGCGCTCGAAGAGCAGTCCGTGCTCGATCGGATCGATGTCCGTGATCTGCATCGCCCACGCGACCACACTCCCCGCTGCGGATCCCCGCCCCGGTCCGACCGGAATGTCGTTTCGCTTCGACCATTGGATGAAGTCCGCGACGATCAGAAAGTAGCCGGGAAACCCCATGCGCTCGATGACGCCGAGCTCCTCCACCAGCCGCTCGTCGTATTCGACGACCTTCGTTTCGTCCCAACTGTCGCTCTTGCGCAGAATCGCGAGTCGCTCATCGAGCCCAGTGCGACTTTGGACCCGTAGAGCCTCCTCGAGACTCTCCCCGGCGGGCAACTCGTAGTCGGGAAACTGATACTGCCCGAAGCTCATCTTGAAATCGCAGCGCCGCGCGAGATCAAGGGTGTTGTCGATCGCTTCCGGGTACTCCGGGAAGGCTGCGCGCATCTGCTCGGGCGACTTCACGAACAGCTGGTCGGTCCCAAACTTCCAGCGGTTGGGATCGTCGAGCGTCTTGCCGGTCTGAATGCAGAGGAGCGCTTCGTGCGCCTCTGCATCGTCGGCGCCGAGATAGTGGCAATCGTTTGTCGCCACCAGCGGCAGGCCCAGGTGCTTCGCGATCGAGAAGAGCTCCCGGTTGGAGACTTCCTGTTCGGCCAGATGGTTGTCCTGAACCTCGATGTAGTAGCGATCCTTGTCGAAGATCTCGGCAAACTCGCTCGCGACCTCGCGCGCACGTGCGACATCTCCGCGCTGGATCGCCTGATTCACCTCGCTGCCGAGGCAGCCCGACAGACAGATGAGTCCCTCATTGAACTCGTGCAGAAGCTCTCGGTCGATCCGGGGCTTGTAATAGAACCCCTCCTGGTACGCGGTCGAAACCAGCCGGCAGAGGTTTCGGTACCCCACCTCGTTCATGGACAGGAGAACGAGATGGTAGTTGCCGGCAGTCTCCGGGTCGGCGCTGCGCGCCTGACTCCGGTCGAAGCGACTCCGCGGCGCGACGTAGGCTTCACAGCCGATGATGGGTTGCACCCCGCCCGCCTCCGCGGCCCGGTAAAAGTCGACGGCACCGAACATGTTGCCATGATCGGTCATCGCCACCGCCGGCATGCCGAGATCAGAGATCTTCGGGATGAGCTCCGATACTTTGTTCGCCCCGTCGAGCAGTGAGTACTGCGTGTGCAAATGGAGATGTACGAACCCCACTCCGCCCCTCCCCTTCCATCATTCCCATTCGATCGTCGCCGGAGGCTTCGACGAAACGTCGTACACCACCCGGTTGATTCCCTTCACCTCGTTCGGAATGCGCCGTCCCAGCACCTCGAGCGTGTCGTGCGGGAGTCGGGCCCAGTCTGCCGTCATCCCATCGAGGCTCTCGACCGCGCGCACGGCGATCACCTGGTCGTACGTACGCTCGTCTCCCTGAACCCCTACCGTCTGGATGGGCAGCAGGACTCCGAAGCCCTGCCACAGATTCTTCTGGCCCCGGAGCTCTTCGCGGACGATCGCATCGGCCTCCCGCAGAAGCCGCACGCGCTCCCGCGTGACGGCGCCCACGATCCGAACGGCGAGCCCCGGTCCTGGGAACGGTTCGCGGGAAACGAGCTCTTCCTCCAAGCCGAGTTCCCGACCCACGGCGCGCACCTCGTCCTTGAACAGCTCCCGCAATGGCTCCACGAGCTTGAGGTTCATCCGCTCCGGCAGTCCGCCCACGTTGTGGTGGGATTTGATCGTCGCGGACGGACCGCGTACCGAGACCGACTCGATCACGTCAGGATAGAGCGTGCCCTGTGCCAGGAAGCGTACGTCATCGAGTCCCGCCGCCGCCTCGTCGAAGACCTCGATGAAGAGGTTGCCGATTCGCTTGCGCTTCAACTCCGGATCGAGCACGCCATCGAGCGCATCGAAGAATCGGGCGGCCGCGTCGAGCGTGCGAATGTCGAGCCCCAGGTGCGCGAGCGTGGTCTCGACCATCTCGCGGTCCCCCTCGCGCAGGAGTCCGTTATCGACGAAGATGCAGGTGAGCCGATCACCGATTGCGCGGTGCAACAGAGCTGCCGCAACCGTCGAGTCGACGCCTCCGGAGAGGCCACAGATGACGCGGCCGCCCGCCGTCTTGGCGCGCAACTCCTCGATCGTCGCGTCGATGAAGGAGTCTGGTGTCCAGGTTGCCGGAGCGCCGCAAACGTTGAGCACGAAGTTTCCGAGGATCTCAGCTCCGCGCTCCGAGTGCACCACTTCCGCGTGAAATTGTAAGCCAAACAACCGGCGAGTGGGGTCGCGGAAGGCCTGGATGGGTGCATTCTCGCTCCGCGCGAGCACGTCCCAGCCCACGGGTAGCGACTCCATCCGGTCGCCGTGAGACATCCATACCGAGGTCTCGGACCCGACCTCGAACCCCTCGAACAGATCAGAGTTGTCGACGATCTCGATCGTCGTCCGCCCATATTCGCGGCGGTCGGCCCGAGCGACCGATGCCCCAGCCGTGACGTTCAGGACTCCCATGCCGTAGCAGATGCCGAGCACCGGAACCCCGAGCTCGAGAATCCCGCTTGCCAGCTGGGGCGCGGACTCCACGTAGACGCTCGCGGGACCGCCCGAGAGTACGATCCCCGTAGGCGCGCGCTCCTGAACCTCTTCAACCGAGACGGTGCATGGGAGGATCTCGCAGTAGACCTTAGACTCGCGAATCCTGCGCGCAATCAGTTGGGTGTACTGGCTTCCGAAATCGACGACGAGAATCAAGCTTCAGCCCAGCCTGTAGTTCGGAGCTTCCTTCGCGACGACCACGTCATGCACGTGGCTCTCACGATGGCCCGCTTCGCTGATCCGAATGTATTTCGCGTTCTCCCGCATCGCCTGGAGCGTGGGCACGCCCAGATACCCCATTCCGGCACGAACCCCTCCCACGAGCTGATGGATGTTCGAGGACAGCGAGCCCTTGTACGGCACCCGGCCCTCGATCCCCTCGGGGACGAGCTTGATGGCGTCTTCTTCTTCTTCCTGGAAGTAACGATCTTTGCTGCCGGCACGCATCGCCTCGAGCGAGCCCATGCCCCGGTACATTTTGTAGGTTCGGCCCTGGTACAAGATCGTCTCCCCGGGGCTCTCTTCGGTCCCAGCGAACAAGCTTCCGATCATGACGGCGTCAGCGCCGCAAGCGAGCGACTTCACCACGTCACCAGAGAAGCGAATGCCGCCATCCGCAACCATCGGAATGTCCGCGTCGCGCGCCACTCGCGCGGCGTCGGCGATCGCCGTGACCTGCGGCATGCCTACACCGGAGATGATTCGGGTCGTACAGATCGACCCGACCCCCATGCCGACCTTGACCGCGTCTGCGCCCGCATCGATCAGCGCCCGTACCCCGTCGCCGGTGCCGACGTTGCCCCCGAGCAGATCGAGATCGGGATGGCTCTTCTTCAATTCGCCGACGGTCTCGATTACGTTGCGGGAGTGACCGTGGGCTGTGTCGACGCAGATGATGTCGACACCGGCCTCGATCAATGCCTCGGCGCGCTCCTGCCAGTCGGCACCCACGCCGACGGCGGCGCCCACCCGCAGGCGACCACGTTCGTCGCGACACGCGTGCGGGAACTGCTCCGCCTTCTCGATGTCCTTCACTGTAATCAGACCGACGAGGCGCTGGTCGGCTTCGACGACGAGGAGCTTTTCGATGCGGTGCTCGTGGAGCTTCTGGGTCGCCTCTTCGAGGGTGACTCCGAGCGGTGCCGTGACCAGATTCTCGTGGGTCATGACCTCGCCGACGGTGCGATCCATCCGGCGCTCGAACCGAAGGTCGCGGTTCGTCAGAATCCCGACGAGCCGCCCGTCCTCGGTCACCGGAAGTCCGGAGATGTGCGCCTTCTGCATGAGCCGCAGTGCCTCGGAGAGCGTCTGGCTGGGCGCGACCGTAAGCGGGTCGGCAACCATGCCGCTCTCGAACTTCTTCACACGTGCGACCTGAGCGGCCTGGGCGTCCACCGGCAGGTTCTTGTGGACGATACCGATCCCACCCTCCTGCGCGATGGCGATGGCCGTGCGAGATTCCGTCACCGTGTCCATCGCCGCGCTGATCAGCGGAATCTGGAGCCGGATTCGGCGCGTGAGGCGGGCCGACACGTCGGTGTTGCGCGGCAGGACATCGGAACCCGCCGGCACGAGGAGGATGTCGTCGAAGGTCAGTCCTTCACCGAGAGGATGCTGCTCCATGACGGCTCCCCTGCCTCAACGAGCGAAGCCCAGCCGTTCGACTGGGCTTCTGGTGGCGATTCGTCGTGTCGAGACTCTTTCCAGACTAACCATGTCGCTTCCTATCAGAGCGCAATCCGTATGGCAACGTCGAGCGTCCAATAACAACATCTTGCGCTTTGGCATTTCTGAGACAAGTACGGATTTTACGGACGCACGGGCATGCTTCTGTCAAGGGAAGCCCCCTGCCATGACACCTCTCGTACCTGCGCGGACTTCGGCTTCTCGCACGAAACCGCTGCCGCAAGCACGAAGCCGCAGCTCAGCACTCGAGAGAGGGGCGGACTCGACGCGCAGACCGAGCTCCACACCTCCACGCATGTGCGCACAGATGCGGGATCGGCACGGCTCTTTGGCGCATGGTCTGCTCGCAGCACGTGCGGGGAACACCGCGCGAGAACGCGCTCGGCTCTAGGCGAGAAGGATGGCAGCCGGGCTCTCGAGGTCTGGGATCCGACGCTCCCGAGAGCACGGCTGCCGATGGGTCGTCAGGGGCACCGCTCGGCGAGCTCGCTGCCCAGGAGCAGTGCCACGCACGCGCGGCGCTCTGCGCCGGTAACGTCCATGAAACCCATGCACGTGGGCGGCTCTTGCGGGTCCAGCGTCTGGAACGTGCATAGATCGTTCGCGCTGCAGTAGGAGGACTCGTCGCACGCGGCGTCGTTCTCATCGCTGGCGCAGCCGGCCCCCAAGGCGTAGATGACGTCGCCGTCAGCCGAGGCGCGACTCAGAAGAGCCTCTCTCGCGCGCGGGCCGAAGGAACAGACGTCTGGTGAGGATCGCGCCGGTTCGGCGTCGAGATCCGCCTCCCTGAAGCAGGGACACGCACACACGGCCGGATCTTGCGTACCGTTCGCCACGGTCGGGCAATTGTCCACCTCGTTGGCGACGCCGTCGCCGTCGACGTCCGCCGGGTCTGGTGAGGGCGTCGGTTCGGGCGTCGGTGCCGCGCTGGCCGTCGGTCTTGGGCTAGGCAATGGGGTCGGGACGGGTGTGGGTGCCGGGCCTTCACATCGCCGTGTGTCCTCCCCTTCTGAGCAGTCGTCGCTCCCCGCGCCACCGCGCAGGACGTCGTCGTCGTCCCCGCCGACGAGAAGGTCGTCGCCGTGACGTCCCCGGAGCGTGTCCCCTCCTTCGCTGCCCAGGATCACGTCCGCGCCGCTGCCGCCGTAGAGCACGTCCGGCCCTTCGCCCCCATCGAGACGATCGGTCCCGGAGTTCCCGCGCAGCTTGTCCGCACCTGGGCCTCCGAAGAGCCGGTCGTCGCCGCTGCCGCCGCCCAGGCGGTCGTCGCCCGTGCCTCCGGCGAGCTCGTCGTCGCCACTGTTCCCGAAAGCCCGATCGTCGCCGGGGCCCCCGTCGATCAGATCGTCTCCGCCGCCGCCGATCAGACGATCGTTGCCCGAACCGCCGCAAAGGATGTCGTTTCCACCACCACCCCGGACGAGGTCGTTGCCGCCGCGCGCGAGGATGATATCGTCTCCCGGGGTTCCCTTCAGGACGTCGTCGAACTCGGTTCCTTCGATCGTCGGCACGAGCCCATCACAGGCATGCAGCGGGATCGTGACTTGGAAGTTCGGGTTTGGGCTGCTCCGCACACTGAAGTTGGTAGGATCACCGGCGTGCGCCGCATTGATCGCATCGTATCGTGAAAAATCGACATCGCGACGCGTTACATCAAGCCGCGTCTTCGTGAACGTCACTTCCAGAAAGCCTGGATCTTCGAAGTTTCGCGCTCCGCCCGACCTAAAGGTGGGGATGGCTTCGGGCCGACTGTTCTCGGCGGGGAGGCCCGTCCTCGGATCGAGAGCGTCTACTTGGGAGTCGATGGCCGCGTGGACATGTCCAGTGAAGAGCGCCACGACGTTGTATTGCTCCATCACGTCGATCAGCGCGGCGCGTTCGGCCGCGCTCCACCAGATGCAGTCGGGAAGCCCGCCGTCGAGCGGGAAGTGAGCGGGAGCGGGGGTCGGTGTTGGGTCGCCCGCCGGGGGCGGTGCAGGCCGACAGATCGAAAGGCCGTCGAAGCCGAAGTGCTGCATGATCACGACGCGTTGATCGATCGCCCGATCCACGTGTTGACGGAGATCGGCCTCGAGGAACTGTAGACTGTCGCGGGCGTAGATTCGTCGGGGACCGTCCACGGTACCTCCGGCATGCTCGTTCAAGACGACGAAGTGCACCCCGCCCCAGTCCCACGAATAGTGCCCCGTCGGCGCGGAGTTCGTGATGCCGCCGACCGTCGCCGGGTCCGGGTCACCCGCGGAGTCTGGCTGCCGTACGACTCGAAGCGGGTTTCGTTCCGCCACGAGGTCGGCGGACGGGACGTCACAGAGACCTCGTTCCCGAGTGTATTCGGCGAAGTGCGGGGGAATCACCGAAGAGCACCAGGTATCCGTCTCATGGCGCGACGGAATCTCGCACAGTGTGGGAGAGACGCACGCGGCCGTACAGACCGGGCAAGCCGGTGGAAAAAGCACACAGACGGCGCCGCAGGGCCCATGGCATCCGAACCCGATGCACTTGGGGTCCCCCGCCTTGCAGCGGCAGTAGTTGAGCCGTCGCACGGGGTCCGTCGTGTTGTCGGGGTCGGTATCATGGTTCCCGAAGCCCTCGAAAACGGGGAACCGGAGCTCTCCGTCGGCTCCGGTGAGACCCCACTGGCTCGTGAACAGGGAGACCTGGTCGAACTGATCGTCCGGTAGGTCTCCTCGGTGGTCGAAACCATCCTGGGTGAGATCGCCAGCAACGAGGACGCCCAGCGGCGCGCGGGAGACGCCCTGGGCTCCCGGGGTGCCGGGCAGAGCGTTCATCGCCTGGATCACCGCGCGCTGCGTGATCGAGGCTTCTGGGCCGGTTCCGGGAGTAAAGTGCTCGCAATGCTCGGAGGGGATGTTGGGCCAGATGTCGGTCCGCGCGGTGGGGGCCGGAAGGGCCGCACCGCTCTTCGTGATCGGGACCCCCATGTCGTCCCGCTTGGCCTGCTCTCCCGTCCAGTATTGAGGATCGCCGGTCACGTAGATGGTGAAGTCGGTGTTCTGGGCGCCGACGGGCCGCGCGCTCAGAACGACCCCCGTCGCGACGAGCAACGCGGCCCAAAGGGCGTTCCGAGTCTGCTGAAGGCGGTTCCGGCCAGCCGTCGGACCCCGGGCGTGCCCAGGCGCGGTGGCCTTCTCGAGAAGCCATCGAGAGAGAGAGCTGAAGGGGGCGTTCATCGTCGGATCTCCTGCATCGGCCTGGCCACCGGCGCCGCACGCGCCGGGCCGCTCGCGATGAGCTGAACGGAAGAGCCCCGCGCGGGGCGATGTGACAGGATTTCCGACCAAGGCGGGTTCCGGCCGCCAGGCGCCCCCTACTCGGTCCAGATCGAGGGCCTCAGCGGAGCGAACGCGCGCAAGGGCAGGCCTCGCCAGAGGCGGCACCGCCGAGCCGCGCCAGAGGCTGGACCGGAGCTGGTCGCCGGGGGCATCGCGGTGACCCGCGCATCGGTTTCATCGGCCCGCCCCCGACGTTTTCTTTGCGACTGGCCGAGAACATCCTTGTGTCGCGGGTCCGATTCGGACATCTGACCACGACGACATCTCGTGGTCGGAGGAAACCATGATTCTGCCCTTCGGAGAGCATGCGCCGCGAATCGCCGCGGGCGCCTTCGTGGCGCCGGACGCGACCCTGATCGGCCAGGTCGCCATCGGTGCCGCCTCCAGCGTTTGGTTCGGCGCCGTCCTTCGAGGCGACGGGCACTCGATCACCGTCGGTGAGCGCACCAACATTCAGGACCGCGTGGTCGTCCACGTGGCGACCGACCGATACCCGACGGAGATCGGGGACGACGTCACCGTGGGGCACGGAGCGGTACTGCACGGCTGCACGGTCGGAAATCGGGTGCTGGTCGGGATCGGCTCCATCGTCCTGGACGGGGCGCACCTCGAAGACGGCTGCATGATCGCGGCGGGAGCGGTCGTGCCCCCCGGAACGAGGGTGCCATCGGGCCAAGTCGCGGTGGGCGCTCCCGCGAAGGTCGTGCGCGCGCTGCGCCCCGCGGAGACCGAGCACCTGCTCGAGTCGGCCGAGAACTACACTCGATTGGCGCAGCGCTACGCTGCGACCATCGCTACTTCTGGACGGTGACGCCCTCGATCGTGACGGCCTTGGTGGGCACGTCCTGATACATGTCCCGGTTGCCCGTCGGCACTTCCTTGATCTTCTCGACGACGTCCATCCCGCCGGTCACCTTGCCGAACACCGCGTAGCCATAGCCCTGCTGGCTATCGTTGCGGTGATCGAGGAACCCATTGTCCTTCACGTTGATGAAGAACTGGGCCGTGGCGCTGTCCGGCGCGCTGGTGCGGGCCATCGCGAGTGTGCCCTTGGTGTTTTTCAGACCGTTGGCCGCCTCGTTCTTGATCGGTGCCCGCTGACCGGGCTTCGGCTTCAGGTCGGCGTCCATGCCGCCACCCTGAATCATGAAGTTCGGGATGACGCGGTGGAAGATCGTGCCGTCGTAGTACCCGGACTCTGCGTACTCGATGAAGTTCTTCGTCGAGATGGGCGCCTTGTCGGCGAACAGCTCGACGGTGATCTCGCCCATCGACGTTTTGATCGTGGCAGCGGGGTTCTTGGTGGGCGCTTCGTCGGCCGCAACCGCACCGGTTGCAACGATCGTCGCCAGAGCCAGGGTAAGGACTGCGGTGCTTCGCTTCACTCGGTGCATGCTCTGTCTCCTCACGCTTCTCGGGTCTTCTTCTTCGGGCGCATGTTCTGCGCCTGGATCTGCTTGCGAATCCGGACCGAGTCCGGAGTGACCTCGACGCGCTCGTCGTCGTCGATCCAGTCGAGCGCGTCTTCGAGGCCCATCTGACGCGGCGGACTGATGCGGATCGCCTCGTCTCGGCCCGAAGCACGCACGTTGGTCAGCTTCTTCTCGCGACAGACGTTCACGTCGAGGTCAGCGTCGCGCGAGTACTCGCCGATCACCATCCCCTCGTAGACCGGAGTCCCCGCAGGCACGAACTGCAGCCCTCGGTCTTGGAGGTGGAACAGCGCGTAGGGAGTCGTGACTCCCGCTCGATCGGAGACGATCGCCCCGTTCGTTCGGCGGTTGATGTCGCCCGCCCACGGCGCGTAGCCGTTGAACATCGCGTTGATGATCCCCGTGCCCCGCGTATCGGTGAGGAACTGCGAGCGGAACCCGATCAGACCTCGAGACGGCACGGAAAACTCGAGGCGCACCCGCCCTGACGCTGGCGGCGCCATGTGCGTCATGGTGCCCTTTCGCATCGACAGCAGCTGCGAGATGACGCCGACGTACTCCTCCGCCGTGTCGATGATGGCGGTCTCCATCGGCTCCTCGAGCTTGCCGTCGACCTCGCGCGTCAGAACTACCGGCCTCGAGACCTCCATCTCGTAGCCTTCGCGCCGCATCGTCTCGATCAGAATTGCGAGCTGGAGCTCCCCGCGGCCGCAGACCTGAATGCGGTCCGGGGCCCCGGTGTCTTCGATCTTGAGACTGACGTTGCGGTGCGCCTCTTGCTCGAGCCGTTCGCGAAGCTTGCGTGAGGTGACGTACTTGCCTTCACGTCCGGCCCAGGGCGACGTGTTTACACCGAAGATCATCGCGATGGTGGGCTCGTCGATCCGGAGTCGCGGCAGCGGGCGGGGGGCAGCGAGATCGGCGACGGTGTCACCGATCGTGACCTCCTCGATCCCCGCGAGCGCAACGATGTCGCCGCCCGTCGCCTTTTCGAGAGCGACGCGCTTCAGTCCGTGCCAGCCGTAGACGTGCGTCAGCTTGCACTGCGTCTGCACCCCGTCGGCGCCGCACAGCATGTAGTTCTGTCCGGCGACCACCTCTCCCGTGCGGATGCGGCCGAGCGCGAGTCGGCCAACGTAATCGTCGTACGCGAGGTTGTTGACTTGGAATTGCGTCGGTTCGCCGACCGGAACTTCGGGTCCCGGCAACTCTTGGAGAATCAAGCTGAAGAGCGCTCGGAGATCCGCTCCCGGCTCTTCGAGCTTCCGCGTTGCGGTGCCGGCCTTCGCGTTCGTGTAGATCACCGGAAACTCGAGCTGCTCCTCTGTGGCATCGAGGTCGATGAAGAGCCCGTAGATCTCGTCCAGGACCTCGGCCACCCGCGCGTCGGGACGGTCGATCTTGTTGACGCACACGACCGGCGAGAGGCCCGCCTCGAGTGCCTTGCGCAGAACGAAGCGAGTCTGCGGCAGCGGCCCTTCCGAGGAGTCGACGAGAAGGAGCACGCCGTCGACCATCGCGAGAGTGCGCTCCACCTCGCCGCCGAAGTCGGCGTGGCCGGGCGTATCGACGATGTTGATGCGGACGCCGTCGTAGAGGATCGACGTGTTCTTGGCGTTGATCGTCAGACCGCGCTCACGCTCGATGGCTCCCGAGTCCATCACCCGCTCAGCGACGTGCTGGTGGGCGCTGAACGTGCCGCTCTGGTGCAGCAAGGCATCGACGAGGGTCGTCTTCCCGTGGTCGACGTGCGCGATGATCGCGATGTTGCGTATGTCCGCGCGGCGCGGGGCCGCGGCACTCTCTTCCGAACTGGCTAGCACCCTGGCGCGCTAGCAAAACGGCGCGCCGGACGCCATGAAGTGGGGCACGGCGGCCGTGCCGCTCTAGGGTTGCAATCCACCGTTCCCGGAATCCCAGACAAACGTGCGTGTGCCCTCGGGATGGTGCGCTTGGGCCGTAAAACCGCGCACGGTCGCGGAGGTTAGGCTGATCACGACTCCGTTCGGGGGGTAGTACGAGGGCAGATCCCCGACGGCCATGGCGTAGTTCCCGTTGCGAGCAAAATAGGCCTCTTCGGCCTTGGCCAGGGTGTTCAGGCCCTGGGACGAGTGAGCATTGAAGCTGTCGGCCCTATAGGCCGAGAAGGCCGGGAGTGCGATCGCGGTGAGGATGCCAATGATCGCCACCACCACCAGGAGCTCGATCAGGGTGAAGCCTGATTCTCTTTTCGCTCGATTGTCTTGCATGTCTGGCGTTCCCCTTCGACTCGAAATTGAGGTGAGGCCCCGGCCGGAGATTGCCCCGGTCCCACCGAAGAGGAAATGCAAGTCCGGGACCGTTCGCTTCCTCGCCCAAGGGCTCGCTCGTACGGTCGTTCACCCGCTTTTGACGGTGACGAAATTCGTCACTTCGGCGTCGCAATCGCCGGTCCGACTGCCATTTCGCGCCACCACGATGCAGGCGCGCTAGCGTACGCTGGCGAAACGACGCCAGACCGCTTACAAGGCGCGCTGGGAGGGGGTGTGGAGGATGGAGGAGGCTACCCGCCAGGCAGATCTGCGGACGACGGCCGAACAGCGCTACCTCAGTTACGCGCTGTCGGTGATCACCGCTCGGGCTCTGCCCGACGCCAGAGACGGCTTGAAGCCGGTCCAGCGACGCATTCTGTACGCGATGTTCCAGAATCTTCGCCTGGTTGCTTCCGCCAAGGCGAGGAAGTCGGCCCAGATCGTCGGCGAGGTGATCGGCAAGTATCACCCGCATGGCGACTCGGCGGCGTACGACGCGATGGTCCGAATGGCTCAGGACTTTTCGCTGCGCTACCCGCTGGTCCACGGCGAGGGCAACTTCGGCTCGCTCGACGGCGACTCCGCGGCGGCCTACCGCTACACGGAGGCTCGGCTGACCGCGATCGCCGAGGAGATCCTGGCCGACCTGGGCTCCGATACGGTCGACTGGCGCGCCAACTACGACGCGACACTCGAAGAACCGGTCGTGCTCCCCAGTCGCCTGCCGCAGCTACTGATGAACGGCTCGACCGGCATCGCAGTCGGCATGGCAACCAACATCCCGCCGCACAACCTGACCGAGGTCTGCAACGCGCTGACCGCCCTGATCGATCAGCCCAAGCTCGAGGTCAAAGACCTCCTGAAGCACATCAAAGGGCCCGACTTCCCGACGGGCGGCGAGCTCCTCTCGAGTCGGGCGGAGATTCGCAGTGTCTACGAGTCCGGGCAGGGAGCGGTTCGCCTGCGTGGCGAGTACCAGGTCGAGAAGGCCGCCCGGGGCAAGACCCAGGTCATCATCTCGTCGATCCCCTACGCCGTGAACAAGGCGACGCTCGTGGAGCGGATTGGCGCGCTCATCATTGAGCGCAAGCTGCCGCAGGCCGTCGATGTTCGTGACGAGTCCACGGCCGAGATCCGGGTCGTTCTCGAGCTCAAGGGGGATACCAAGCCCGAGGTCGCCATGGCGTTCCTCTTCAAGCACACCGACCTGCAGGTGAACTTCAACGTAAACCTCACCTGCCTGACGCCCTCCGACGGGCCGAGCGGCCTCACACCGGGGCGCGTTTCGCTGTTGGATCTCTGCCGGGAGTTTCTCGACTTCCGGATGGTGGTGGTCACCCGCCGCCTCGAGTTCGAGAAGCGTAAGCTCGAAGCTCGGATCCACATCCTCGACGGATTCCACAAGATTCATCTCGATCTCGACAAGGCGATCCGGATCATCCGCAGATCCGAGGGAAAGGCGGACGCGGCGAAGAAGCTGATCGCCGCCTTCAAGCTCTCGGAGATTCAGACCGACGCGATCCTCGAATTGCGCCTCTACCAGCTCGCGCGCCTCGAGATCCACAAGATCGAGGCCGAACGCAAAGAGAAGAAGAAGCTTCTCGCCGAGGTCGACCGCCTCCTGAAGCGGAAAGCCGCGCGGTGGAAGCTCATTCGCGACGAGTTGTCCGAGATCAAGAAGAAGTACGGAGACCCGCGCCGCACGAAGGTTTCTGCAGGTGGCCGTGATGATCTGAACTACGATCCGGATGCGTACATCGTTCACGAGGAGACGACGATCGTTCTCACCCGCGACGGGTGGATTCGCCGCGTGCGTGAATTGAAGGACCCCTCGACCGCACGCCTGCGCGAAGGCGACGCGCTCTCGTCGATCCATTCGGGCACCACGCGCGACAAGATCGTTCTGTTCTCGAGCCGTGGTGTTCTGTACGTTCTGGCGGCCACCGATGTTCCGGCAACGACTGGGTACGGCGAGCCCGTACAGTCGCTGTTCAAGTTCAAGGATGGCGAACGAGTCGTGCGAAGCTTCCTCGTGCCGGACGGCCCCGTCCCGCCCGAAGCCGAGCAGTCCCAGACGAAGACCAAGGGCAAACGCCCCAAGAACCAGCGAGACCTGTTCGACGGCGGGGATGTGATTGCGCTCACGGAGCAAACACAGCCAATCCTCGTTGCGTCCGCCGGCGGGTACGGCTTCGTCGCGGCACCCGATCTTTCGCTCACGACACGCAGCGGGCGACGCTTCGCCCGGGTGGCGGCCGGGGACGAGCTGGTCTCGATCCACCCCGTCGACGGCAAAGAAGTCTTCTGCCTGGCCAAGAGCGGCAAAGGCGTCCGCTTCGCCCTGGCCGATGTCGCCGAGCTCTCGGGCGTCGGCCGTGGCGTGATCCTGATGCGCCTCGACGCCAAGGACAAGCTGCTCGGCGCGGTGCCTGGAGCCAAGACGATGAATCTCGATGTCGGGATCGACAAGGGCACCAAGAGAAAGGTCGCGGGCGACGCCTTCCCCCGGCTCAAGCGAGGCACGAAGGGGCAGAAGGTGATCAAGCGCGGCACGCCCGACTCCCTGGGCCGCCCGAAAGGTTAGCGCGCGGCCTCGACATCGGGTGACGCGATTGGCGTCAGTCGGTGTTCGTCGCGAGGACCGACCACGCAGGGATATCGGCCATGTTCGCAAGGAGCCGAGGCGTCGCAACGGACGTCGGTCGAGGGCAAGGCGTTCGCCCCATCTTTACGGCAGTGAACTGAGGCATCCGGTTGCGTCTCGCTCGTTTCGCGCCGCGACGCTACGGTGGGAGGCGCATGTCCATGCTCCGCCCTGCCGCGATTCTCCTGGCCGTCCTGCTGGTGTCCCCCGCCTACGCGGGGAAGGTGCCGGTCCGTGTGGCCGAGCGGGCTCGCCAGAGCGGATCGGTGCGGGTGCTCGTGCACCTCGACGAGCCCATCGCGCGCGAGGGCGCCCTCCCCGACCGTTCCGCCGTGGCAGGCCAGCGCGCTCGTATCGCAGCAGGTGGGCGACGTCTGGGGCGCAGCCTCGCCGGTACCGGCTCCCGGATGGTCCGCGCGTTCGAAACCGTTCCGTACGCGGCCCTGGAAGTCGACGCGCCAGGGCTGGCCGCGCTGGAAGCCTCGGCAGAGGTCCTCTCCGTCGAGGAGGATCGAGTGGCGCTTCCCGTTCTCGACTCGAGCGTACCGAAGATCCAGGCCGACTCCGTGCACCTCAGTGGCTTCGACGGGACGGGCCAAACGATTGCGGTTCTCGATACGGGCGTGGACGCTGACCACCCGTTTCTGGGCGGCCGAGTGGTGTCCGAAGCTTGCTTCTCCGCCGGCGGGGATTGCCCCGATGGAAGCTCCGCCCAGGTCGGGCCCGGCGCCGGCGCTCCGTGCGCGTACGCCCCCGGCGGGTGTGGCCATGGGACGCATGTGGCCGGGATTGCGATCGGTCTCGACGACCGGCTGTCGGGCGTCGCCCCGGGCGCCGACCTCATCTCGATCCAGATCTTCACGCGCTTCGACGGCGCGGTCTGCGGCGGCGGCCCGACCCCCTGTGCCGGGTCGTTCACCTCAGACCAGGTCGCCGCACTCGAACGGGTCTTGGCGCTCGCCGACACGTTTCCCATCGCCGCCGTCAACATGAGCATCGGTGGGAGCACTGCCTTTGCGTCGCCCGACGTGTGTGACGACGCCAACGGTGCCCGCAAGGCCGTGATCGACCACCTCCGATCGGTGGGTGTCGCTACGGTAGGCGCGGCCGGCAACGATGGATTCTCCTCGGGGCTCACGAGTCCCTCGTGTATCTCGTCGATCGTCAGCGTCGGGGCCTCCACCGCCACCGACACCGTCGCGAGTTTCTCGAACATCGCGTCCTTCCTGGACCTCCTCGCGCCGGGAGTCGGCATCGAATCCTCGGAGCCCAGCGGAGCGTTTGGGGTCATGAGCGGAACTTCGATGGCCGCGCCACACGTCTCGGCCGCGATCGCGCTACTGCGCCAGCAATCCCCGACCGCCACGATCGATGAGCTGGTAGAGCGGCTGCGCACTACGGGCGTCCCCATCACCGATCCCCGAAGCGGGGCGGAGGTTCCGCGCATATCCGTGCTGTCCGCCGTCGCCGATACCGCCGTCGCAACCCGCGGCCTGCTCGAGTTTCCCTCCGACGGGGGCTTCGCAGGCGGCGTTGGATCGTTCAGCGCGTGGCTCTGCCATGCGAAGTCGGTCCTGATCCGCGTCGACGGGGGTGAACCGATGGCCGCCGCGTACGGAACGCCTCGCAACGACACCGAATCCGTCTGCGGTGACAGCGACAACGGGGTGAGCCTGCTCTACAACTTCAATCGCGATGGCGACGGCCTTCACACCGCCGAGCTGATCGCCGACGGCGCGGTCGTGAGCACGAGTACCTACACCGTCAGCACCTTCGGCGTTGCGTTCGTGCGCGACGTCACGGGGCCTACGACGTACGTACTGAAGGGTTTCGCGGGGCACGACGTCTCCATCAAGTGGCTCACCGAGCGTCAGGGCTTCGAGATCACCGCGGTGGACTGACGCCGTCACGGCGCGAGAGCACGGCGAGCGCCTCGACGTGCGGCGTCTGGGGAAGCATGTCGAAGGCCTGCACTCGCTCGAGCTTGTAGCCGCGCGTCACGAGCGCACGGAGATCGCGTGCGAGCGTCGCCGGGTCACACGAGATGTAGAGGATCTGCTGCGGGTGCAGTTCGGCGATCTGCTTCGTCACGCTGGGCCCAAGCCCCTTGCGCGGGGGGTTCACCAAGACCGTATCCGGTTGACTCATGCCGTTTTCGGCCGCGAGCCCGCGGACCGCTTCGGCCGAACCCGCCACGAAGCGCGCCCCACGGATCCCCGCCCGCCGCGAGTTGCTGCGGGCACAGGAGACCGCGCTGGCGGAAGCCTCGATCCCGAGGAGCCTATCGCCGGGGCGGGCCACCGAGATGCCGATGGCGCCCACGCCGCAATACAAATCGAGGATTCGGGCGTTTGGCGGTGCTTCGAAGGCGCGCGCGGCCGCACGGTAGAGATTGGTCGCGACGTCTGGGTTGGCCTGCAGAAAGGCGTCGGGGCGGGACTCGAGCACGTGGCCGCCAAGATTCTCGAGCAAGGCGGGCGGGCCGAAGAGGCTTCGAATCTCCCGCGAGAGGAGCGCGTTGCCGGGAGTCGGATTCGTGCACAGAAAGGCACTCTCCAGCGAGGGCTGGCGACGGCGAAGGGCGCGCAGGAGGCTCGAGAGCCAGGGAGGTCGACTGCGCGCAGACACCAGAGTCAGGTGGATCGATCCGTGGAGACGCGAACTGCGTGCGAGTGCGTAGCGCAGATCGCCCGCGCGCCGTCGCTCATCGAAGATCGACACCCCCTGCTCCTGCACGAGCGCGCGGAGATCCTTCAAGAACGGTTGCAGGATCCGATCGTGGACCGAGCATCCTTCTGCCGGCATCACGCTATGGGTGCCCGGGCGGTAGACGCCGAGAAGAGCCTCGCGTCCGTGTTGCACCCGGCGCGCCCGGAAGACCAGCTTTGCGTGGTTGCGGTAACCGAACCTCTGCGGGCTTCCGCTCGGAGCTGCCAAGCGGAAGCGACCGAGCCCCGGCTGCTCGGTGAGAGCGGCGCTGAGACGCTCCTGTTTCTCGGCCAGTTGTGCTCCGTAGGGTCGTTCTACCCACGGACATCCGACGCAATTCGGAAAGTGCTCGCAACGCACGCCGGTCGGCGCCTTTCCGGTTTCGGGACGCCGGGGCCGTGCACCGCTCTGCGCCTTCGCGGCGTCGGGACGCCGGGGGCCGGCGCCGGTTTGCGCCTTCGGAGTCCCGGACCGACGCGGCCGTGCGCGTCGCGGCTTTTTGGGGGCAGGCATCTCCGGATACCCGTAGCATCGTTCGTCCGCGGGAGCCGGTGTCTGCTAACCTCCCCTGGGATGGCGGAGCGGTCGACCTACGAGGTGGTGATCGTGGGAGGAGGCATCGCAGGCGCGTCTCTCGCGTACTTTTTGGCGGAGGCCGGCCTCGGCGACGTTCTGATTCTCGAGCGCGAACAGCAGCTCTCCGTGCACTCGACGGGACGCAGCGCGGCCACCCTGAATGTGATCGACGCGGTGCCGACTCTTCAGGAAATCCTGATCGCCAGTGCGCCGTTCCTGCGCCATCCACCCCCCGGATTCTCGGAGCATCCCGTTCTGCGGGTCACCGGTGCCCTGAGCGTCTTTTCAGAGGGCGCCTGGGAGGCCGTTCGCACGAGCATCCCAACGCTGGTGGATCAGGGGCTCGACTGTCAGGCGCTCTCCCCGGCCGACTGCGAGGCTCACGTGCCGCTCGTAGACCCGAGCTCCTTCGCCGGCGGCCTCCTCGTGCCGGGCGACGGGCGCCTCGACGTTCACGAGATCCTGTCGTCGTACCTGCGCCACGCGCGCGCCGCGGGCGCCGAGATCCGACTGGGCGCGAACGTCGAGTCGGTCCTGATCGAGGCTGGCCGCTGCTGCGGAGTCGTCGTCGCCGGCGAGGAGATCCGAGCGCGCCTGGTGGTCGATGCGGCCGGTGCGTGGGCCGGGCCGCTCGCCGCGGACGCGGGAGCGACTAGAATCCCACTGCGCCCCCACCGCCGGACGATCGTCACGTTCCCCTGGCCGGACGGCATCGACGCATCGGGGTGGCCGTTCTTTGTGAGTGAGGCACACGAGCTCTACTTCGCGCCCGAGGGCTCCGACATGCTTCTGAGCCCGATGGACGAGGAGGAGATGGAGCCGTGTGACCCAAGTCCGGACGATGCAGTCGTCGCGGCGGGCATCGCGCGACTGGGGCGACTCGCGCCAGACCTCGTTCCGAAGACGCTGCGGCGCCGTTGGTCGGGGCTTCGCACGTTCTCTCCCGACCGCGTGCACATCGTGGGGGAAGATCCGACCCGGCCCGGGTTCTTCTGGCTCGCGGGCCAAGGCGGCTGTGGAATCGAGAGCAGCCCCTTGATCGGGAGCGTCGCGGCGGATTTGATCCTCACCGGGGCCACCCACCGCTTCGATGCGCGCCGGCTGGCTCCGGATCGCTTCGTCTGAGGAAGAGGAAGAGGAGGAAGAAAGTGGCGCGAAGCTACACCGCGAAAGACATCACCGTACTCGAGGGACTCGAGCCGGTCCGCAAGCGGCCGGGCATGTACATCGGATCGGTGGACTCGCCTGGCCTGCACCACCTGGTCTGGGAGATCGTCGACAATAGCGTCGACGAAGCGATGAACGGCCATTGCAAGCGAATCGAAGTAACTCTCGAGAAGAACGGGGAGACGATCCGGGTGCGAGACGACGGCCGCGGCATCCCGGTCGACATGCACCAGAAGTACCGCAAGCCCGCGCTGGAGCTCATCCTCACGACGCTCCACGCCGGCGGCAAGTTCGAGGCGAAGAACTACTACCACTCGGGCGGACTCCACGGGGTGGGTGCCTCGGTCGTAACCGCTCTCGCGGACAAGATGACGGTGCGCGTGAAGCGAGACGGCGCGGAGTGGGAGCAGAAGTTCTCGCGCGGGACCGCGCAAGGCAAGCTCAAGAAGGTCGCGACCCGCGTCCGCGGCAGCGGAACGATGATCGAGTTCCATCCTGACCCCAAGATCTTCACGCAGGTTCGGTTCGATCCGGTCCTCATCAAGGAGCGCCTCGAGTCCAAAGCCTATCTGCATCAAGGCCTCACGGTCGTTTTTCAGGACAAGGCGTCGGGAGAGAGCCACACCTTCCAATACGACGACGGGATTCGCGCGTACCTCGACAAGGTGCTGACGAGCGAAAAACGAAAGCGCGTTCCCGCCGAAACCTTCTACGCCTCACGTGACGAAGACGGCGTGCACGTCGAATGCTCCCTTGCCTGGACCGAGGACACCACAGAGACCCTCTCCTCGTTCGTGAACAGCATCCCCACCGGATCGGGCGGCACTCACGAGAACGGACTCAAGGCGGGCATGGTCAAGGCCGTTCGAAACTATCTCGAGCTCCAAAACCTCGTGCCGCGTGGCCTACAGATCGCCGCGGAAGACGTGCGCGAGGGCGTCGTCGGTCTTCTATCGTGCTTCATCGCCGCGCCTCAGTTTCAGGGCCAAACCAAGGATCGCTTGAACAACCCGGAGCTCGCCCCCGTGGTCGATGCCTTCGTGCGCAGCTCGCTCGAGAACTGGCTCCTGGGCAACCGGTCATCGGCCGATGCGATCGCGGCGCGGGTCATCCTCTCGGCCAAGGCGCGATCGGCATCGCGCGCTGCGGCGAAGGAAGTACAGCGAAAATCCGCAGTCTCACATCGCCTGAATCTACCCGGCAAGCTCGCAGACTGCAGCTCGACCGATCCGTCGAAGTCCGAGCTCTTCTTGGTCGAGGGTGATTCCGCCGGCGGCTCCGCCAAGCAAGCGCGAGATCGCCACTTCCAGGCGATCCTCCCGCTGCGCGGCAAGGTGCTGAACACCGAGCACGCCTCGCGGGCCAAGGTCCTCGCGAACGCCGAACTCTCCGACATCATCAAGGCATTGGGCTGCGGCTTGGGCAAGGAGTTCGACGCAAGCAAGCTGCGGTATCACCGTGTGTGCCTTCTCATGGACGCTGACTCCGATGGGAATCACATCGCCACGCTGCTCATGACGTTCTTCTACCGCCACATGCCGGAGCTGATCGCAGGCGGCTACCTCTACCTCGCCGTTCCGCCACTGTTCCGCATCGATATCGGTAAGGAGACGTTCTGGGCGAAGGACGAGGAGGAGAAGGAGAGCATCCTCTCCGGCCGCGACAAGCGCGGGAACGTTCAGGTGCAGCGATTCAAAGGCCTCGGCGAGATGAACCCACCGACGCTCAAGATGACGACGCTCGCGCCCGACTCGCGAACGCTCATGCAGATCACCATCGAAGAGCCGGCCGCGACGAGCGACACGATCCAGACGCTGATGGGCCGCGACGTTGCTCCTCGCTTCGAGCTGATCATGGATCAAGCAACCGCTGTCGCCGATCTCGACATCTGAGCCCCCGGGCTGCGCCCGCCTACGGACTTGTGCGGGTCCCGACCAAGCGGTAGCCCGAGGACATGGCCACCGAGATGGGCGTTGGGCAGCTACGGGATCTCCTCGCCGCGGGGAAGATGCCAACGATCCTCGACGTACGGGAGCGGGAGGAGACCGACATTGCCAAGTTCGCCGGTGCATTGGAGATTCCGATGGGCGAGGTTCCGGCCCGTCTCTCTGAGCTCGATCCCGACGAAGACATCGTCGTGCTCTGCCACCACGGCATCCGCAGCGGTCGGATTGCCGCGTACCTCGACCAGCAGGGGTTTCTGCGCGTGGCGAACCTCACCGGCGGAATCGACGCGTGGTCACTCATGATCGACCCCAGGATTCCGCGGTACTAGTGCACCGCCGTCGACAGAACGTTAACGCCTTGCCGCCCCTCGACCTCCGTCGCCGCGTCTCGTCTCCTCGGAAGATTGCCCATATTCCTGCGTCGCCGTTCCTTGCGACGAACGCCGATCGACGGCAATCCGTTAACCCTATGTCGACGGCGGTGCACTAGTGCCCCGCCGTCGACAGAACGTGAACGCCTTGCCGCCCCTCGACGTCTGTCGCGGCGTCTCGTCTCCTCGGAAGATTGCCGGTATCCCTGCGTCGCCGTTCCTTGCGACGAACGCCGATCGACGCCAACTCGTTCACGCCATGTCGACGGCGATACAGTAGAGGGATCCACGCGTGAACACGCACGTCGTCGAGCGCGATGGTCTGCGCCTCCACGTCTCGGCATTCGGTGGACCGAAGTCTGGGCGTCCCATCCTTCTGATGCACGGAGGCATGGCTCACGGCGCCTGGTGGGCGCCGCTTGCCCACGAACTCAGCGCTCACGTACGACCCTTCGCGGTCGACCGTCGAGGACATGGCCGCAGCGACTGGGCGTCGCTCGAACGCTACGGCTGGACGCACGATCTCGAGGATGCGGAACGCGTCGCCGCCGAACTCGATCCTGGCCCCTGGATCCTCATCGGGCACTCGCAGGGTGGTTTGCTCTCGGTCCATCTCGCGCTGCGCGAACGGATTCCACTCGCCGGATTGGTCATTGTCGATTCCCCGTTTCAACCCCGCGCACCCGCGCTCGTGAAGGCCGGGAAAAGTTTCCGACGGATGCCGCAGCTTCGCTACCCCACACTCGATGCTGCCGTACGTCGCTTCCAGCCCTACCCTACGCCTCATCACGTGCCCGACGCCGTTCTGCGTGAGATCGCGCACGAGAGCTTCAAGCCCAGTGGCGACGGTGGCTTCGTATCGCGCTTTCATTGGCGTCGGTTCCAAGCCGATGACGGACCACGACACCCGCTCAACACCTTCGAAGAAGACGTCGGCCGCGTAGGCGTGCCGACGTTGGTCTTGCGCGGCGACGTGTCGACGATTCTCTCGGCAGAGGATCATGCGGCCTTCGTTGCGCGGCTCCCAAATGGTCGCGGCGCCGAAATTTCCCGCGCGACGCACAGCTTGCACGTCGAGCGCCCGGTCGAAGTCGCGGCCGAGATCGTCGCTTTCGCGACGACCCTTTAGCTCACCCGCTCCGACCTCCAGCGAGAAGACGCGCGACGGGGCGTGTTGCCTCCGCCTGATCGCTGAGAATCTTCAGCACCGCCATGATGGGTGTCGCGAGAAGCATGCCCACGACGCCCCAGATCGCGCCCCAAACCATCAGGGAGAGGAGAATCGTGACGGGGTGCAAATCGAGCGAGTCGCCCATGACGAGCGGCTCGACGACGTTGCCGATGAAGAAATGGATCGCCCCCGGGATGGAGATCGCCAGGATCGCCGCCGTCAGCGAGATCTCGGGATTCATCAAAACGACGGGCACCGGCAGAACCGTCGAGATGACCGAGCCCAGCGTTGGAATGAAGTTGAGCAGGAAGGCGAAGAACCCAAACGCCAGCGCGAGTTCAACCCCGAGCAGCTGAAGCGTCAGACCGACCAGAAGCCCCGTGATGGCCGAGATGATCGCTTTGGTGAGGATGAAACCCTTCACCCGGGCCTCCATCTCCGCCCAGATACCGGTCGGCCCCTGGTCGCCCCGTCCAGAGAAGCCGATCAAGAGGAACACGAGGAAGATCGTCACGAGCATCGCCTGCGACATGACATCGAGGATCGCGTTCGTGGTCCCGAGCAGGATCCCGCTCACCGTTCCCATCGGGATCTTCGTGAGTGGCTGAAGAACCTCCGCCTGGGACAGCCCGAACCGTTCGAGCGGAATCGTCTGCGCCGCCCAATCCAAGATCTGAGTGAGCCTCTGCTGGTAGGCCCCGGCATTTGCCGCCAGCTGTGCGACGGCACCGGTCACAACCGAAACGGACAGGAGCAACAACCCCATCGAGAGCAAGAACGTTACGAAGACCGCCAGGGGCTTTGGAAGGCGAAACCAGCGTATCTGTCCATCGACCAATGGGGCCAAGCCGAGCGCGAGGAACAGCGCCAGCACGAACGGGATCATTACCGACTTGAGCCAAAACATAGAGACGGCGACGAGGACCGTCGCGATGATGAGCAGAGAGACGGTCTGAATTCGAAGATCGGCGAGGCTGCTGTCAGCCTTCTGCAGTGGTTCGCTCATCGCGGCGCAATGGTGCTCGCCGTCGGCTCCGACGTCAAACGAACGGACCTGCGCGTTGGAATTCGACGGGGCTCACGCCTTGGCCGCTGGAGGAACGAGGTCACGGGGCCCTCGGGCCCAGCCCTCCGCCTGTGCTCGGAGGCGGGGTTTGTCGACCTTCTGCGTACCCGTGCGGGGCACGGCCTGTGGCGCGAGTTCGAACAAGTGACGGGGCACCTTGTAAGGAGCGAGCGCCGTACGGCAACGAGCCACGAGCGCTTCGGGGTCGAGCGTTGCGCCCGGTGCCATGACGACGAATGCCGCGACGTTTTCCCCGCGTACGTCGTGGCGAACCGGCACGACGTACGCAGCGCGCACGTCGTCGCGAGCGGCCAGGAACGCTTCGATCTCGGCCGCGGCGACGTTCACGCCCGCAGTCTTGATGACCTCCTTCAGGCGTCCCTCGAAACGAAGGGTCCCTGTCTCGTCGATCCGGCCGAGATCTCCCGTGCGAAAGTAGCCCGCACGATCGAAGTGCTCTCTTCGATCGACACCGAGATAGCCGATCATCAGCGACGGGCCACGCAGGCGGACCTCTCCGAGGTCGCCCGTGGGAAGGTAGTCTCCCGTTTCCGGGTCGGCGATGGCCACCTCCACCCCCGGCAGCGGACGCCCAAAGCCCCGCCGACGCATCTCCGGCGGATCGTTCCAGCGCGCGCTACACACCGTCGTGGCGGTCTCGCTGAGCCCGTAGCCCTGGATCGACTGGTGGCCCCGAGCCAGCAATCGGTCCGTGACCGGTGTCTCCGCGAACATCCCTTTCCGGAGTCGGAGACGCCGTCGTTCGAAACTCTCATGATCGCAAAGAGCTGGCGCCTGCTGCCAGCCGGCGTAGAAGGTAATTTTCTCCTTTTCCATCAGATCGAGCGCGTGGCCCGCGTCGAAGTGGTCCTGCAGAACGACGGCACCGCCGGCGGCGAGACTCACCAGGCCGATCACGACGAAGCCTCCGGTGAAGAACATTGGCAGAGCGCCCCAGGAGCGATCGTCTCGGGTCACGCCGAACGCATCTCCCGCGACGTACGCCTGATGGACCAGCGATCGGTGGGCGTGGACGACCGCCTTGGGCCGAGACGTCGAGCCGGACGTAAAGAAGATCGCCGCCGGTTGCTCGGCGCGAGCGCGGTCCAATGCGCGCAACTCCGAAGCGCCGCCCTCCCAACCAAGCCCAAGGTCGGCGAATCTCGAGCTCCCCTGAGGCGGCTCGGCATCGCCTCGGGTCACGGCGATGCGC
>JAJCZO010000417.1 GCA_029262355.1 Deltaproteobacteria bacterium
CCCCTTCTACGGCGTCTACGACTGGACGAACGAGTACGACACCTGGGCGCAGCCCGGCCTCGAGCGCGTGCTCGAGCGGGCGATCATGAAGAAAACGCACGCCGAAGACCCCGAGGCCTTCCGGCAAGCGTCTCCGATGCATCGCGTGCGCGCCGACGCGCCGCCGTTTTTCGTGATTCATGGAACCCACGACAGCCTGGCCCCCGTCGAGGAGGCCCGCCATTTCGTGAAGGTCTTGCGCGACGCCTCACGAGCACCCGTCGCGTACGCCGAGATTCCGGGCGCACAGCATGCGTTCGAGATCTTCCACTCTCTGCGCTGCCGCTACACGGTGGAGGCCGTGGACCGCTTCTTGGCCCATGTCTATTCCAGCTACCTCATCGCGCGCGGGGCCGGCGCGGAGCACGTAGCTCCGGGAGCCGCCGTCCAGTAGTGGCCCCGAGCCCATGGCCACTCAGGTCGCGACTCGAACGTCGCGCCGAGGACGAAGGCCGACTCCCCGCGTCGCCGTCTAGGGCAGCTTGGCCTTGAAGATCAGGCCTTCGTTCTTCTGGCTCAGCGTGAACTCAGAGCTGAAGCAAGTAGGCGTCGCGTCGTTCACCAACTGAACCGTCACACGCGGGTCCTGGTCGAAGAACTCTCCTGCTCCCACGGGGACCGGCATGGGAATGTTGGCTCCCTTGGCGATGACGATCGCCTTGCTCTTGGCGATCGCGCCGGTCTGCAGTTTCACCTTCAACGCCCCATCGGAGCTCTTGGCCGAGTCCTTGTAGAAGAAGCCCTTGGGAGCCTTCTCCGTCCACAACGCACCCGGCGCGACCGACAGACTGGCGACCAATGTGTCCGTCGCTCCCGTAGAGTCGTATACACACAACGAATAGGTCGTCGTCGTATCCGGACTGCCGAGGTCCGCCTGGAGAACCTCCGGCCCCTTGAGCCACTTCCACTTGAGAAGATCCTTGTCGTCGTTCGCGTTGTCCTTCACCAACAGCGTCGCCTTGCTCGGGTTCGAGCAGGCCGCCGGGGTCGGGGCGCAGGCCGCGGTGCTGCAGACGCAACTCAGGCTGCACGTGCCGGGGCACGCCGCATCGTCGGTGCCGTCGCAGATCTCCGTACCGTTGGCGATGTTGTCTCCGCAGGTCTGCGTGGCACCGCAACCCGGCAGGCATTCTCCGTCGCCACCGTCGTTGGTGCCGTCGTCACAAACCTCGGTGCCGTTCGCCACGGCGTCGCCGCAGCTCTGGAAACCGCCGCAACCGGGTAGGCATTCGCCTTCGCCGCCGTCGTTTACGCCGTCGTCGCAGACTTCGGCCCCTTCGACGATCGTGTTACCGCAAATCGTCGTCACCGGATCGCAGACGTCACCGATGTCGTCGCCGTCACTGTCCTCCTGCAGCGGGTTCGCAGCCGCCGGGCAGTTGTCGTCTCCGTCGAGGACCGCATCCTCGTCCCGGTCGATTCCGATGCGCACACCGGAGCCCGGAGGGACGCAGGTGTACGTCAACTCCTGGCCGGGGGTGCTGGCCAACGCGCGCAGCGCCACGTCGCTCAAGGCCGGCTCGCTCGCCCTGTCCGTCGTAAAGGTCCCGCCGCCATTGAGGACGGCACCGCGTGCCTCACCCGCGATGGTCCCCTTCACCACGAGGTCGCACTCGGTGACCACGCCACCAAGGATCTGCGAGGTGAACGACGTATTCGCGCGCTGAATGAGGAGATCGATACGCGGGCCGACCACGACGGAGTTGGTGTTGTCGAGCGTGACCTGCTGCCCAACGACAGGAGCCAGGTCCGTATCGAATGCGAGCATGAACTGCTCCATCTGCGCCCGCTTCACATCACCGCCGGCCGGGCCGTCGAAGCCGACACCGCCGCTGTTGTTGAACACCGTGGCCTGGAAGAACCGGAAGATCGTGTCAATGCTGCCGTCGTGCAAGAAACCGAATCCGCGGATCTGGTCACCCTTGGGAGCGTTGTCCCCCGCGTTGAGGAACGGAACCGCCGGCATGCCGAACATGCCGACCTTTTGATACAGGTTGCGCAGGTGCGCGATCTTGATGATCTGCTCCTCGTTCTCGAAACTCGCGTCGCCGTTCGTACCGAAAAAACCTTGTGCAGGGTCGAGCGTATGACACCCGTCGCAAGTGAAACCGAGGCCAGGCAAGAACGTCACACCGTCGGCAAGTCGAGTGCCGAGGTAAAAGTCGCTTCCGCCCTGCTGGGCCGGCGTGAGCACGCCGTCGAGGGCGCGCACCGGGTTCGGGGGTAGGGTCAGCGTCAATGCGAAGTCCGTGAACTTCATCATGTCGACGGTGGAGATCGGGGTGGCCCGACCGACGAGACCCTCGAACGCGACGATGAAGTTGTCGAACGAGAGCGCTTCCCCCAGCCCCACTCCGAAGAAGCCGTTGGACCGATCGCCACGCCAATGCATCGGGCCGCTATTCGAGAGCCCCCGCAACGTCTGCGTCGTCATGGGCCCCTTCATTGGATGGAATTCGTTGACGCTGGCACCGCCGTTCACCGAGCCTCCGGCGCCGATGGCGAGCTTGATCGCCATCGGATTGGACGAAACGTCGTCGTCGGGGTTCCCGAGATCCCACGCAAGTTGGTCCATATCGCCGAAGATGTGACAACTCGCGCACGACGCCTCGCCATTGGCCGACGTGGCGACGGCATCGTAGAGGACGGGCCGGCCATCGACGACGACGGCCGGCTCCGGGTTGTGAAGAGGCGTATGGTCGACTTCCGCCCCCGTTCCGAGGTCGATGACGGAAACACCGTTGTCGAAGCGGGTGAGCACGTAGAGGCGGTTGTTCACTTCGTCGAGCGCCAGCCCCGATGGGCCACCACCGCTCACCGGAATGTAGGCCGCGCTCGTGAGCGTCGGATCGAACGCGTCGCTCTCGAGTGTCGTCGGATCGAACACGCCGACGCGGCTCGAGCCGAACGCCGCGACGTACAGCGCCGCGCCCGTGCTGTCGATCACGACGTCGAGAGGCGTCGCGAGACTATGAAGAATCGTATTCGGATCGAAGCCGACGTCGTTGGCCAGTTTCGAGTAGTCGATGTGCTTGTTCAAGTGGCGCGGCTTGACGCTCGCGCCGGTCACGTCGGTGACGTTGGGATTGTCGATCACCGTGACCCGCGCCTCGGCGAGGTGCCCCTGCACGGTGCTGCCGCCGAAGACTCCGGGGCCTTCGAAGCGCGTCTCGTTGCGAGACTCGGTGTTCGTCACGAAGAGGTCTCCCGTGACCGGATGAACGACCATGTTGAACAACGTCGTGCCGACCTTCGCGTGCACGGCGAGCTGCGACAACGTGTTCGCGTTGAGCGCGAACACGTCCTCGTCGGGCAGGTTGAAGCGAACGCCGTTGTTCCAATTTCGTCCGAGCTCGTCCTCCCACTTTCCGGTCGCATCGTTGAACTTCACGATGAGGCCAACCTCCGGTGCGCCCACGAGGTCGTTGTCCGTACTCGGCCCCGGGTTTCCTCCCGGCAATAACCCCCCGCCGAGACCGCCCGGCGACGTGATGCCGTCGCCCGAGCAGCTACCGGCGCCAGCGAATCCGTTGCAGACGGTGCCCTCGTTCACCGATGCTGTCTGGTTGCCGGTGTTGAAGCCGGCCACGTACACCGTATTGCCGTCATTGCTCACGGCCAGGGCGCGGGGCGTGTCCGCGAAGAAACTCACGATCTCGACCGGGACGCCGCCGACCGCGGCTCCGAGACTCGCCGAATCGAACACCCAGACGTCGGCGCGACCGATCCCCGCGGTCGTGAGCTGGGGGTCGCCGCTGCCGGTTACCCCCGAGATCGAAGCATCCGTGCGATGCTGGCCGCGGTGGGCGGTGGAGATGAAGGCACGGGCGCCGCCCGCGCCGGCAAACACGATGTCGCGGGGCTCGTCGCCTACGAGGAGGGTGCGGATGACTCGCGGCGGGCTCGACGTGACGTCGACGATCGAGACGCTATCCGAGAGGTGGTTCACCACCCAGACCTCACTGTTGTTGCGCGCCGCCACTGCGACGGGCTCCATGCCCACCGGCACCGAGGCCGCATGCGTGATGCCCGCCCCACTGACGTCGAAGATCTCGAGGCGGTTGTCGGGGGTGTTGACGGCGAACAGCCTCGCCCCATCCGGGCTCTGTACCAGCGGTCGAACGTGTCCGGACTCGAAGTTGACGAAGCTCGGCTGAGCGACGGCCATCCCGGCGAATCCGAGGCCAAATGCGACGGTAAGAACCAGCGAATGTGCACGCATCGAGTGACTCCCCTTGGTTGCGCGTGGGTTTTTCTGCCGCGCACCCGGCGGTCCGGCGCGAGCAGTTTCCAAGACTTTGCCTCATGGGGGCATGCTTGGGCAACCTGAGCTTTCGAGCGCGGGTGCCTGGCCGCCGAAAACCGGACCTCACTCCGGATGCTGCCCCCCGGTGGCCGGGGCAAAGGGAATCTTGAAGGGCGCAGCGCTCGCAAGCCGAGTGCGCCTCGACGCCTCCTTGGGAGGCTCCGGGATTGCCCAGACGCTTCTGACCCAAAGGTCTTCTTGCCAGGCACGAGGAACCCATGGGAAACTTCTCGGATGAAGAGCCCCGGATTCTCGCGCCCCCGCCTTCTGCCGGTCCTACTCGCGCTGGCAACGACCCTCTCGTCCTCCCCTGCACCGGCAATGGATCAGCCAATCCTCGGACGGCGCCTCGTCGTGCGAGATCCCGCGGCCCACGACCCCTCGCGCCGTAGCGTCGGCGTGACCGCACGTTCCGCCGGCTCCGCGACATTGCCCGGAGACCCGACGTCGCCCGGTGCCGGCGCTCTGGTGACCATCTCGCTCGCCGGCAACCTTGCGCAGGAAGAGAGCTTCTTTCTCGCCCAAGGCATCGCAACCAATGGGCAGCCCTTTTGGAAGGCGACGTCTCCGGCTGGCTTCCGGTACACGGATGCGCGCGGGCAACAGGGACCGGTCCGCTCACTGGTTTTGAAAAGGCCACCCAGCGGCAAGGTCAAGCTGACCGTGAAGCTCAGGGCCAAAAAGTACCCCCTCGGCCTGACCCCGCCCGATCCAGGCACGGATGCGATGGTCACGGTCGAGGTTTCAGGCGGAGACAGGTACTGCGCGCGATTCGGCGCAGAGGGCGTCGTGAGAAATGCCGACGCGCGATTGTTCGGCGTGGCGAAACCCACCGCCATCGGATGCCCGGACGAAGGCGCTCGGGGCGAGATCCTCGCACTGAGCTACAACGTTGCCGGTCTTCCGCAGGGACTCTCTGGCTCCGATCCGGAGGTCAACACGCCAATCATCGGCCCCCGACTGAACGGATACGACTTGGTTCTCCTGCAGGAGACGTGGCTCACGCCGAGTCCGAACCCACTCGCGCCGTTGCGCACCTACCACGAGATCCTCGAGGCGGCTTCCGAGCATCCTTTCCAATCGGTGTCCTTGCCGGCGCCACTCGGCTCCGATCCAACACGACCATCGGCGCTCTTGGCCGATGGTCTGAATCGCTTTTCGCGCTTTCCCTTCCAACCGGTGAATCGGGTTCGTTGGTCGGACTGCCACGCGTCCTCCGCCGACTGCCTTGCGCAGAAGGGGTTCAGCTACACCCGCACGACGCTGGCCCCGGGCGTCGAAGTCGACGTCTACAATCTCCACATGGAAGCGGGCGGCGACCCCGAAGACGAAGCGATCCGCGACGCAGGCGTCACACAGCTCGTCGAAGCGATGACGACGTTCTCTGCCGGCCGGGCGATCATCGTCGGGGGAGACTTCAATCTGCATCTCGAAGATGAGCCGGACGCCACCCAATACGAACGCCTACTCGACCAGGCGGGACTCACCGACGTGTGTGCTGCCCTCGCCTGCGCGAACCCGAACCGGATCGACAAGTTCGCTTTTCGGAGCGACGCAGACGTGTCGCTCACGCCAGTCTCCTGGAACTTCGAAAATAACGTGTTCAAGCGCGACGACGGCGAGCCCTTGAGCGACCACGATGCACTCGCGGTGCGATTTCAATGGGAGCGATCGGGTTCGGGCAGCCCCTGACTTAGAGGCCCTATTCGCCTCGGTCGCGAACCGAATCTTCCATCCCGAGGTGTAACTCCTCGAGGAGCTTCGGAAGATCCGCGGTATCCGGGGCATTTCGAGTCGTCGCCCCGCACACACTCCGACGCTGGACGAATCGCAACGCACGACATCGCTCCCCGTCTGACACATTGTCAACCCGCAACCGAGGAGCCGCCCTTCCGCCGAGCGGCTACATCAAATAGATATTTGGTGGTTCTGTCGTCATGTCCGCTCACCCGCACGACGCCCCACCGAGGGGCTTTGACACTGCGCTGGCACGTCCGCCCGCCCCCGGTTTTCCCGTCTATGTCGGCAGAGAGGGCCTCCGAGAGCGTCTCGATACCGCCCTCGGCTCGGCTCTTAGTGGCCGGGGCCATGTGCTCGTGCTCACCGGTGAGCCCGGAATCGGCAAGACCCGCACCGCCTTCCATCTCCTGGCGAGGGCCCGTGAAGCCGGCGCTGCCACGACCAGGGCGTACTGCGTGCAGGATGCGGGAGCCCCGCCGTTCTGGCCGTGGGCCGCGACCCTATCAGAAGCGCTCGAGTCGAAGCTGCTCTCGCGCACCGATCTACCCATTGCAGACCGGCGCGTCTTGGCCCAGGCGATTCCCGACCTGGCGCATCTCCTTTCCGAAGATGAGACCACGCCGCCTCCCCTGCCAGCGGCCGCTTCTCGGTTCCGCTTGTTCGATTGCTTTCGGCGTGCGCTCGTTCAGGCCTGTAGCGAACGGCCCCTCGTCGTCTTGATCGATGACTTGCAGTGGACCGACCTCGGTTCGCTGAGCGTACTCCACGCTCTCGGCCCCAGACTGGCCGACATCCCGGTGATGGTGATCGCAACGGTCCGGGACTCGGAGGTGGAGGGGGACCGCGCGGACCTCATCTCACAGATCGGTCGCACGATCACCGCGCAGACGGAGTCCGTGAAGCCTCTGAACGAGTCGGAGGTCGGGCGGCTCGCGACCGCAACCATCGGCAGCCAGATCGACCTCGCCGCCGAGAAAACGCTCTTCGGCGCCTGCGGAGGCAATCCGTTCGTGTTGAACGAGGCGCTGAAGCTCTGGGTCGACGCATCCCCCTCCCATCGTGGCACCGAGGCGTTCCACCTCCCGGCTGGAATGCGAGCCATGCTCACGCGACAGCTCGACGCCGCTGGCCTCGAGTGCCGGCGCGTTCTGGCCGCGGCTTCGGTCATCGGCAGGGAGTTCGACCTCCCTCTGCTCTGCGCTGCGGCGCAGCTTGCGGAATCGGCCGTCCTCTCCCGGCTGGACCCCGCCCTGCGGGCCGGCTTGATTCGCGGGGTCCAAGCCCGGCGCCACACCTACACGTTCTCACACGATCTCGTTCGTGCTGCGCTGTATCAGGACCTCGGCGAATCCGAGCGAGCCGAGCTGCATACTTTCTGCGCCCGACACCTCGCCGCCTCCTCGACCCAATCCCACCGGCTCGCGGAGGCGGCTCGTCACCATTATTGCGCCGGGCCGGCAGGAGATTGCCGACGAGCGGTCGACGTGTGCCGCGCCGCGGCCGCCGCCACGGCGGAGCATCTGGCCGACGAGGACGCGGCCGAGCACCTCACGCACGCACTCGAGCTCCTCGAGCATTGTGTGGGCCGCCCCCACGAGCGCAGTCAGCTCCTCATCGAGCTCGGCCACGCGCTCTCGCGGGCTGGACGCTGGATGGAAGCCAGGGAGACCTACTTGCAGGCCACCGCCGAAGCTCGCCGCTGCGACGACGTCTCGTCTTTGTGCGAGGCGGCGCTTGGCATCGCGACGGAAGACGAGGTCGACCTACCCGACCCGGGCAGGGTCGCGGCTCTGCGAGAGGCCGCCGAGCTCGCGCCGAGCCAGACGGCCCTGCGTGCACGCGTTCTGGCTCGTTACGCATATTCGCTGTGGTTCCTCGATCCGGCGCTGGCCAAGACCGTTGCTCGAGAGGCAGTCGCCCTGTCACGCGAGATCGGCGACGACACGACACTCGCGTTCGTCTTGCGACTGTCCCATCGGGTTCTGCAGACCGGAGCAGACGACGTGCAAGAGCGCCGCGCCACGTCTCGAGAGCTCGTGCGCATCGCCGAATCCATGGAGGATCGGCTCACGGCCCTCGAGTACCGCACTCCGTGCCTGTGGGACGCGCTCGAGTTCGGCAACGCGCTCGAGCTTCGGGCGCAAGCACTCGCGATCGAGCACGAGGCCGCACGGCTCCAGCTCCCGTACGCCGACTGGCTCGCATCGATGTTTGGCGCGTCCGTCGCGCACCTCGAAGGGCGCTTCGACGTCGCCAGCAACAAGGCCGCCCACGCGCTCGAAGCGGCCCGTGGGCTCAACGAGGCCTTCGCCGGAGCAGCCTTCGGCGTTCAGATGTTCGGGATTCTCTTCGACAGTGGTCGGGTCGAGGAACTCCTCACGCAGTTCCGCACCGTCGCCGATCAACATCAGGCGCTGACCTGGCAGCTCGCGCTGCGACAACTCGAGGCGGTGACGGAGAACCATGCATCGAGTCGCCGCCTGCTCGATCGCATCGTCGGAGGCGAGTTCGCCGAGGTGCCGCAGAACGTGAACTACCTGTCGAACCTGGCCGGTCTCGCGGAGATCTGCATCGCGGTCGGTGACCCTTCCTCCGCGGAACCGATCCTCGAGCGGCTCGGTGTCTTCCACCAACACCACGTCGTCTACGCACCCGGGTGGATCCACCGCGGATCGGTCGCTCGTCTTCGCGGTGAGCTCGCCAGACTTCTGGGCCGTGCGGAGGATGCAGCGGCCTACTTCGAAGAAGGCGTGGAGCGAGATCGCGCCCTCGGAGCGTTGCCGTTCGTCGCACGAGGGCTCGCCGGGTGGGCGCGGGTGGCGAGCGACGACGAGGCGAGTGCACACCGCGAAGAGGCGCGGGAGATCAATGCCGCCCTCGAGATCTCAGCGCCGACATCGGGTGCGCCGAGGCCGTCGGCCCCCGCGACGGTCCGCGAAGAGCCCGACGCGGGCCGGCAGGTCCTCTTCCGCCACGAAGGAGACTATTGGTCCATCGGCAACGCGGAGCATCCCAGACGGCTGCGCTCGTCGAAGGGCCTCACGTATCTTGCGAAGCTGCTCCGTCGCCCTCGACATTCGATGCTCGCTCTCGAGCTGGCGGCGGGAGACGCGTCTCTCGCGCGCGACACCTCCGATGTGGGCTCCCTCGACGCCCGAGCCGCGCGAGACTATCGGTCGAGACTCGAGGCTCTCTCGTCCCAGCTCGCCGAGGCGCAGGACAGCGGCGACACTTCGCGGGCCTCCGCCGTGCAGGCCGAGATCGGCCTCGTGGCCGATGAACTCTCACGCGGGTTGGGCCTTGGGGGTCGGAAGCGCCCTCGAATGTCGCCGGCGGAGCGCGCCCGAGTCAACGTCACCAAGCGCATTCGCACCGCCATCGGCAAGATCGCCAATCAAGACGAGCGTCTAGGCCGGCACCTCGACAACTCCGTCCGCACCGGAACGGTCATCTCCTACGAGCCGGACCCCCATTCGAACATCGAGTGGGTCTTCTGACCAACCCCCTACTGACCAACCTCGACGTTCTTGCCCTTCGATTTGCTGAAGAGCGTGGCGCCGAAACAGTCGCCACCGTCGCTGGCGCGGATGCCATACACCGTCACTCCCGAGGACGGCGCGCCGGACACCGATCCGAGGTCGACGGCGACGTCCAGGACTCCGTCCTGAACGCCGGTCACCGAAGTGTCGGCCAAGGCGTCGACCAACTGGAGCGGCGTGGCGCGATGGCTGCCGACGTCGAATCCAGCGAGCGTCAATCCCGCGACCGGAACCCCTCCCACAGATCCCTGGATGAAGTAGCGTTTCGCGGGCTTGATCTGGATCACTTGGAGATCGATCGTGCAGGCCCCGCCGACGAGATCCAGCTTGTCGTCGAGCGCCTCGATCGCGGCCTGAATCACATCCAGGTGGCCTCCAATGTCGTGGTGAATGAAATCGACGAAGCTGTTCACGCTCTCCACCCCCTGCCCCAGAACCTCGATCTCCTGATCGAGATGGAACGCCAGCGAATCGAGGCGCGGCCGCAGGAGGAATAGCTCGGCCTCCATCAGACTCAGCCGGCCACCCACGTCGTTATGATGGTAGCCCACGAAAGAAAGGACGTCGGCGGCGGCCGCGTCGAGGAGGTCGGCCCGTTGCTCGAGATGCCCGTGATCCGAGGACAGCGCGGTACCCTTCGACGCCACGTCGCTCGAGAGCTGTCCGAGCTCCGTGAAGAGCCCGTCGTGCTGGAGGATCAAGAATCCTTGCCCCAGAGCCAGGTTCGCATGATCCGCGTCGCAGTTCGTACACTGCGCTCGGGCCAACCCGGCAGGTGCAAGCACACCCAGCGATAGAACGACGACCGAGAGAAGTCGCACGAGCCGAGGAGACGCCATCAGGTAATCCTTCGGAGGCTTCGACTGATCCATATCCCTGCGTCGTTCCTTGCGACGGCACAATGTTCCGCCGAAAGGAACGGCGTAGGCGCATGGAGATACTTCCCATTCGCCCGACCTGGCTGAGATGCGGGCTCGGTTGATCCGACTGGCCGCCTTCCTCGTCGCGCTGGTCTCGGCGACCGGGCCCCCGGCATACGCCCGTGAGGGGGCCGAAGCGCCGTCCGGTTTCCAATGGACGACGGACGCTCCGCCGAAAACGATGGGCGAGGAGTATGAAGCGGACGCCGCGAACGCCCAGGCCGAAGCGATCGACGACGGCGAGCGAACACCGGGCCTCAGCCCGCCCGGTCGCCTACTCGTGGAAGAGATCGTCGTTCAGGCACGAAAGCGTTCCGAGCTCTTGGAGGACACCCCGGTCGCGGTCACCGTCATCAGCGAGGATCTCTTACGCGTCTCCGGCATCACCCGCATCAATCAAATCCAGGATCTGGTGCCGAACATGTCCATCAACACGGGGATCGAGTGGGCATACCGCGGTAACTACCACGTTCTGCCTCCGGAAGTCCTCGCGGCGCATCAGTCCGGCTACAACCTTCTCAATGCCAGACTGTCGTACGACTTCTTGGACGATCGAGCACAGGTTGCACTCTGGGCGAAGAACCTTCTCGACCAGGCGTACTTCGACGACGCTCTCCAGACACTCGGCACGTTCGGTTTCGTCTCTCGATTCTACGAACCACCACTCACCTTCGGCGGAGAACTCAGCTACCGCTTTTGAGGATTCTCGGCGGCGAACGGACGAAGGAAAACCTTCGCTGAGATCCGACGCAGCCCCCGTCCGAGACCCGTTCTCAGGGCAGAGCTCCGTCGTTCGCCGGATCGGCTCGCCCGACACTCAGAATTCGAACCGCGACTTGCTCCCCGGTGGGCACCCAGCCGATGTACGCGAACTCGAGGTCATGGCCTTCGGTGAACTCACGGAACGCGCGAAACTCGCCCTGCTGCCAGCCGGGGTAGCCCGTGTACTCGTCGAAGACGATTACCGTGCCGGGTCGAATTCGATCGGCGAGCATCTCCAGTACGGTACGGGTGGAGGAGTACAAGTCAGCGTCCATGTGCAGGAACGCGGCGGGGCCGGTTTCGGATTCGCGGAACTCGGGGAGAACGTCATCAAACCACCCCTTGTGCAGGACCACGTTCTCACGCACCTCGGGCAGCCCGTTCATCTTGAACGTCCCTTTGTCGAAGCCCTCGCGCCAGTTCTCGGGCAGACCTTCGAACGAATCGAATCCGTGCACGGTTTCCCCGGTTTGATCGGCGAGGTGATTGATCGTCTTCCCCCGGAACACGCCAAACTCGGCGAGGAAACCCGAGCCGTCGATTTTCCCCGCGGCGTGGGTCAGGAGCGCGAACTTGTTCGGAAACGCCGCGACCGCGAGAAGGTTCGTATTCGCAAAACGGGCGGCGTCGCGTCGCGCGGCCTCGAGCCGGTAAAACCGTGGCTCGCGAAGCGCGACGACCGTGTCGGTGCCAAACTCGATTCTCTCCAACCGAGCGCGCGTCTCGAGATATCCCATGAGAGACACCGCGAGAGCGCCGCCGGCAAGAATCACCGCCAGTCCGAGGAGAAAGCCGGGCCCGACCGCCGCCGTTCGCAGCGCTCGAGGTTCGGGCGTGGTCCGATCCGTGACTGAAGCGTTGGCCATTGGGGGTACTCCCGTTTCGCGGCGGGCGGGCGCCGCCCCCGTCTGAGGGGTAAATCGACCATATGGCCCACGTGCATGAGGCGACGCCGAATCCGGCTCCCTCCTGCGCCCAGACGTGAGCGAGCCGGTCTCGGTGGACATCGGATCGCCTTCGACCGAGATCCCCGGAGCCGCTCTATCCCGGCACGATCACCAGCCGCGGCGGGGCCGGTATCGGGGAGATCCGCGTGGGTAAGGCTGCCTCACGCGGGAACCGGTACGAGAACGTGAGTGGATCCGGCGAGCTATCCGCATCGGTGCCAAGCCTCCCGTCCAGCGTCGGACTTGAAGGCGGGCACGCGGCTCTTCGACGAGTGCGTCGAGCAAACGACGCTCTCCGATGCGAGCGGCGATCCCGGTGAGCCCTCGTGGGGTGCGAGAACGCGGCCTGCTCTCCTAGACCCGAGCCCCTTGGGCCGTCATCCGCCCCCCGACGTATCGGCGCCGGCATGGCCCCGTTTCGCTACGGACTCGGCTGGGCAGAGTTCCGGGACACCACGCGCCCTACGCACGACGCGTGCAGGTCCGCCTCCTGAGCCACGCTCAGTTGAACAGCGCTCCCTCCAGAATCCACCGACGGATCGTCTCGACCTGCGAGGCGGGCAACGCTGGACCGCCGAGCGGCATCATGGTCCCGGCGCCAGGGGCACCCGTGATTTTGTCGAAGAGATAGCTCGCCCCCGGGTCACCGGGCACGATGTAATCCTTCGGCGACTCCGTAGCCATCCGGTTCCACGTCTCGAACCAAGAGACCTCCTCGGTCAGATCCACCGGCGCGGCTCCACCGGTCGTGTGGCACGCCGCGGTGGTTGCGCAGCTCGTGTTGTAGATGACCTGAACGTCGGCGCGGTAGCTCGTCTCCGTCGGCGGGAGCAGGTAGCCCGTCGAGAACGTAGACAACGACTCGTTGAAATACACCAGGCGGTTCTGCGCGGCGTTCGGATTCGTCGAGAACAGCATGCTGCCGGCCTGTCCGTTCACGCCCGCGCCCCCCACGACCTCGAGGTTGGTCACCATCACGCCGCTCGCCGTCACCCGACCCGTCCCGATACTGCTGCCGGTGTTGCTCGAGATCGCGGCCGTCCACGTCGTCGACGCCGCCGATGCCGTGTAGGGAGTGCCGACGTCGTCGTCGAACGAGATGAAGATGATCTGGTTCCCGCCTTCGCTCGCCGGCTGGAGCGTCTCCGGATCGTAGTAGACCGACAGATCCGACGTGACCGGGGAGATCGTCTGAAACCGGACGAGGTCGCCATCGATGATCGTGCCCGGGTCCGGTGGAAAACCGCTCTGCTCGATAATGATGGGCCCTCCGCTTGGCGCACCGAGGCCAGAGACCCCTTCGAGCTTCTCCAGAAGCAGGCTCTCGAGCGCGATCCGCGCGGCCGACGGAGCGCCCCAGGCGGAGTTCGTCTGGAGGTTCGCGACCGTGAAGTTCCCGGAGAGCGCGCGCGTCACGATGGGCTGCCCCGAGGCGTCGACCGCCGTCGCGATCGCGATCCCGAACTGCGCCGGTAGCCCTTGATCCTTGAGCCCGCCGACGTCGATCGTGCGCGTGCCGCCGCTCGATAGTTGGTCCGAGCCCGCAAGATTCACGGTGAAGGGGCTCGATAAGGCGGGACCATAGAAGTCGACCCGCACATCGAGAGGGTTCTGCCCTTCGTTGCGCAGATTCACGAAGGTCGAGAAGCCCTCCCGTGCGTCGTAGTATGCGATGAGCTGATCGCCCCGCCCCTTGGGCTGCTGTAGGACGGTCGGCTCGAAAGCGCCCGGAGCGATGCCCGCCACAGCGGGAAGCGTACTTCCCAGAATTGTCGCGGCTGCGATCAGAATCACGGTTCCTCTATGCATGTCTCGTCCTCGTTCCTGTCCTGTGGCTTCGGCTTCCTTATCTCGGGAATACAGAGGCGATTCAACGTTTCTCCCCAAGAGTTCGGGGCGTTCTCACGGACCACGAGCTCCGCGAACGAAAGGACCGCCGCGAAACAGGCCGTGGGACCAGGACGTGCCGCCGCGCGGAATCTCGATCGAAAGGGCGCATTGTATGCGCGGCCCGACCGAGTATAGACTCGACCGCACCGAATCAACGTCCGTCCTCTTGCTCTAGCGCCAGGGAGATCCCATGCCCCCTCCGACTCGAAGCCCCTTGATCGCCGCGGCAAGCGCCCTCGTCGTCGTCCTCTTCGTGGCACCACCGTGCGCCGCCGCCGCCGAGTACCTCGTCGGCCACCGCCTCAGCTCTTCGAACTATCGCAACGGAGCCGGCAAGGGGTTCCGGATCGTCATCAAGGCCGGCCAAGACGGGAACCTTCCCGCGTTCGTCCTACCTCCGGACCCCAGTAGCACCACGAATCTCGTATCGATCCAGCGCGGTCTCGGGATGCTCTCCGATCCGCTGACGGCCGGCACCTGGCGAGGGCTCGGCAACCCTGCGGGCTCGAAGGGCTGGAAGTACCGGAACCCGAATGCTCCGGCGGGCGGTGAGGTGAAGCTGCTGCTCGTGAAGGAGAAGGGGATCAAGATCGTCGCGAAGGGGACGGGGGGAATGCCGATTCCCGCGGCTCCCAACGAGTCGATCACCGCGGTGATCCTGCTGGGCGACGACTCCTACTGTGCGGAGGCGGCGACGCCGCACTTCAAGGAGATCGACGGCAAGTTGATCCGCTCCAAGCAGCAACTGGCACCCGCGGCCTGCGCCGACACCTGCCCCCTCGGAACCGACACCGACGGCGACCGCCTGGACGATTGCTTCGAGACGAACACCGGCGTGTTCGCGGGGACCTTCGACCCAGGGACCGATCCCCTGCTCGACGACACCGACAACGACGGCATTCTCGACGGCGACGAGGTGCTCGGTACCCTGGGCGGACTCGATCTACCCGCCTTCGGCGTGAGCCCGCTGCGACAGGACATCCTGCTCGAGTACGACTGGTTCGAGGACAGCCTGGGCTGCGGCGCCCACAGCCACGAGCCCAGCGACGCCGCGCTCGCGATGGTGACGGCCATGTTCGCGGCGGCGCCGACCTCCAACCCGGATGGTTCGACGGGGATCAACTTCATCCACGACAAGGGCCAGGGAGGCCCGCACACCGGCGGCTCGATGATCCCCGACGCCAACGGCGTGCTGGTCGGCAACTCAGGAGGCGCAGAGTTTCAGAGTCACAAGGGCGCGAACTTCGCCGCGAATCGCGAGGACTACTTCCACTACACCGTGCTCCCCCACCGCTACGACACCAACAGCAACAGCTCGGGCCATGCCGAACTCGGCGGCGACGACTTGATCGTCTCGCTGCAATGCTCCCTCTCCGATTCCAACGTGGGCCACACGATCGCCCACGAGCTCGGCCACAACCTCCTCCTCCTCCACGGCGGCTTCGGCAACAACTGCAACTACAAGCCGAACTACAACTCGGTGATGAACTACCGCTACCAGTTCCCCGGTATCGACTCGAACTGCACGCCGCCGGGCAACGGCGTACTCGACTACTCGGTCGGCGACCGCATCTCCCTCGACGAGACCAACCTCGACGAGAATGACGGCACCTGCGGCCCGGGCTTCCCGTGGGACTGGAACGGCAACGGCCCGATCGAGAGCGGCGTCGCCTTCGACATCAACCCCGACGGCGATCCGCTCCACGAGATTTTCTGCGGCGGCGCGCTCTCGGTCCTGAACGACGGCGACGACTGGGGAAACATCCAGCTGTGGCCCCTCGTCGACGGCGACGGCGCAAAGCCCCGCAGCGCGAGCCAGATGATCAGCTGCGACAATCCGCCGCCAGCGCCTTAGCGCATTGCTCGGGGAGCGCTCTAGCCCGAAGCCGGCACCTCATCGAGTTCCACGTCACCAGACGAGCGCGACTCGAGGCCTTCATCGAGCTGGATCAGATACGCGTTATTTTGCGCTCCTTTGCTCTCCACGAAGGGTCGAATCTGCAGCAACGTGAGCCGGCCATTTTTGAACGCGAACTCGATGTCCGCGGGGAGGTCCTCTCCGTCTGCATCACGAAGGGTGGAGAAGCGGCTCGGCGCATCCTCGGCAAGCTCGATGAGCTGCTCGATCTCTTTGGAGGTGAGGAGATTCGGCTTGTTGGTCGTCGGCACCTCGCGGAGACCGCCTGTAGGAATGAGCTCCCGGCGCTTGGGCGCCGTCGCCTGCGCGAGCAAGCGCACGTCGGCCGAGTCGGTCTCGATCAAGAGCGACTCGGCCGACTGGCCGTCGACCGCACCCCCGACGCCCTCGTTGACCGCAACCGATAGATAGCCCTCGCGGCCGCTGTCCACGTCCTTCGTCACCATGACGCCCGACTTCTCGGATGGGAACGCGAGCTGCACGAGAACGGCCGGGAACACGTACTCCGGATCGTCCATGTGCGCCTGGCGCCAGGAGTAGGCGCGCTCCGTGAAGGGAGAAGCCCAGACCTCTCTGATGGCCTGCAAAATGTTCTGCTCACCGACGAGGTTCGACACGGTGAGATTCAACCCCGCACCGGTAAAGCCCTCGAGATCCTCGACGTTCGTATCACTGCGAACGAACACCCCATAGGTTCCGTCGCGCCCAAACGTGCTCTCGAGCATCGTGTGCAACTCGGCACGGAACTCCGGGCCCGGGTCGACGTTTTCGATCCAGGTGCGAAGCTCGAGCAGGAAGCTCTGGATGAACTTCTCCTGGGCGCCGCCTTCGAGTCGCGCAATTCGATCGTAACTCTGCTTCATCCACTCGAAGACCGAAGGGCCGCCGGACTTGATCGGGCGATCCAGAAGCTTGCGGAAAGCGCCGAAGGGAATCGCGAACCCGTTGGGAACCTGCTCGTCGTAGTGATGGCGCAGCTCGCCCAGGTTGGCGCTCTTCGGTCCGGCAAGCCGGCCCGAGTCTCGCGCTCGGAGCTCGTCGAGGGCCACGAAGCTCGCGTGCTCGAGATCCAGCTTGTCCAGGTCTGGCTTGATTCGCAGGCCAACCGCGTCGACGTCGCCGAAGATCGTTGCCCAACGAGGCCCATCCGGCGCGAGCTGCACGACGCCTCCCGGACTCACCGCCAGAACCACGCGAGCGCCTTCGAACTCCTTTACCTTCGGCACGAGTTCCCGCGAGACGACGACATTCGGGATGCCCAGATTACGGGCGAGGAGCTGGATGTGGGAGAGAGAGCTGCCTTCGCCCTCCGTCAGAATTCCCGAGACCGGGGGGAGCTCCGCGATGGTCTGCGGCAGGAGGTAGATCCCTTCCTTCTCGAAGCCCCTCGTATCGTGCACGTTACGCGGTGCACGCAGAACACCGCGCGCAAGCCCCGGATTGAGGGCACGCAGCCCCGACCCCACGCTCTCGCCGAACAGCTCGGACCTCACGCCCGAGAGGTAGTTTGCGTCGCGCTGCAAGCTGTCGACGACGGCGCCGTAGAACAGGAACGGGCTGCCACGAAGTCGATCCTGCGAATACACCATCGCCTTGGGCTCGAAGCGCTGAAAGCGGGCGACCGCGTCGTTCAGCTGAAGCCCGGCCTGGGCCACACCCCACTCCGGACCACGACCGAGATAGGCGACCTCTTCACGATACACGTCCATGTCAGAGTCATCGAGAATCTTCGCCCGGCTCCGCTGCAAGCCTGCCGCCTGAGTCTTCGAGATCAAACCGGTCGCGTAGAGGCCACCGACCACATTCTTGAGCCACTCGAGCCGTTGCGCGCGGGTCGTGGTCGGCATGAGTGCGATCAGCTGATTGCCAGCCACGTAGATCTCATCCTCGAGCGCAAGACTCGTTTCGAAAGCCTGGCGTCGCGCTTGCGGAGTCGCCCAAGACGCTTGGTTCAGACGCACGCGGGTCGCGAGTTTGCTTGCGATCCGGAGGTGCTGAGCCGGATCCTTCGTCTTCGCAAGGACGCCAGCATCGTACTCGAACGAAGAGCGGAGCTTGCCGGCTGGCAGCACCGCCGCCAACTCCAGAACATCCTTGGCGGCTGCCCGTCCTTGGTAGAGCTGATCGATCATCGTGGCGAGCCGCTCGTAGTCGGCGGCGAGCGCGCGCCGGCCCTTGGTGCTCGCGTACTCGCGGACCTTCTTGGCGTCGCCAGCATCGGGAACCCCATGGATCTTGATGCGAAGAGGCATGAAGCCGGAATCGAGATTCGCGACCCGAAGCGCCTCCGATCGCACCTCCGACGAGGTGACCTTGCCCGGGCGCATCTCGCGCGGAAAGGCGCGCACCGTCTCACGAAGGAGATAGTAGCGAGAATCATCTGCCCATTGGGGATCGGCCATCATCGCGAGAATGACCGTCGAAGCAGCCAACTCCTCGTCCTCCGCCTGCAGAGCACCGCGATAGCTGCGGGTCACGCGAAGGACCCAGCCGTCGTCGAACTCCATCAGGAAGCGCTCGAGGAGGATCTGCCGAAGCTGGGTCAGGTCCGGGTTCGAGCCGGTGAAGTCCTCTGGCTCTAGCTCGGCGATCACGTTGGCGACGTAGACGCCGTTGGATCGCATCGCCTTGGCACGCTCGTTCCAGACGCCGTGCTGAATGCCGCCGTCATGGCCATCGCAGCCAGCGCGGGCGCCGCGGACGGAACCGTCGTTGCAGAACCACCCCAAGCGTTCGAACGGTCCCCGTGGAGCCGTCTTCATTTCCTCTACCCACTGACTGAGAACCGCATCGCTCGGCAGCTGGGCAGCAAAGAGACCAGCGGGCAGGAGGGCGAGCGCGAGCGCCACGATGAACCGCATCCGAACAGACGTCATGGTCACCGCGTAGGCGATTCGGGCACCAGAGGCAACGACGGTACAGGAGTGGCCGCCACCCCGGAGGCGAACCGGCGCCGCCAACAGTGAGCCCGGTGCGCCAACCAAGGGACCGATCAGATCAGACGGCGTTGCCCTCCGCACCCTCGTCGGCGAAGCTCGACAACCATGCCTTCCCCCGCCGAGAACCAGCACAAGAGCGACAAGATCGCGTCCGTGCTCAATCGCAACCTCGACCAAAAGAAGGTCGCCTCATACGCACCGGTCGATGCGAGCCGCCTGACGCCAGAGCAGGCGCGCCGCTGGGAGCAAGACGGCTACTTCGTCTTGCCGCAGCTGGTGTGTGCGAAGATCTGCGCGAAGATCAACGAGACTGTGATCGCCAAAGTGCGCCGCATGGATACGGAAGGGACTGCGGTCCAAGAAACGCGGATCCACGAGGGGTCCTTCACCCTGCCCGAAGAGAACTTCTCAAAGGAAGTGGCCACGGCCGAAGACCGCGTCTCCAAACTGTACAACCTCCACCGAGAGGACGTCTTCCGTCACCTCGCTCGGCGGGAGGACCTGGTCCAGCTTCTCGGCGGGCTGCTCGGCCCCGACGTCGACATCTTCAACTCGCAGTACATCTTCAAGAACCCCGGCGCGTGGGGCCAGCCGTGGCACCAGGACTCGCTGTATTTCAACTTCTCGAAGTTCCCCCAGGCGGGAGTCTGGCTGGCCACCAGCCGGGCGACGGTAGAGAACGGCTGCCTGTACGTCATGCCTGGGAGCCATCGCGAACCCATCCACGAACACCGCCCGGACAGCCGACCGGAAGCGAACCTGGGTTACGTCGAGATTCGCGACTACGACTTCTCGAACGAAGTCCCGATGCTCATGGAGCCGGGCGACGTGCTGGTCTTCCACAGTTTCCTGATGCACCGCTCCGCCGACAACAGGTCAGACGACCGGCGAACGGCTCTCGTATACCACTACGGGAACGCCGGCACGCGGCAGGTCGGGCTCCCGAGCCCCACGGTCGATTGGATGCCCGCGCTCCGCGCCGGAAGTCCCGTGCCTCCGGGCGTGCACCAACCCTGGCGACAGTGGCGCACGCGGCTACAACTCGGAATCGGCGTCTTCCTGCACAAGGTGCAACAGCTTCTCAAACACTCGACTACCGCGGAGAAGTAGCCCGCGCGGCGGCCGCCGCGCCCAGCGACCCCACCCAACGGCCTGGCTGAATCTACTTGACGACGAGGGACGCGGCGGGCTCTCGGCTGGCGAAGTCGGTCGTCAAAAACTGCTCATACCCGACCTCGCCTCGAAGGTGGCGCCGAAAGAACGACACCGCATAGAGACGAACCAGGCGAGAAGCCTCTCCGATCGGGAAGACGCCGGGGCCGCACGTCGCATCGAACGGCTCGATCAGATCCGCCGCACCCACGTCCGGCCAACCATCCTTTTCGATTCCGAGGTCAAAGAGAAGTTGACCGAAGGTACAGACACTCGCGAAGTGGTTGTGATTCGCGCCCCGGATGTCGAGCCGGTAGACGCGCGGCGCATTCGTGATTTGCCGAAAGGCGATCCCGTTGTTGCCGACCGGGACGTTCACGTCCTCGGTGCCTCCGACCAACAGCACCGGCACGCGGATACGGGCCAGCTGGGCTGCGGAGAAGCCGGCGTTGGGCCCTTCACGCTCATCACTCTGTAGATCTCCATCGATGACGGCGGAGATCGGAAGGATGGCGCCCACTCGCAGGTCGGGCTCGGCCCCCGCCCATCCTGCGGCCATACCCAGGGACGTCATTGCGCCAAAGGAATGCCCGAGTACCCCAACGTCTCCTTCGACGACACTTCCGTACAACAGATCGCCGGCGTCGCGCGATCGGGCGAACAACGTGTCGATCACGAACGAGACGTCGGGCACCCGATTCTCGGCCGCCGTGTCGAAGTCGTCGGTGGACGACGATTGCGCGTTGCCCGTGTGCTCGACCGACGCCACGAGGAAGCCGTGACTCGCGAGCGCCTCCATGAGCCCGATCGATTGAAGCTTGATGCCGCCAAAGCCGTGCGAGAAAACGAGCAGCGGGTGCGCGCGGCCGCGCGTCGGCGAAACACTCTCTCGAGCCTGATTGGAATCGAGGCCGATCGGTCCGGCCAGAGGGTAGAACGTCACCTCGCCCGTATCGAAGCCCGCTGGATCAGCAGGATACCAGACATCGATCGGGAGCGGACGATCGCCTCGGCTAGAGTCCACGGCCGTAAACTCGACATGGCCGACGACGCTCGGCCCCAAGGCGCCAGGTGAGTCCACGGCCACAGGCGGCGACCCCGAGTCGCCGCAGGAGACCAGGACACCGATCATCGCGCCGACCCACACGATCCGGCCGCACCGAAGGAACTTCGACGAAGTACTCTTGGAGGAACGCATGCGACGGACTCTACCTCAAAGATGCGCCCGAGCCGCACATCGATGCGTCAGGCAAACCTGACCGCGTGCGACGTACTTCATGAAACGATTTCACTCGATGTAGCCGAGCCCTCGGAGACGCTCGATCATCTCGGCATCCTGCGGGGATTGGCCGTCCGTCTCGTTGGGGACCGCCACGGCCTCGAAGGGATATGCCTCGACGACCTCCGACTTCGGGGAGACCGAGCGGGCGAGTAAATCGCTCGCCGCTCTGCCATCGAAGTCTCGAGACAAGGGGAGGCCGAGCACCGTGAGCATCGTGGGAAGCACATCGAGCACAGAGATCGCCTCGACTCGGCCCGCCTCGCGGAAGCTCGGTCCGGCTGCGATGAAGATGCCCGGGTTGAGGTTCAGGTGTCCCGTTCCATCATACTCCCAGCCGTGGTCCGACACCACGACGACGTCGGTGTCGGGAGCGACGTTCTCGAGGAGTTCACCGACCAGATGGTCGACTCGCTCGTACATGGCGTCCACCCGGCCTCTAGCCGCTCGAAAGTCCTCGTCTGGGACGCGCGGCTTGCGGGCTCGGTTCATGTTCTTGCCGTACACGTAGTTGGAGAAGTCGTGGGACGAAACGTCGATTCCCTGTAGGTACACAGCGAGGATCTCGAGCGAGTCGGAGTCCATCAGCGACGCGGCGACGTCGACGTAGCTCCGATCCCGTGCCAGGACCCACCGCGTGTTCCTCGTCTTGTTCGCGTCTACGAAGACGTCCGCGAGCGCTTCGGGGCCGACCTCATCGTCGCGCATCATCAAGGGGGCGACCCGATCATAGAGCTCGGGCGGCCAGGTCCGCCGGGGATCCGGCCGCCTCCAGAGCTCCTTGACCTTCCCGAACTTGACGTACGGCGTGACCATGTAGCCGTCTACGGTCTCGGCGGGGAAAGTCGCCCACCAGCCGAGAACTCCTACTCTCCGGCCGTAGTGCGACAGGATGTTCCAGAATGCCGGCCGCATGCGCATCTTCGACGTAACCGGAAGTCTGCCAGCGCCAAGAAATGCGCGAATACCATGCTTCTCCGGTCTCACGCCGGTGGCGATGCTGGTCCACACCACAGGGGACAAGTTCGCCACGGTCCGAAGTGGGGCGCTGACACCGGACTCCATGAGCCGCGATAGATTCGGTAGCCGCCCTGCGCCGGACAGCCGCTCGACCTCACGCAGATCGGCGCCGTCCAGGCCCACCAGGAGGATCCGGGGTGCTCGCGTCGCGTGCTCGTCGGTCGACGCATCTTCGCTCGGGGAAGGCACGCAGCTTGCGAGTACGACGAGCGGCAAGAGCCCCAAGCAGACACGGCTGGGCCAGACCTTGGATGACATCCCGGATCGATGACGGGGCGGACGAGGACTGTCAAGCTTCGTGCTCCGGGAAGCCCACCCCACCCGAGTCGGTGTTGCCAACGTGACCCCAGACCCCAACGACGACTCTTCATCGGCGGGTCCCTCGTTCGGACGACGGGACACGGCCGGGGACACGTGCAAGACTACGGCTCAGAAGCCACAGGGCCACCGTCCGAAGTCGGGACGGGTTGCCCCTTCCGCATGGCGGCCTTCCGCTTTTTCCTGCGCTTCTTCGCCTGGGCGGACTTCTTTGCGGACTCGGAGAGAATCTCCTTGAGCGATTTGACCTTGGCCGGCTGCTGCGCCGCCCCCTTCGGAGGTGGGCTCCCGTAAACCAACCAGATCGCCATGAGCGCTCCGGTCACTGCGCGAGAGCGCTCGGTCAGGTGCACCTTGGTGTCGTTCGCCTGGAACTGAAGCTCGGGCCAATCCCAATCGAGCAGGTCTCGATCCAGCATCTCCTGGCGTATTGCCGCCACGAACTCGCGGTGCGGCTCACGCGGCATCGGAAACGGCGCGGCCATGATCACCCTCGGCGCGATCTTGCCTAGATATTCCTTCAGCGCGGCGAGGTGATCCACCGCCTCTTTCGGCGACGCTCGGCGGATCGAGTTCAACCCAAGGCTGACGATGACCACGTCCGGCTCGGGCACGACGCGGGTGATTCCCTCCGCAAGAAACTCGATCTCGTCACATTGACGGATGATCGGATACCGGCCGCCCTTGCTGCCCTCGATGCACTTCTTCTCGACGATCCAGTCGTAGGGTCGGGTGGCGCTGATCGCCAGGTTGTGCACCTTCGCATTGAGCCATGTCTTGTTGAGCCAAGGAAGATCCTCGAGCATGTTCTCCATGATTCGGTGAGGCGCGAACGGGCGTTCCCAGTACCACATGTTCGAATCGCCGATCAGCACGATGTGCTTCGGCTCATCTTCGCTCGGCTCGCCGCCTGCGGCGTCGCCGCGACGCGTCTCTTCCGACGCAGACGAAGCGGCCAAGCTCGAGTCACCGGCGGCGAGCACCAGTGTCGACACCGCGGCCACGAAGAGTGTCTTGGCTGTGTGAGTCACCCACGAGCGGATACCGTTCCGATGCGGAGCGAACAACGCTCGACTCGGTCGACACGATCTGCGTCGGCACTAGCAGGCTGGTGAAAAGCTCCTCCGGTCGCCAGGCACGTCCCTTCGACCCGGTCATCGACGAGCATGAGCGAAGTGGTCGCAGCGCATCTGGCGCAGCTCGCGAGCTACACGACCGTCGCGGTCACCGTCAACGAACCCGACGGCACGTAGAAGCGACGGCCGGAGCCGCCCAGCGCGCGCGCGGTGCGCGCTGCGATGCGGCCAGCCGCGTCGTGTCCGCTGAACACGCGCGAGGCGAGGAAATCGAGTCGGGCGTACTGCCCCGCCGACTCCATGCGCTGCACACGGAACCCCGAGCCCTCCAGCGCGCGCCGCAGGGTGCCCTCCGAGTACAGGGCGACATGTTCCGGGAACTTCAGCGAAACCCAGTTTCGCCCCTGCGCATGACGCAGCCAGCTACCGACGTCGGGGGTGGTCGCCAGAAAGGTCCCTCCCGGACGCAGGAGCTGGCGCACGCGGTCGAGCGCCTGTTTCGGGTCCGGCAGATGCTCGAAGCAATCCTGCATGCTGACGACGTCAAAGTAGCCTTCGGGAAGGTCCGCCGATTCGAAGGCCCCGACGACCGCGCGATGGTCCGGCGCGATGCGCTTCGCCGCCGTCTCGCTCATCTCGAGTGCCCAACGCTCGTCGAACGACTCGCGACCGGCGTCGAGGAGGTATCCGAAGCCCGCTCCGACGTCGAGGAGACGTCCCGTCCCGGTGCCCTTCTCGACGAGGCCGAGTCGGTGGCGGAAGGTCTCCCGGAAGTCGTCAGCCATGTCCTCGTAGTCGGCGTAGCCCGCCTGCAGGGGAGAGTCGCTCTCGTAGTACTCGCTGCCGTACAAGGTCGCCAAGGTGTCGAGCGTCGGCATTGGGTTCAGGTACCAGAGCCCACAGCCAAGACACTCCACCATGCGAAAGCCGTGGTTGGCCGCCCGCGGCGCGAACTCCAGCTCCCGACACAGAGGGCACGGTTTCGGGTCGACGACCGCCGTCAGCTTCTCGTACGCCCCGCGACGCAGGTTGCGACGGACCCGGAACACGTCGGCCGCCATCTCTAGGCTGTCGGAGAACAACTGAATCCGGGAGTCGTCGTCGTGCGTCAGCCGCACCGGGAACCGTTCGACCCGATAGCCCTGCGCGACCGCCGCCGCGAGCGTCTCGAAATCAAAGCCGAATCCGTCGATCGTACGGAGCGCGAAGAGCTGTTGCGCGACATCCCGGCGAAACGCCTTCAAGCCACATTGCGAGTCACGGAAGGGCAGCCCAATGGCCGCCCACGTCAGGAACGAGAACGCCTTACCCGACAGATGGCGCATCACGCCATATCCACGGTTGATCTGTGACTCGGGCAAGTCGCGCGACCCGATCGCCACATCGGCTCGACCGTCCTCGAGCGCGCGCATCATCGGCACCAGGGCGCTCAGGTCATACGGCGAGTCGGCATCGGTGAAGCCGACGAGAGGGTAGCGCGCCTCGCGCACCCCGCGCGACACCGATGCCCCCTTTCCACGGTTCGTGTCGAACCGGCACACTCGGACGGAGACCGGGGTCTCGACGTTCCGGGCCACCTCGCTCGTGTCGTCCGTGCTCCCATCGTCGACCACGATGACCTCCGCCTCGTCCGTGATCTCGGCGATCGCGCGGCTCGTCTTCGCGAGGGTCTCCGGCAGACGCTGGCTCTCGTTATACGCCGGGATGACGAGGGAAAGGCTGGGCTTCATGGATCTCCGGACCTCGGGGGGACTTGCTACCAGTCCACCCGCGCAAAATCGCGTTCATGCATTCTCCGGTCAGATTCGCCCTCGGGCACGACACGGCCCGGAAGGCCCTGCGCCGTGTGGCCAGCTCCGCCGCCTGATGCCCAGCGTGAAGATCCGCGCGATTGCGGTTCTCCCCACGGGCCCCGGAGTTGCGGACTCGGTCGCGTGCTCTCAAGGAACGCCCGCGAACGGCCCGAGCCGCAACCTCGCGACGCGCGCCGACATCCGCCGAACCAGTTGGGGGTTGGCGCGACTGAGCAGCTGCAGACACCGCAGGTCGGCTCGTGCCCCCTGCTCGAGACACCCGACTGCGGTGACCAGGGCTCGATGGCGTTGCTGCGTCTTCGCACGCCCCAGGGACCAGTTCCCGACGTACCCCTGCCCCGCCACGACGAGCGCAATGAGAGCAACGACGGCGCCCGCCCGACGCGCCGGGGCCGGCCACGCGGACCAGCCCCACGCGTGCACACCGAGGATCAACGCGCACGGAACGGCCGCCCAGAAGAGAGCCGGGAACATCGCAAACCGCGACAGCAACGGTGCGTGTGGGCCCATCTGCCGCCCCGCAGCCGTCAGGACACCGCCGGCCGCGACGTAGGCCAGGAGAAGAAGCCAGGGCAGCAGCGCTGCACGATCCTCTCGTGATCGAACGAAGCCTCCGAGGGCGAACGCCGCGATGGCGACGGCGACGATCCCCCAGACGGTCGCGACGTCGCCATTCCACACCGCAAAGCGCGACCCGAGGTACTTCAAGACCCACGCCACGATGGAACCGAGCGAGAGACCATCGCCGGAGAGGCTGCCCGCTGTGGCACCCGTCGGGTAGTCAACGAGATACAGCGCGATCGCCAGCGCGGCGGCGACGATCGTCCCCGCGCCAGCCGCCCGCCCGCGCCCTTCAGTCGGATGAAGAGCAAGCGCGAGCGGCGCCAGGACGAGTAGCGGCATCGCACCGAGGTACGAGTAGGCGGCGATCACGCCGCCTACGACGCACACGCCGCCCCCGGCGGCCGTCGCACCGAACCGCCCGAGCCCCCACGCGGAAACGATGCCGCCGAAGACCGCGAGATACAGGTTCATCATCCAGCCGAGCGTCCACCCGTGCCACGCCCCGAGCGTAAACAGGCTCGTCGACATCAGTGGCACGAGCCAGGGCCACGCGTGCGGAGCGCGGTGGCGCAGCGTCTGGCGGGCGAGATCGGCCAACAGCCCGACGCAGGCGATGACGACTACGAAGTCGAACCACATCTCGGCGCGCGTGTCCCAGTCGGTCCAACCGGCCAAGGTCAGCATGACGGCCTTCGGGAAGACGATCCGGTGCGGCCCGAACGGCGCCCACAGCGTGGCCAGGTCGTACCGGCCATTCACGTAGGCGACCACCTCGTGGGCGAACCGCCACTGGTCCTGCACCGGCACGTTCACCCCGTATGCCTGGATCGTTCGCGCGACCCCTATCGGGGCCGCCAGCGCGGCCGCGAGCGGCAGCAAGAGAACCCAGGGAGAACGAGACCAACGCATCGAGCCAGTGTAGCGGACCACCGGCCAACTCCTGAACACTCGAAGTTTCACACTTCCCTGACCACCGTGGGTTGACCGAGGCGTGGTCCGATTGCAGCATCGTCGCAATGCCGGGTGCTGCTCTACGCGCGATTGTCCTGTCGGTGGTCGCATGGGTCGCCACCGGCTGCCCCGATCCGCCGCCGCCTCGTCCGCAGAACCTGCTTCTCATCTCGCTGGACACGATGACGCCAGCGCGCATGTCGTTGTACGGCCACGACCGCGCGAATACGCCGACCCTCGAGCGACTGGCGAAGCATGCCGTGACCTTTCGCAAGGCGTACTCCACTTCGTCGTGGACGCTTCCCGCACACGCGTCGATGCTGACCGGGCTCTACCCGACTTCGATCGCTCCCGACGCGACCGACCGCCGCCTCTACAAAGCGTCCACGCTGCTTGCCGAAATGTTCGCAAGCAAGGGTCACCGGACCGGCGCCGTCGTGGGCGGCGGATTCGTCTCCGACGAGCTCGGCGCGAGTGATGGCTTCGAGAGCTTTCAGGAGCGTGCCGGCGTACGGGCCGCGCTCGAGTGGATCGACGCCCACCGCGACGAACCGTTCTTCTTCTTCTTCCACACGTACTCAGCGCACTCCCCGTACAACGACCGGCGCTATGCCGAAAGCATCGAGCCGGGTCGACTCGCGGGCCTGTACGCGGGCGGGACGAAGGAGGAACGAACCCGCCTCCACAACATGGTGCACACCGGCCGCCCCAAGCTCGACGCCGAAGAGAAGGAATACGTTCTCGCGCTCTACGATGGCGGCATCGCGCGCGCGGACGCGATGGTGGGCGCACTGCTCGACGGCCTCTCCGCCATGGGACTCGCCGACGACACGGCCATCGTCGTGACGAGTGATCACGGCGAAGAGTTCTGGCAGCATACTGCGCGCGGAGCGGCACATGGGCACACGCTGCACGGGGAGCTCTTACAGGTCCCCCTGCTCTGGTACGAGCCGGGGCTCCACCGCGGACAGGCCGCCGTGGACGAACCCGTGAGTCTCGTCGACATCGCGCCTACGATCATCTCACGGTTCGGCCTCGAACCACGGGCCGACCTGGACGGGCTCGACTTGACGCCTCTTCTGGAGACCGGCTCGTGGGACGTCGACCGCTTCCTATTCGCCGAGGGCCCCCGGACAGGTCGGCAGCACACGGCCGTAATGGGGCCGGCGGGAAAACTGATCGAGCTCCGCAACCCCCAAAACCCCGACGCGCCACAGCGGCACCGACTCTACCTCCCCAACGATCCCCACGAGCAAACGAGCCGCGCGGGGACCGACGCCCCCGTCGCACAGGAACTCTCCGCGGCCCTGCGCGTCCACCAGCGAGCGGCCGCTTCGAGCGAGCCGGCGGTCGCCCAGGAACCCCTCGACGAGAAGACCCGCCAGAGGCTGCGAGAGCTCGGGTACGTCGAGTAACGGGACCGCCCACCAGCGGGCGTGTCACCAACCCCGTGACGGAAGGCAACGTGAAAGGCACTGCGTCTCCTTCTCGCGTTCCGCCGGCGCCGGTGGACGGCGCCACAGTGCTTGCGCTAACTCTAGCGTCCATGCAGTCCGTGGCCTTGGAGGACATCCGCGAAGGGGACCAGACGAGCTGCCAGTACGTCATCTCGCAAGACGTCTACGAACGGTTCCTCGAAACCTTTCACGACACCAACCCTCTGCATACGGAAGACGAGTTCGCGCAACGGCTCGGCTTCCCCGAAAAGGTCATGCATGGCTCGATTCTGAACGGTTTCATCTCGCACTTCGTCGGCGTCCACTTCCCTGGCGGACGGGTTCTCCTGCACTCCGTCGACACTCGATTCAAGACGCCGTGCCACCTGGGTGACGAGATCGACATCGAAGCGACGGTCACCCAGGTCGTCCCCTCGGTCCGCGTCGTCGTCATGGGACTCAAACTGACGAATTCGACTCGCACGCGGGTAGCCGCAAAGGCGAAGGTACAGGTCGGGCTGCTCGAATGAGTTTTCTTCCACCACTCCAACGAGCACTCGGATGCTGAGCTCGGACGCGTCACACCTCGACTATCGCTCCCTTCTTCGCGCGAGCAAACGCCTGGATGCGTCGAGCTGCCCCCGCGCGCTGCGCCTGGCGATCCTCTCGGATGCCGCGGTTCCGCAACTGGTCCCCCTGCTTCAGGTTCTCTTTGCACGCGACGCCGTCCGCGCGGAGATCTATCTCGCGGAATACGACTCGACCGAGATCGAGGTGTTCAACCCGAAGTCTCGCTTGTTCGAGTTCGATCCCGAGGTCGTCCTCCTGCTCCCGTCGGTGAACGCGCTGCGCCAGAGATACGCACGCGAAGTCGAAGATCGTATCCATTTCGCGGACCGAGTCGCCGCGGAGATCGGCGAGCTTCACGACCTCCTGGCAAGCCGTTGCCCAGCGGTCATCCTCCAGAGCAACTTCGCGCCCCCATACGAAAGACCCTTCGGGAACTTCGACCAGAAAGTGCCCGAGGCCTTCACCTCGCAGGCAGCTCGTCTGAACCTCGAGATCGCCGACCAGGCTCGCCGCAGGAGCCGGGTGCTCGTCAACGACGTCGCCGCGCTGGCCACTCGAGAGGGGCTTCGACACTGGCTCGATGAGCGGCTCTGGACCCTCGCCAAGACATTTTGTGCCTTGGAGCATCTGCCCCTCGTGGCCCAGAACGTCGTCGACATCGTGCTGTCGCAATCGGGCCGAGGGGTGAAGTGCGTGGTCACCGACCTCGATGGGACCTTGTGGTCCGGCGTGATCGGCGACGACGGTATCGAAGGCATCGAGTTGGACAGGTTCGGCCATGGGGAACCGCACCACCGCCTGCAACAGTTCCTTCTCGAGCTGAAGAGACGCGGCCTCATCCTCGCCGTGTGCAGCAAGAACGAGCACGAGACCGCGCTTCGGGCCTTTCGTGAGCACCCCGACATGGTTCTGCGCGAGGCGGACATCGCGATCTTCTCGGTGAACTGGCAGCCCAAGCCCGACAATATCCGGCAGATCGCCGAGACGCTGAACATCGGGCTCGACTCCATTTTGTTCCTCGATGACAACCCGTTCGAACGGGAGCTGGTTCGAGAGACCCTGCCAGACGTCATCGTGCCCGAGCTACCCGAGGACGCGGCCGACTACGTACGGTTCTTGTGCGAGCTGAATCCCTTCGAGACGAGCTCCTTCTCGCAGGAGGACCGGCGACGTTCGGACCTGTATCGCCAGAACGCCTCGCGCGTAGAAGCTCGCTCGGGATTCACCGATCTGTCGGCCTATCTCGAGTCGCTGGACATGCAGATCGCGATGCGCCCGTTCGACGCCTTCGCGATACCTCGAGTCGCGCAGCTGCTCCAACGAAGTAACCAATTCAACTTGACCACCCGGCGCCATGGGATGGCCGAGTGCGAGGCCATCATGCGAGGACAAGGCTCGCTGCTCGGTTTCTACCTTCAGCTCGCGGACAAGTTCGGCGACAACGGGCTCATCTCGGTGATCATCCTGCGAACCGCCGAGCAGGCCCTGGAGGTCGACACCTGGCTCATGAGCTGTCGAGTCCTCGGCCGGGGCGTGGAACAGTACGCCATGAACCGGGTCGTGGCCCTGGCGAAAGAACGTGGGTATGCTCGGGTGGATGGAACCTACATCCCGACGCCGAAGAACCTGATGGTCCGCGATTTCTTCAAACAGTTCGGATTCGATCGGGTTGGCGAGACGGCGGACGGCCGAACCGAATGGCGACTCGCCGTTTCGACGTACCTACCCGGGACGGTCCCCTTGAAGGAGATGGCGTAGGCTGCTTTGGCGATATGATCGACGACTCCGAACTGCGGGCTAGGCTCACCGAGATCTTTCACGAGATCTTCGACGACGACACGATCGAGATCCACGACGAGATGACCGCCGCGGAAGTCGAGGAGTGGGACTCGTTGAATCACATCAATCTCATCGTTGCGGTGGAGCGAAGCTTCGCGGTGAAGTTCACCACTACCGAGGTTGGCAATCTCGCGAACATCGGAGAGTTCATCGCCCTCCTGAAGGGCAAGCTGCCCGACTGAGACCTTGGCTCGGCCAGCAAATTCGGGCCCTTCCGGGGCTCCGCCGAGGTTTCTGCCTCTTGGACTTCCGTCTTCCCCGGGATTCGCCCCGGTGCTATTGGTACGGACGCCGAACGAGCCATCGCCTCGATGGAACCATCCGCCCGTCTCCGCGGGGCAGAGAGACCCGAACCGATCATGAGTCAGCTAGACCTACTGCTGGTCAGCCAGTCCAACGTCGTCGACCACGAGGGATACGCCGACCTGCCGGTCGACAGGCTCGAGCTCTACAAGTCCCTGGTCTATCCGCGCATGGTTCACTACGAGGGGAAGTTCCGAGGCCACCTCGACTACATGAACCATCAGAACTTCGGCAAGTTCTACAGCGAGGGGACATACTCCGAGCGGCGCGACATGCTCAACATCTGGAACCTGCCTGCGATGAGTGGCCCTCATATCGCGATCTACCTCGCGCAGTTCGGGATCCGCGTCCGTCTCATCAACAACATCGACTCCGAGTGGGACTGGTTCTGCGAGGCCTACGACTCCTCGCCTCGGCCGCCGCTCGTGGGCCTCTCCAGCACCTTCTACCTCTCATGGAAGGAAGTCGGGCGCGTCACCAAGACGCTGCGACGCCACGACCCCGACATGGATATCGTCGTCGGCGGGGCCTTCGCGAACACCCAAGCATCCGAGGACCAGCTGCACGGCCCCGAGAAGCCGATGCGGAAGCACGGCATCCGCTACTTCGTCCACTCGTTCAACTCCGAGCCCGATCTGCGGGACCTGACCCTGGCGCACCGCGACCGCGGCAGCCTCGATCAGGTCAAGAATCTCTGCCACATCTCGGGGCGTCTCGCGGATGGCCCGTATTCCGCGAACGAGACCCAGTGGCATGATCCGATTCTCGACGAGGTGCCGCCCGAGTGGGATCGGGTCGAGATGCCGTTCCTCAACAAGACGATTCAGATCCGGACCGCGTCCGGCTGTCCGTTCGCCTGCGCGTTCTGCTCCTACCCAACGACGGCGCGGGGTTGGAAGACGATCGACGCCGACCATGTCCGCTCCCATCTCGACGCGGCGACGCGCATTCCGGGGCTCGAAAACATCATCTTCATCGACGACACCTTCAACGTCCCGCCGCATCGGTTCGAGGAGTTGTTGCGGATCTTCTGCGAGTACGACTTCGAGTGGTTCTCCTTCCTTCGCGTGCAGTACGCGGACGAGAGCATCATTCGGCTCATGAAGGAGTCGGGATGCCGAGGGGTCTACCTCGGAATCGAGTCGGCGAGTGATCGCGTTCTCAAGAACATGAACAAGCGCGCGACCCGAAAGGCCTTCGCCACCGGCGTCGAACTCCTCAACAAGTACGACATCAACTACCTCGCTGCCTTCGTCCTCGGATTCCCCGGTGAAGATGAGTCTACGATCCGCGAGAACATCGACTTCATCAAGGACCACGGCGTTCGTTACTACTCCCTAAAGGAGTTCTACTACCTCGCGAACACCATGGTTCACGAGAAACGCGAAGAGTACGGCCTTGTCGGCATGGGCGCCAAGTGGGCCCATGCGACGATGGATCACGAGCGCGCGGCGCAGATCAAGCTGGAGATGTTCCTCGAAATCGACCAGAGCGTTCTGGTGGACGCCGATACCAGCCTGTGGCACATGGCGTACCTCTACGACCAGGGGTACGGCTTCGACCGAATGCGGAGCAGCCAGAGCGAGATCAACGATCTGATGAAACGCCAGCTCGCTGAGCCGCCGCGCGCGGTCGCCCTGCCCGCCGCGGAGAGTCGTATCTGATTCTCGCCGAGCCCTGCGCGCAGACCTGACGCCGAGATGTACTTCACCTCCGTCGAGTTTTTCGTCTTCGTCGCGCTGTCGCTCCTCGCGTTCCACCTCGCGCCGAGCCTGCGCGCACGAAGATGGGTCCTGGCCGCCTCGAACGCCGTCTTCATGGCCGTTCTCGTGGCGAGCCCGACCTTGCTCGTGCCCATGGCCGTGTTTCTCGTCTGCGGGTTCGTCTTCGTACGGGTGGCGCAGGCTCGCCAAAGCAGGCCCCTGACGGTCGCGTCGATCGTGATCACGGTCGGCGCGTTCGTGTTCTTCAAGGGCTACTCCGTCGTCGATTTCCTGCCCCCCCTGCTCGAGCCCTACAGCGTGGTGGGGCTGTCCTACGTCCTCTTTCGCGTCCTCCACCTCCTCGTCGACGGATACAATGGCGCGATTCGAACACCGGTGCCCTTCCTCCTCTTCTTGAACTACTGCTGCTCGTTTCTTTCCTGGCTGAGCGGCCCCATCCAGCGCTACGAGGAATTTCTCGAACAGGAGAGTCACCTCGCCAATCCGCCGATGTCGACGGGCCTGGTCTGGGATGCGTTCTCACGAATCGCGACCGGCTACTTCAAGCTCGCACTTCTCTCGGGCTTCCTCGTCGACTTGCACGAGTTTCTTGCCGCACTTCCCCTCTCCGGCGCCGGCACACTTCGCCTAGGCACGATCCTGGGCGGGGCTGCCGCCTCTTACACTCTGTACATGTACTACAATTTCGCGGGCTACATGGATGTGGTCATCGGCCTGGGTACCCTCTATGGATTCCGGCTGCCCGAGAACTTCGATCGGCCCTTCGCCTCCGGCAACTTCTTGGAGTTCTGGTCGCGCTGGCACATCACGCTGTCCAACTGGTTCAAGTTCTACGTGTTCAATCCCGCAACGAAGGCCCTCGTGTCCCGCTGGGGCACCAGGCGCGCGACGCCATACCTTGGAGTCGTCGCCTACTTCGTTACCTTCGCCACGATGGGAATCTGGCACGGCTCGACACCGATCTTCTTCGTGTACGGCCTGTTCCTGGGAAGCGGAGTCAGCCTGAACAAGCTCTACGAGATCGAAGGCCGTCGCCTCCTCGGCAAGCAGGCCTTCGGTCGACTGCGCGCCAACGGCCCGTACGCGGCGCTCTGCCGAGGGCTTGTGTTCACGTACTTCGCGACGGCACTGATGTGCTTCTGGATGACCCCTCGAACGTTCGGCCATGTGGTTCAGAACCCGCTCGGGGCCGTGGTCGCATTTCTCGTTGCGGCGGTGTTCGCGGCGGTGATCCTGGAGACTGGAGGGCGCGCCCGGAGCGCGTCGGCCGGGGCGCGAGTGACCTTCCAACGCATCACGCAGGGCGACGCGGCACGGCCCGTGTGGGTCGGCATCAAGGCCTATGCGATTCTTCTCCTCATTCTCATGAACACGACGGGGGTACCGACCTTCGTCTACGTCCCATTCTGATCGTTGAAGATCCTCGTCAAACAAGTCGCCAAGCTCGTGGCCGTTCTGGCGCTCTGTCACGTCGCCCTCCTGGGCGTCTCGCTATGGCTCTACCCGATCCAGGCTCGCGTCGACACGATCGACCATGAGAACTCCCTCTTTCGGGACCAGTTCCAATCTGCGGTAAACCTCTCGCTGGAGAGCGGATTCCAGGACGATGAACAGGTCATCATCGTGGGGCCGTCGAACGCGCTCCTCGGATTCCGACCCGACGAGGTGGAACGGCGAATGCCCGGCGTTCGAGTCCACAATCTCGCGACGGCCAGCATGAGGAGTGATGAGATCCGAAAGCTGGTTCAGATGGCGTGGTCGATCATGCCCGAGGAGCACCGGCCGCGAACGACCTTCGTCGTGTCCGTGATCTTCACGAGCTTCCCGAGCGCGGGTTCCATTTACATGCGGCGGGAGGCCGGGGTCGCGCACGAGATCCGACGGTCCGGGTCCTTTCGCGAGCTCGACGACGAGATCGACCCGCGGTGGACAGGGCTCGCGTTGCGGACGGTGACGCTGCTCCGGAGGCCCCTGGCCCTGGTCGACGCCTGGCGCGACGACCTCGCAAGGATTGTCTCTGGGACCCGCAACTTCCTGCTCGTCGCGCTGCGCAACGGGTCGCTCGACACCGACCTCCTCGGCAAGAGTCGTCCGCCCCTCGCCATGCTGTTCCCGCGCGCAGACTCCGAGGAGAACCGGCAGATGAACCTCTCGATGCTGCGATACTTCACCACCGCCAAGGGCACCGCACTCGCAGCAGCTCAGTTCGAGGAACTCAGTGCCCTGGTGAGGTGGGCGGGCGACAACGACGTCCGTCTGCGGCTGGTCGGCATGCCCGTCCCCTCTTGGGTTCGGGACGGCCTCCCCTATTACGACGACTACCGAAATCAGCTCGATCCGATCCTACGTCAGATGCGGTCGCTTCCGTCGGTTCGGTTCATCGACCTCCACGACGCGGACCTCCCGATGTGGGACGCGACCCACCCCGAGCCCGCCCGAACCGGGGATTGGGCGAAGGCGCTCGCCTCGGCGCTCGAAGCGCCTTGAGAACATCGGCCCGACTTAGCCGAAGAAGCGCAGGTCGCCGTACCAGATGATGATGAAGGTGAGGAGCCAGGCCACCACACAGCCCTGGATCACGCGGTCGTTCAGAAGGATCTGTTCGGGTTGAGCCCCCTCGCTCGAAGTCTGCAGGAGCCGGCGGTAGTAGGTGACCGCGAAATACACGATCGGCGTCGTCACGATCAGCGATGGGTTCTTGCCCGAGCTCGCGGTGAAGAGCGCATACGTGAGAATGGCGGTCGTCGCGCTTCCGTCGAGAAGGGAATCGAGGAATCTCGCATCATATCGGTTCAGGACCGGACGGGATTCGATGTCATCGCTCGCCTCTCCCAGCTCGGCGCGACGTTTTCCGAACGCAAGAAAGAGGGCCAGGAAGAACGCGCAGATCACGATCCACGCCGTGGGAAGATCGCCGAGGGCATACACCCCAGCGAGCACGCGAAGCGCGAAGCCGATCGCGATGCAGATCACATCGACCAGCAGGACATGCTTCAGGCGGATCGAGTACAGAGCGTTCATCGAGAGGTACCCGAGCACGCAAAGCCATGTGCCGAGCCCCAAAAAGTAGCTGCCCAGGATCGACAGAGCCGCGAGAACCGCCCCAATGGCCGCCGCGGTGCCCCTGCTCACTTCGCCCGAGGCGATGGGACGGAAGCGTTTCGTCGGGTGCACCCGGTCGTATTCGACGTCACAGAGGTCGTTGAGAATGTAGACGGCGCTGCTCGCCATCGAGAACACGACGAAGACGCAGAAGTCGGTCGCGAGGGCCCAAGGCTGTCCGATCCTCCCACCGAAGATCGCTCCGGCGAATGCTGCGAGATTCTTCGTCCAATGCGTGGGCCGGATCAGGCGGATCAAGGCGTTCATCGATGTCAGGAGAGCCTCTTCAGCAGACCAAGAAGCCGTTGAGGCACCGCCTTGCGATGCGGGGACGAGCCATCGCCGGAAGCGCCGTCGTTGGAGTGAGCACGATACCAATCATAGCTCTCGCGGAGCATCTCGGCATTGGAGTAGCGCGGCTGCCAGCCCATCTCGAGAAGAGGCTCCACGTCGAACGCGAAGGCCTTGTGGTACGTGAGGTAGTGCCAGGGCGCGAGCGGCGACAACCGCAGGGCGTCCAGAACGCGAAGCGCGAGGATCGTCGACCGCTCGGGCAGGCTCTTCACGAGTGACGTGGTCGCCGCGTACTCGATGAGTTCTTCGAGAGCCCCGCGCAGTGTCCCGTAGCGGTTCGTCCCCACATTGTAGATCCCGGGCTTCTCGGCATCGAGCGCGAGCAGGTAGAAGTCCATCAAGTCGTGCGCGTGCAGAAACTGGAAGTCGACGTCGCCGGAGCCGATCACGTATACGTTTCGGTTCGCTTGGATCCACTCGAAGAGGATCTGGAAAATGCCGAGGCGGCCCTCTCCCAAGATCGTCCGCGGGCGAATGGACACCAGGGTCGCCCCCGCGGCATCACAGATCCGCCGCACCTCGTTCTCTCCCGCGAGCTTCGCCCGGCCGTAGATCTCACAAGGCAGAGTCGGCGTCTGCTCGGTGATCGGAATCTGCTCAGGAACGCCGTAGAGCGCGCTCGAGCTCATATGGATGAAGGCATCGACACCCGCCTCGACGGCACACTCGGCCGCGATCCGCGATCCGTCGACGTTGACCGCCCAGAAGCCGGCTCCGGACTTCGTGAGAGGAACGAGCGCGACGTTGTGGTGCACGATGTCGATGCCCGACATTGCGCGCGCGACCCCATCTCGTGAACGGATGTCGCACTCGACGAACTCGATCTCCGACGACATCTCCGGATCGCGCCAGACATCGAGCACGCGGACTTCCTCCCCGCGCTCGAGCAGTCTGCGTGCGATCAAATGGCCGAGAAAACCGGACCCCCCAGTGACGAGATGGCGCATTCCACTCACCTACCTGGGAAGACCGTCGTGATCTTCTAGCCAGCGAAGACTTCGCCGCATGCCTTCTTCCAGGGCAACCTTGGGGTCGTACCCAAGCTCTCGCCGGGCTCGCTCCACGGAGCATGCAATCGTCTTGTTCATCTCAGAGAGCACGTGGATCTTCTGCTGATAGAAGCCGAGTCCTTGCAAGGCCCAGTCCGCTAGCCCGGCAACCTCTCCCGTGACGTAGGGGAGCCGCAAGCGTCGGTGGGCGCAGCCTCGTCCGAATTCGGTCTCGAGGAGGTGTTCTACCGTATCCACGATCTCGTTCATCGAGTAGGGCCGCTCATCCGCGATCCAATAGGTGTTGCCCGCCGCTCGCGAAACGGTCGCCGCGAGCAGAATACCCTGGGCCAAGTTGTCGATGTACGACATCGACCGACGATTCTCGCCGGAGCCGAGGATCGGAGCCTTGCCGTCGCGAATCATCGTGAAGAACGCGGTCTGACGCGCTGGCTGGCGCGGACCGTAGAACCAGGGCGCGCGGACGACCACGGTCTCGATCCGGCCGGCGGCGTGGACCTCGGCGACCACCGCCTCGAGCTGCTGCTTCGAACGGCCATAGTGCATGTAGGGCCGGTAGGGAGACTCCTCGTCGAACAGATGGTCGGGATGCGGGTTGCACCCGACCGGCGAGTTCGACGACATCACGACCGCCCGCTCGAACCCAGCGCTTGCAGCCGCCTCGATGACGTGGCGCGCCCCCTCGACATTGACTTCGTAGAGTTCTCGGATGCGGCCGGGATGGATGAGGCCGGCGAGGTGGATCAACAGCCCGCCCTCCAGCCCTTCGCACAGGCGTACGCAATCCGCCGGTCGCCTGAGATCTCCCCGAACGATCTCGACGTCTTCGGCGCCCAGGTCGCCCGGAAGTTCCTGATCAGGAAGCACGAGGGCTCTGATCTCGAGCCGCTGGGGCGGCTGCGCGAACGCAGGATGATCCGGCAGGCCATGCAGCAAAGCAGCGAGCACACCTTGCCCGAGCCAACCCGCCGCCCCCGTGATGACCACGGACCGCCCGTCGAGGCTCAACCCCGTCCCTCCAAGAGCGCGAGGGCGTTTCGTCGCGCGAAGGCCATCACGGAGCCCTGCGGATTCACTCCGGGCGGTGAGCAGAGAATCGAAGCGTCTGCGATTCGGAGCCCGGGCACATCCCGTACGCGGCCGAAAGAGTCGGTCGCGGTGCGCGCTGCGTCTTCTCCCATCGGACAACTCGAGAACGCGTGAATCGTCATCAGACTGGTGGCTCCCGGCGACAGGGCCGGCGGGATCTTCGCAAGATCCGCCTCGCACGCGATCGGCCCGAGGCCGCGCACCGTCGGGAAGAGCAGGTCGGCTCCCGCCGCTAGCAAACACTCACACAGCCGGCGCAGGCCAGTCGCCAGATCGCCCATGTCCCCTGCGGAGAGACCAAACCGCACGAGCGGATCCGCGAACACCGGGAGCGGCGTTACCGAGCCGGCCCCGCCGAGCGTCATGGCGTAGTACACGGCACAGTGTTGCCAGTCGGCGAGGACTTCGGCCAATGCCTCGGGATGATCGAGCATCGCGAGAGCCAGGTGGGGCGGCTGGCTGATCGCACACCCCAAGCCGATCCGCGGAGAGAACTCCTTCACCTGATGCACCGGCACGCCCATCCCGGCGTGATTCACGACCTCGGGAAACCGCGCCACGACCTTGATCGTAGGATGGAAGTGCAAGGTCCGGCCAATGTTGTCCCGAATCCCACTGCGTCGGAGCAGCGCCGGGGTCTGAACGGCTCCACATGCGACGACCAGGGTCTTCGCAACGAACTCGGCCTGGCGTTGCCCACCGTCGGCCGTGTCCTGTGAGCAGTGAATCTTGAACTGCCCTGCTTCCCGGCGGATGACCCGTGCTCGCGTCTGCGGCACGATGCGACAACCGGCCTGGACCGCCCTCGGCAGGTAGGTCTCCGTCATCGATTGACGGCGCGCTTGCCCGCCGGCGTCATAGCGATACCAGCGGGGCACCTCGATCGACCGCCACCCGAGATGCTCAGCGCCGCTGTGCAGTCGAAGTGAGGCCGGCGGCGCCTCTGCCGGAAGCAGGGATACGTTGAGGTCGCGTTCGCACGCCTCGAAATGTGGCGCGAGATCCGCCTCGGTCGCGTCGCGCAGTCCGAACTCCGTCTGCCAACGATCGAGAACCTCCGGAGGCGTTCGATGGTAGAGACCACTGTTGACCTCACTTCCGCCTCCGAGACACCTCCCCTCGGCATACGCGATGGAGGGGTTTCCCAAGGCGACCGTGACTCCACCGTTGCGGTACTTCCGGCGCATCTCGTCACGCGAGAAGGACTCGGTGTCACCGAGAGCGAGACTCGGACCTTCTTCTACCAAGAGCACGTCGCGCCCGGCCTCCGCGAGAAGGCAGGCCGTGACCGCCCCACCCGGGCCCGACCCCAAGACCACGGTTTCTGCCCCACCATTGCGGTACGAAGTCGAGGCTGCCTCAGGCGCCATCTTCGTGCACCTCACCGTACCAACCGAAGACTGCGAGCCCCTCGTAGAAGCGGAGCACGTTTCGCAGCGGGCTGAAACGAGAAGCGCGCCAGCGCTCGATCCGCCTCCACCGTTCTTCATGAGACAGGAGATGCAGCGGTCTTCCCGTCGTCAGCAACGTCGACCCGTCGAGTCCGATCGTCGCGAGACGAAGAGGCACTCGCATGAAATCGGGAAGTCGAGAGTGACAGCCGAGGATGTACGTCGCGACACGGTTCAGAAGCCGAGTAGAACCCTCCTCTGCGCCCGCACAGCGTTCCCGGACGATCGAGTACGTCAGGGCGAACACGGCGGCGGAGAAGCTGGGCGTCATGAGCGTGGCGCAGGAACTCGAGAGCAAGCTCCGGTGCCGAAAGCTTAGATCAGGGCACCCAATCCGGCAAGGCAGCATAGGCCATCGGGCTCCGTAGGTCCCTCGTTCCCCGGAGACACGGACGCTCGGCCCTTCGAGCCCGACGCGAGGGTCGAGGCACCGAACTGGTGCGATTCCGAGTGATCCGATATGCCCAAGTGGTCGATGCCGCCCGTTTCGTTGTCGAAGGGAGTGCACTGTGCGATCGCCGTGGCAATCACACTCGGCGCTCTCGCATACCTGGGTCTCCACATCTTCGAGCCGGCGCTGTCCCACACATGGGCCTATGCTCATCTAGATCGCCATCCGGGAGCGCGCCTCCTCTCCTGGGCCGCGGTGGCTCTCTTCCCCCTGTTGGCTGTGTGGTCGAGTCGCCTCCCATGGGCCGAGCGAGCCGTACGGCCACCGCTGACGAGCCGGACGACGATCCTGGCCGTGATCTGCGTTTCGGTCCTCTTCCTCACCGCGGGGTGGTTCTGGCCCGTCAAAGCGATCTCCATCGACTCTCCCGCATTCGCGATCTTCGTGTGGAAGGGACAGCTCGAGATGGCGCGGTGGCAGCTGACGATCTTCACGATGACCTCGATCCTGCGATTCGCCGAATGGGCTTCCCCCTTCCCGGTACCGGCTCGTGATCTCGTTCCGTGGGTGAACGCGTTCCTCTCGGGTGCGAGCTATGTCCTGATGTTCGAGTGCGCTCGCCAGCTGGGGAGTAAGAGGTTCGAGGTGTTGATCTTGGCCGCGCTGGCAGGGACGGCGTTCGGCAACCTACAGCTCTCGCTCTACTACGTGGACATCTACCCCGTCGTACAATTCGCAATGGTGCTCTTCCTCTGGACGTCGTTTCGCGTGCTCGCACAGAAGATGCACCCCATCTGGCCGGTCCTGATCGCGATGGTCGGCCCGTTCTTTTACGTGGGGTTGGTGCTGTTGCTGCCGGC